>JBFKRY010000181.1:0-7156 GCA_041636995.1 Acidimicrobiales bacterium | reverse complement strand
CCTCCTCGGAGACCACCTCGAGGTCCGAGATCGCGGTGTGGAGCACCGGATCCCAGTTGACCAGCCGTTTCCCCCGGTAGATCAGGCCGTCGCGGAACAGCACGAAGAAGGCATGGCGCACCGCAGTGGCGCACATCTGGTCCATGGTGAACCGCACCCGCTCCCAGTCACAGGAGGCGCCCATCTCCTTGAGCTGGTCGATGATGACGGCCTCGTAGTCGTCCTTCCACTCCCGGGTCTTGTCGACGAAGGCCTGGCGCCCCATCTCCTGGCGGCTGATCCCCTGGGCCAGCAGCCGCTTCTCCACCACCGTCTGGGTGGCGATCCCGGCGTGGTCGGTGCCGGGGATCCACAGCGACGAGAGCCCGCGCATGCGGTGGTAGCGGATGAGCACGTCCTGGAGGGTGTTGTTCAGCGCGTGCCCGAGGTGCAGCCCGGCGGTGACGTTGGGCGGGGGCATCACGATCGAGTAGGGATCCGCGTCCCCGGCCGGACCCACGTGGAAGAGCCCCGCGTCCTCCCAGACCTCGAGGGCCACGGGCTCGTGGACGTGGGGGTCGTAGGCCGGCGGCAGGCCGGTAGCGGTGGTCGTGGGCGCGGACCTCGAGCTCATGTGGCTCCTCAAGCTACCCCGCGCCGTCAGGCGTTCCCGGTGCGTTTCTGGATGCGGGCCCACTCGTCACGCAGGCCGACGGTGCGGTGGAAGAGCAGCTCGGGGCCGGGATCGCGCGCGAAGTAGCCGAGTCGCTCGAACTGCACCACCTCGTCGGGAGCGGTCTCGGCCAGCGCGGGCTCGACCATGGCGTCGCGCATGGTCCGGGACTCGGGGTTCAGGAACGACATCGCATCGACGCCGTCGTGGGCCTCGGACGTGGGGTCGGTGAAGAGCCGGTCGTAGAGGGCCACTCGCGCCGGGACCGCGTGCTCGGCCGACACCCAGTGCATGGTGGACTTCACCTTGCGCTGGACGTCGGGGTCGGGGTCGTGGGTGGCGTGCACCTCCACCACCCGGCCCTCGTCGTCGTGGACCACACCGGTGGCGGTGACCAGGAACGCCGACCGCAGCCGCACCTCCCGGCCGACGGTCAGCCGGTAGTACTTCGGCGGCGGATCCTCCCGGAAGTCGTCCTGCTCGATCCACAGCTCGCCCGTGAACGGCACCTTGCGGTGCCCGGCGCCGGGATCCTCGGGGTTCTCCTGGGCGTCGACCCACTCCACGTGGCCCTCGGGCCAGTCGGTGAGCACCAGCTTGAGCGGCTCCAGCACCGCCATGCGCCGCGGCGCCACCCGGTTGAGGTGGGTGCGCACGAAGCTCTCGAGCAGCTCGATCTCCACCACGCCGTCGGCACCGCCGACCCCCAGGTGGTCCACGAACTCGACGATCGCCTCGGGCGGATAGCCCCGGCGGCGCATCCCCCGGAGGGTGGGGAGCCGGGGGTCGTCCCAACCGTCGATGACCCCGGCCTCGACCAGCGGCGCCAGCCGGCGCTTCGACATGGTGGTGTGGGTGAGGTTGAGCCGAGGGAACTCGAGCTGCTGGGGCGCCTCACCCGGCAGGTCGATGTGGTCCAGCAGCCACTCGTACAGGGGCCGGTGCACCGTGAACTCGCGGCTGCACAGTGAGTGGGTGACCCCCTCGATGGCGTCGCTCTGGCCGTGGGCCCAGTCGTAGGTGGGATAGATGTGCCAGCGGTCGCCGGTGCGGTGGTGGGCGGTGTGGCGGATGCGGTACAGCACCGGGTCGCGCAGGAGCATGTTCGGCGAGCTCATGTCGATCCTGGCCCGCAGCACCCGCTCGCCCTCGGCGAACTCGCCGTCACGCATCCGCCGGAACAGGTCCAGGTTCTCCTCGACCGGGCGGTCCCGGTACGGGCTCTCCGTCCCCGGCTCGCCGAAGCCGCCCCGCTGGGCCGAGATGGCCTCGGCGTCCTGGTCGTCGACGTAGGCGAGCCCGGCCTCGATCAGCTGCTCGGCCCACGCGTAGAGCTGGTCGAAGTAGTCCGAGGCGAACACCGTGGGCCCGTCGGGCTCGAACCCCAGCCAGGCGATGTCCTCCTCGATCGCGGTGGCGTACTCGCCGACCCCGGTCTCGGGGTTGGTGTCGTCCATGCGCAGCCGGGTGGTGCCGCCGTGCTCGGCCGCGATCCGGAAGTTGAGGGTGATGGCCTTGGCGTGGCCCACGTGCAGGTAGCCGTTGGGCTCGGGCGGGAACCGGGTCTGCACCCGGCCGCCGTACTTGCCCGCGGCCACGTCCTGGCGGACGCGCTCGCGGATGTAGTCGACCGGGCCCTCGTGATGCGAGGCGTCGTCGGGAGCGGGGTTGGCTGCGGGTTCGCTCATGGGCTCGTGCCACGCTACCCGCGGGCACCACTACCATTGACTCGGTGCCCTACGGTCCTCTCCAGGCCGATCTCGATCTCCCCGGGCTCGAGCGCCGTTGCCTCGAGCGGTGGGGCGCCCACGACCTCCCCGCCGCGGTCCACAAGCTCCGCGCCGGCGCCGAGCCGTGGATCTTCTACGAGGGCCCGCCCACCGCCAACGGCCGGCCCGGCATCCACCACGTGTGGGCCCGGGTCTTCAAGGACCTGTACCCGCGATTCCAGACCATGCGGGGCCACGACGTGCCCCGGAAGGGCGGTTGGGACTGCCACGGCCTCCCGGTCGAGATCGAGGTCGAGAAGGAGCTGGGGCTGACCACCAAGCAACAGGTCGAGGAGTACGGCATCGACGCGTTCAACCAGCGCTGCCGGGAGTCGGTCACCCGCTACGTGGACGACTGGGTGTCGCTCACCAGCCGCTCCGGGGTCTGGATCGACACCAGCGACGCCTACTGGACGATGGACAGCACCTATGTGGAGTCGGTCTGGTGGCTCATCAAGCAGATGTGGGACGACGGCCTGCTCTACGAGGCCGATCGGGTGGTCCCGCACTGCCCCCGCTGCGAGACCGCGCTGTCCTCGCACGAGCTGGGCCAGCCCGGCTCCTACCGGGAGGTGCAGGACGCCTCGGCGTTCGTGAGGTTCCCGCTGGTCGACCGGGACCAGGACCTGCTGGTGTGGACCACCACCCCCTGGACCCTGGTGTCCAACACCGCGGCCGCGGTGGGTGCCGACATCGAGTACGTGGCCCTCGACCCCGGCGACGGCTCCCGCCCCTTCCTGGTCTCCGAGGAGGTGGCCGACGCCCGCTGGCCCGAGCTGCGCCGGGGCGAGCTGGTGCGGGGCTCCGAGCTCGAGGGGTTGCGCTACCGCCGCCCCTTCGAGTGGCTGCCCATCGGCGACGGCGGCCAGCGGGTGGTCACCGGCGACTTCGTGGGCACCGAGGAGGGCACCGGCATCGTCCACCTGGCCCCGGCATTCGGCGAGGACGACGCCGACGTGGCCGCGGCGGTCGGGCTGCCCACGCTCAACCCGGTGGCGTCGGACGGCCGGTTCACCGACGAGCGGATCCCCTTTGCCGGCCACACGGTGCACGAGAGCGACCCGACCGTCCTGGGCCTGCTCGAGGAGCAGGACCTGCTGGTGCTCACCGAGCCCTACGAGCACAGCTACCCCCATTGCTGGCGCTGCGGCACCAAGCTGATCTACTGGGCCCGGGGCTCGTGGTTCGTGCGCACCTCGGCCCGGCGCGACGAGCTTCTCGCGGCCAACGAGACCATCGGCTGGCACCCCCACACCATCAAGCACGGCCGGTTCGGCAAGTGGCTGGAGGGCAACGTCGACTGGGCCCTGTCCCGGGATCGGTTCTGGGGCACCCCGCTCCCGGTGTGGCGCTGCCCCGAGGGTCACGCCACCTGCATCGGATCCCTCGAGGAGCTGGGCCGACTGGCCGGCCGGGACCTGGGCGACCTGGACCCGCACCGGCCCCACATCGACGAGGTGGAGATCGGCTGCCCCGAGTGCGGGGCCGGGGCCCGGCGGGTCCCCCCGGTCATCGACGCCTGGTTCGACTCGGGTTCGATGCCCTCGGCCCAGCACCACTTCCCGTTCGGCGATCGGGCCACCTTCGACGAGAACTTCCCCGCCGACTTCATCTGCGAGGCCATCGACCAGACCCGGGGCTGGTTCTACTCCCTCCTGGCGGTGAACACCCTGGTGTTCGGCCAGTCGCCGTACCGGAACGTGGTCTGCCTCAACCTGATCGTCGACGCCGACGGCCAGAAGATGTCCAAGTCCCGGGGGAACGTCCTCGACCCCTGGGAGGTGATCGAGCGTCACGGCGCCGACGCAGTGCGGTGGTACTTCTTCTCCGCGTCGTCGCCGTGGAACGTGCGCCGGGTGAGCGACGAGGCCATCACCACCGCGTCGCGGCGCACCCTCGACACCCTCTGGAACGTCCTGTCGTTCTTCGTGACCTACGCCGACATCGAGGGCTGGACCCACACCGGCGAGCCGCCGGCGCCCATCCACCTGCTCGACCGCTGGCTGCTGTCGGAGGTCGACGACGCCGTCGACGTGGTCACCGCGGCGCTGACGGACTTCGACGCCTACGCCGCCGCCACCCGGCTCGCCACCCTGATCGACGACCTGTCCAACTGGTACGTGCGCCGGTCGCGCGCCCGGTTCTGGTCCGGCCACGACCCCCAGGCCTTCGCCAGCCTGCACCACGCCCTGCAGGTGCTGGCCCAGCTGCTGGCACCGTTCTGCCCCTTCGTCGCCGACGAGATCCACCGCACGCTCACCGGCGAGGAGTCGGTGCACCTGGCCGACTGGCCCGAGGCGGCCGGTCACGCCGACCCCGAGCTGGCGGCGCAGGTCGAGGGCCTGCGGCGCATGGTGGCTCTCGGCCGGTCGGCCCGGTCCGAGGGCGGGGTCAAGGTGCGGCTGCCACTGCGCCGGGCCCTGCTGGTGCATCCGGGGGTGTCGATGAGCGCGGAGATCGAGGAGGAGATCCGCGACGAGCTCAACGTCAAGGCGATCGAGACCGTCCAGGGCCTCGACGACCTGATGAGCTGGGAGGTGGTCCCGGATTTCAAGGTGCTCGGGCCCCGGCTGGGCAGCCGGGTCCAGGAGGTCAAGGCGCTGCTCGCCGAGGCCGACGGCAACGCTCTGCACGCGGCACTGGCCCGCGACGGCAGGTTGACCGTCGGGGACTTCGAGCTGGGCCCCGACGACGTCGAGGTCCGGGCCACCGGCCACGACTCCTACGCGCTGGCCGACGACGGTGCCTGGGCCGTGGCCCTCGACCTGGAGGTCGACGCCGAGCTGGAGCGGGAGGGCCTGGCCCGCAGCCTGAGCCGCAGCCTCAACGAGCTGCGCAAGGACGCTGGGCTCGAGATCTCCGACCGCATCGAGCTGACCATCGGCGGCGACGACGAGATCGAGGCCGCCCTCGACGCCCACGGCGACCAGATCGCCGACGACGTCCTGGCCGTGAAGGTGCAGCGCCAGCCGGGCGAGCAGACCCTCGACGTCGACGGCCACCAGGTGCTCGTGTCGCTGGCCAGGGTCAGCCGGTAGCGGCCGAGGCCGGGTCCCGTCCGGTCACCCGGAGGCCCACCATCTGGTGGCTGACCGGCGCGGCCGGCGGGTGGTGACGGGCAGCGCGGACGTCTCGGGCAAGCCGCTCCAGGACTGATCTGCGGAAGTAGGCCTGCCCGCCGGCGAGGGCCACGGCCCGGTCGACCACCTCGACCGCGGCGCTGGTGGACTCGTCCTTCAGCAGGATCGCCCCGGTCATGCCGTCGACGGGGTCGCCGCCGAACTCGACCCGCCCGAGCCCGCACTCGAGGATCGCAGCGGCGCGGAAGTGGGCCGCCTCCATCTCGCCGACCATCGCGTCGGTCAGCGCCGGGTCACGGAAGGCGCTGTTCCTGCCCCCACCCACGGCGTCGAGCGCCTCGCGGCGGGCCCGGTCGGCGATCCCGACGTAGACCCCGCTGACCCCGCTCAGGAACCAGCGGATGACCCGGGCGAAGGCCGGGTCCCACGCCGGGCTCGATGCCGGCAACCGCACCCCGACCGCGGTGGTCGGCACCCGGACCTGGTCCAGCACCAGGTCGTGGCTGGCGGTGCCCCGCATGCCGAGGGTGTCCCAGGTGTGGTCGAAGGACACGCCCGGAGCGGAAGTGGGGATGGCGATCACGAGGATCTCGCCGGTGTCGGCGTCTCGGGCGTTGACCCGGACCACGTCGATCAGCTCCCCCTGCGAGCAGAAGTACTTGCGCCCGGACACCACGTAGTCGTCGCCGTCGCGGGTGGCGGAGGTGGGGGTGTCCCAGGCGCCGGCCACGATGGCTTCGGCGCCGGTGGAGCCGAGCACGATCCCGTCCTCGGCCACCCGGCGCAGCGGCGCCTCGTTGGCACCGGAGGCCCGCCAGCCGTCGGCTGCGGCCCCCACCTGGAACAGGTGCATGTTCACCATGAGGGCGGTGCTGGCGCACGCCGACGCCAGCACCCGCTGGGCCGCGGCCACCTCGCCCAGCTCGGCGCCCAGACCGCCCAGCTCCCGGGGAACGGGGCCCCGGAGGTAGCCGCTGGCCTCCATGAGCTCGTAGCTCTCCCTGGGCTCGCCGCCGTCGCGATCGAGCGCAGCAGCGCGGGAGTCCAGCTCGCTCCAGAGCTTCTCGGCGACATCGATCATCTCCTGCATCCGTCCTCCTCTGCTCGATGTCCTGGCTCGGACGGTACGGACGTTCCCCGTCCGGGACGAGTACACGATCTGGACCCGGGCGGTACTGTTTCTGTACCGGTTCTGTACCGGGGAGGCAGACGATGAAGAGCTACGGCCAGTACTGCCCGATCGCCAAGGCCGTCGAGGTCCTGGGTGAGCGATGGTCGCTGCTGGTCGTGCGTGAGCTGCTCATCGGCTCGCACGCCTTCAACGACATCGCCCGCGGGCTGCCGACGATGTCGCGGACGATGCTGTCCAAGCGGCTCCGGGAGCTGGAGGCGGCGGGCGTCGTCGAGCGACTCGACGGCGAGTACCAGCTGACGCCCGCCGGCCAGGCGCTGCGGCCGGTGGTGTTCGGGCTCGGCGACTGGTGCGCCACGTGGCTGCTGCAGGACCCGCTCGCCGAGGAGTGCGACCCCGACGTCATCATGTGGTGGGGCCATGCCCGGTTGAACACCTCGCCGCTGCCCGACCGCCGGGTGGTGCTCCGGTTCGTCCTGTCGGACCAGCGCCGCCAGTACTGGGTGGTGGTGGAGGACATGGG
>JBFKRY010000180.1:0-7218 GCA_041636995.1 Acidimicrobiales bacterium | reverse complement strand
TAGCGAGGACCCAGGTCATGGGAGTCCGGCGGGCCTCTGGGATCGCCACTCCGGAAGCGCGAGCATGCGCCGGCCGTCCACCGTCGGTGCTGAGGGGCATGGCAGCCGCGCAAGGATCGATCGTGCCCGGATGCCTCACTCACAGGTCGGCGGTCAGGGTGAGGTCGGCCGGATCCCCGGCGCCGAGGCCGAGCTGGCCGAGGGTCACGTCGTCCAGCACCAGCTCGCAGCCGTCACCCCTCGCCCGGACGGTGCCGGCGTGGACCGCGGCCCGGATCGTGACCCGCACGGCCGGGTGCGCCCCGAACGCCTGAGCCGCGTAGCGGGGCAGGCCGAGCACGGGCCGGGGACCGGTGGACACCACCGTCGACCGCAGCGGCACCCGCAGCACTTCGAGGGGCCGGCCGAGGATCGGCTCGACCACAGCGTGGGGGTCGAGGGTCTCCTGGTCGCCCCGCCGGCGGGCCTCTGTCAGCCAGTTCCGCACGTCGGCGTCGACGTCGTCGGGCGACATCAGCCTGACGGTGTGGCCGAACGACGTGGGCCCGTACAGCTCGATCCGCCGGACGCGCTCGTCGTCGATCGGGCCGGCCACGATGAAGGAGAGGTCGGCCCAACGGGTGGCCAGCTGCACCCCGGCGAAGGTCATGGTCGAGATGAAGGCGATCCTGGTGCGTTGGGGGTGGACCCGCACCCCGCCCGAGGCGGTGACTGCCTCCACGGCCCGGTAGATGGCCACCGCGTGGGCGGTGTGCCGGGCCAGGGTGGCGTCGAGGTCGACGTTGCCACACGAGTGCCACTGGTTCGCGTTGGCGAATCGCCGCTCGCACGCGGGGCACACCCAGCCGGCGCTCACACCGACATGGTGGCATCCCCCTCCGACGCCGGTGCACGCGGTTCGATCGTCGGGACGGCCTCGTCCACGTAGGGGCGGTTGGCGAGCACGGCGATGTTCTCCATGAGCTCTCGGGTCAGGCACCGCCGGGCCGTGGCCCCACGGCCGTGGGGGGCGAGGCCGATCGGGGCACCGAAGCGGAACTCGATCTCGCTGCCGGGCTTCGGGAACCGAGCCCCGGGAGGCTGAGCCTGGTCGGTGCCGCTGATCCCCACCGGCACCAGTGCCGCTCCGGTGCGCTGGGCCAGGTGGGCCGCGCCGGTGTGGCCCCGGTGCACGAGCCCGTTGCGGGAACGGGTGCCCTCGGGGAAGACGCCGATGACGCCGCCGCGGTCGAGCACCGCTGCAGCCCGGGCCAGCGAGGTGGCGATGCCTCGACCGCTCCGGTCGACCGGGATCATCCCTGCCGCGGGGAAGAGTCGCGTCTTCCAGCTCTCGCAGTACTCGGCCTTGCCGAGGAACATCACCTTGCGGGGCAAGCCGTACATCAACAGGAACGAGTCCAGGAACGAGATGTGGTTGGCGGCCAGGATGACGGGGCCATCGGTCGGGACGTTGGCCGCGCCCATCAGCTCGACGTCGAACCAGAGTCGGCGGAACGGGGCCGACAATGCCCGGGCGGGCCAGTAGAGCGCGCCGATGCGAGCGGTCGAGGGGTGGTTGCCGCCGGAGTATGTTGATCCCACAGCGAGACCGTATCGGCCGGGCGTGCGTTCCGCGTTGCCGGCGAGTGAATGCTCGGTTTCGGCGACCGCGATCGGCGAGGAACCCGAATGACCGCATATCTGATCTACCAGGCCGACGTGCTCGACCAGGAGCGCTACGACCAGTACCGGGCCGCGGCGGGGCCGGCGGTGGAGGCCGGCGGGGGCACCTACCTGGTGCGCGGCGGCGAGGTCGACGTGCTCGAGGGCGACCCGCCCCTGGGCCGCACCGTCGTGGTGGCCTTCGAATCGATGGAGGCGGCCCGCCAGTGGTACGACGGCGAGCAGTATCAGCAGGCCAAGGCCCTCCGTAACGGTGCGGTCCGCGCCAACGCCTACATCGTCGACGGGGTCGACTGAGGCCGCGGGGACAGTCGGCGTCACCGCTTCCTGCGGCGACGTCGCGCCTGGTCCAGCACCTCGACATGCCGAGCCACGGTCGGGTCGGCCATGACGGCCTCGAGGAGGTGGCGCATGGGGCGCTGCCAGTTGGGCCGGTCGGTGGTGGTCGAGCCCGGCACGTTCACCGGCTGGTCCTCGAGCCACAGGTCCTCGAGCCACAGGATCACCAGCGGGGCCGGCGAGGCGCCGAGCCAGCCGAGCAGCGCGTCCAGCAGGCGAGCGGGCTCGGCGATGGTGGCGCCGAGCTGGGTCGCCAGCTTGTGGGTGGCCAGCTGGCGGGCCTGACGCTCGTGCTCGGCGTCGGCTGGATCGAGCAGCCCGACCCGGACCCGTTCCTCGATGTCGGCGCCGGTGAGCCAGCCGGCGAAGGTGGGGGTGTCGTGGGTGCCGATCATGGCCACCTCGTCGGGTCGGGGACCCGGCACCCGTCCCGTGGCGCTGGTCGCGAACTGGGTCACGTAGGTGCCCCGGATGTGGTGCCGGGGCAGGGCCTCGTCGACTTCGGGGGGCACGGTCCCCAGGTTCTCGCCCACCAGCTCGCAGCGGTTGCGGTGCGATTCCAGGCACAGCACCGCGAACAGCTCGTCGGTGGGGTAGCCGACGTAGGTGCCGGCGTCGAGGTCCATGCCGTCGGGGATCCAGTAGAGGCGGCTCATCGCCATGATGTGGTCGATCCGCAACATCCCGGCCAGCGCCGCCTGGTGGGCCACGCTGGCGGCCAGGTAGCGGTGGCCCTCCTCCCGGGACCGATGCGGGAGGACCGGCGGGAAGCCCCAGCTCTGGCCGCTCGGGAACCCCGGGTCCGGCGGCGCGCCCACCACCACGCCCGCCGCGAACAGCCCCTGGCGTGACCAGGCGTCGTAGCCCTCCGGGTGCACCCCCACGGCCAGGTCGAGCCCGAGCTGCACCGGACCCTCGTCGGCGCGGCGGCGCAGGTCGATCATCTGCCGGCGGGCCTCGGTCTGGGCCACCAGGTGGAACCGCTCCTCGTCGCGGTCGACCGACGAGTCATCGATCGCGCCCGCCCGGGCCGTCGCGGGCCAGCGACGCCAGTCGCGGCCCAGCCGCCGCTGGGCGCCCCGGAAGCGGGCGTAGCCGGCCAGCTCCGCGTCGATCTCCTCGGCCGGCGGTGGTGGCCGGTCCGCCAGCGCCGTCCGGACCTCCGCGTCGGCAGCGCGGACCGACAGGCGAGAGGCCGCCGGCGCCGGCCGGTGACGATCGCCCAGGTCGAGCACCAGCTCGCTCCAGAACAGCCGGCTCACCGGCGAGTAGGGGCTGGGCTCGGCGGCCTCGTCGTTGAAGGTGGGCAGCAGGGGCAGCAGCGCGACCAGGTCGCCCCCGCAACGGCCGAGCCAGTCGCAGGCAACGGCCAGGTCGGCGAGATCCCCGACCGATCGGCTCCGGGCCGACCGCAGCGCCGCCAGTTGGGCGGCCACACCCCAGCGGCCGGTGCCGTTGCCGGCGAACGACCGGATCGGCGCGCTGATCACGGTGCTCTCGGTCCAGCGCTCGCCCGCCTCCAGCCGCAGCCGGTGGTAGCCGGGAGGGATCTGGTGGCGGAGCCCGATGGTGCCGTGGCGCTCCTCGACCTCCAGCTGGGTGCCGTCTTCCAGGGTGAGGACGCCCCGACCACGCCCCCGGGTCGCCGAGACCGGCTCGTCGTCGAGGATGCCGTCCCAGGCGACCAGCACCGGCGGCAGCATCTCGTCGGCCTCGGCCGACCGGAGGGCCCGGATGGCGTAGGCGGCGTCGCCGGGGGCCTCGATCGGAGCCCCGAGCGAGGCGCAGACGCGGACCAGGGTGTCCGGGGACACCACCACCAGCCGGCCGAGGCCGTCGTGGTAGCGGGTGGCCACCCCCATCAGCGCGGCCAGACGGTGCAGGGTGCCGACGCCGACCTCAGTCATCGAGCGCGAGGAAGCAGGCGGCCAGGGGCGGGAGCGTCAATCTCAACGACTGCTGGTGGCCGTGGGCGGCGTCGGCGCCGGTGGCGGTGTCGACGTTGACGGCGCCGCTGCCGCCGAAGCGGGCGTCGTCGCTGTTGGCCAGCTCGATCCACCGGCCCGGCGCCGGGACCCCCACCCGGTAGTCGTGGCGGGCCACGGGGGTGAAGTTGCACGCCACCAGCACCGACCGCGCTCCCGGGGCGTGGCGCAGGAAGGCCAGGACGCTGTTGTCCTCGTCGTCGCCGACCACCCAGCCGAAGCCGTCGGGCCGGCTGTCGACACGGTGCAGCGCGGGCTCGGCCCGATAGACGGCGTTCAGCCGGGCGACCCAGTCGAAGACCCCGGCGTGGGTGTCGTCGGCCAGGAGCCGCCACGGCAGCTCCTCCTCGTGGTTCCACTCGTGCTCGGGCGCCAGCTCGGAGCCCATGAACAGCAGCTTCTTGCCCGGGAGGCCGTACTGGTAGCCGTAGAGCAGGCGCAGCCCGGCCAGCTGCTGCCACCGGTCGCCGGGCTGGCGGGAGAGCAGCGAGCCCTTGCCGTGCACCACCTCGTCGTGTGAGAGCGGTAGCACGTAGTTCTCGTCGAACGCGTACACCATCCGGAAGGTCAGGTCGTCGTGATGCCAGCGACGATGGACCGGATCGCGCCCGATGTAGCGCAGGGTGTCGTTCATCCAGCCCATGTCCCACTTGAAACCGAAGCCCAGCCCGCCGGCGTCGGTGGGATGGGACACCCCCGGCCACGCGGTGGACTCCTCGGCAACGGTGAGCACGTCGGGGTGATGCAGGTACACCCGTCGGTTCAGCTCCTGCAGGAGGGTGACCGCGCCCAGGTTCTCGTTGCCCCCGTGCTCGTTCGGGATCCAGTCGTCGCCGCGGGAGTAGTCCCGGTAGAGCATCGAGGCCACCGCGTCGACCCGCAGGCCGTCGGCGTGGTAGCGCTCGAGCCAGAACCGGGCGCTGGACAGCAGGAAGCTCCGCACCTGGTGGCGGTCGTAGTCGAAGACGGCGCTGTGCCAGTCGGGATGGAACCCGAGCCTGGGGTCGGGGTGCTCGTAGAGGGGGCTGCCGTCGAAGTGGGCCAGACCGTGGTCGTCGGTGGGGAAGTGGCTCGGCACCCAGTCCAGCAATACGCCGTAGCCCCGCTGGTGCAGCAGCTCGATGAACGCCATCAGATCCTGGGGCGCGCCATAGCGCGCGGTGGGCGCGAAGTAGCCGGTGGTCTGATAGCCCCACGAGCCGTAGAACGGGTGCTCCATCACCGGCAGCAGCTCCACGTGGGTGAAGCCGGTGCGGTCGAGGTGGTCGGCGAGCTGGGCGGCGATGGCCCGGTAGCCGCCGGGCTCGTAGCGCCACGACCCCAGGTGCAGCTCGTAGATGGAGATGGGCCCGTCGTGGGCGTTGCGGTCGGCCCGCTCCGCCATCCAGCGCTCGTCGCCCCACCGGTGCTCGAGCGACCAGATGCGCGACGCGGTGGCCGGCGGCTCCTCGCACGCGAACCCGACGGGGTCCGCCTTGTCGCGCCACCCGCCGCCGGCGGTCCCCACCCGGTACTGGTAGCGCTGGCCCCGGGCAGCGCCGGCGATCCGACCCGACCAGATGCCGGCCTCGGAGGGCTGCAGCGCCGCCGCGTCCGGATCCCAGCCGTTGAAGTCGCCGATGACGCTGACCGACGCGGCTGCCGGAGCCCAGACCCGGAAGGTGCAGCCGTCGGGGTCGAGCTGGGCGCCCAGCAGGTGCGACAGGCCGTCGTGGGTGCCCTCGGCGAAGCGCCAGAGGTCGAAGTCCTCGATGGGCGCCGCTGGTTCCACCGAGGAGCCCGTCTTCATGCCCGTCAAGATATGAGGCAATCTGGGGCCATGCTCGAAGTGACGACCCGTCCGAAGGTGCTGAGCATCGTGCTCGCCGGTGGTGAGGGCAAGCGGCTGTCGCCGCTGACGCTCGATCGGGCCAAGCCGGCTGTCCCGTTCGGCGGCCACTACCGGCTCATCGACTTCCCGCTGTCGAACCTGGCCAACGGCGGCTACCGGAAGATCGTCGTGCTCACCCAGTACAAGAGCCACAGCCTCGACGTGCACATCTCGAGGACGTGGCGCCTCAGCACCTTCCTGGGCAACTACGTGACCACCGTCCCGGCCCAGATGCGCGTGGGCCCGCACTGGTTCCAGGGCTCCGCCGACGCCATGTTCCAGAGCCTCAACCTGATCGAGGACGAGCGTCCCGATTACGTGTTCGTGTTCGGCGCCGACCACATCTACCGGATCGATCCCCGCCAGATGCTCGACCACCACATCGCCAGCGGGGCCGGGGTCAGCGTGGCCGGCATCCGGGTCCCGCGCCAGGAGTCGCACCAGTTCGGGGTGATCCAGGCCGGTGAGAAGACCAGGATCACGGCCTTCCTCGAGAAGCCTGCGCCTGCGGACGTGACCGGCCTGCCCGACAGCCCAGACGAGGTGCTGGCCTCGATGGGGAACTACGTGTTCACCGCGTCGGCGCTCATCGACCTGCTGCACGTCAACGCGGCCGACGAGTCCACCGGCCACGACATCGGGGGCGACCTCATCCCCGCGATGGTCGGCTCGGGCGATGCCCACGTGTACGACTTCACCGAGAACGTGGTGCCCGGTCAGGAGGGGCGGCCGCACTACTGGCGCGACGTCGGGACCCTCGACAGCTACTACGACAGCCACATGGACCTGGTCGACGACTTCCCCGCCTTCGACCTCTACAACGACGAGTGGCCCATCTACACCCTGGGCCGCACCGTGCCCCCGGCCAAGGTGGTCAGGGACGGCACCCACGGCCCCTCCTCGGTGCGGATGTCGCTGCTGAGCAACGGCGTGGTGGTGGCCGGCGGCAAGGTGAGGGGCTCGGTCCTGTCACCGGGGGTCCGGATCGCCGGCGGGGCCCTGGTGGAGGACTCGGTGCTGCTGGACGGGGTGGTGATCGGCGAGGCGGCGCAGGTCCGGCGGGCGGTACTCGACAAGAACGTGGTGGTACCGCCGGGCGCCCGCATCGGCTTCGACCCCGAGCTCGACGCCGAGCGCTACACCGTGTCGGACAGCGGCGTGGTGGTGCTGGCCAAGGGGGCCCGGGCTCACGGCCCCGACGAGATGGGCGACGACGAGGATCGCAGCGACTCGTAGAGCGCGATGTGCTCGGCTGCTGGCGCGTCCCACGACCAGTCCGCGCTCATGCCCCGGCGCTGGATCGCGGCCCGGCGTTGGGGGTGGCGCCAGGCCCGCACCGCCCGGTGCAGGGCGTCGACCAGG
>JBFKRY010000179.1:0-7287 GCA_041636995.1 Acidimicrobiales bacterium | reverse complement strand
GCGACGAGGTCGTGGAACGCCCCGATCGCGGGGGTGCGCAGCCCGTCGGGGCGCTGGGCCAGTGCGGCGTCGAACGATGCCCGGGTCCGGGGGAGCCCCTCGGGGTGGTCGTCGAGCGCGGCTGCGACGAACGCTTCCATCTCGGCGGTCTCGGCGACCAGGTCGTGGATCTCGTTGTCGGCCCGATGGGCGCAGACGTCGAGCACCATCTGGATCTGCTCGAGGGTGACCGCGGTGGTCTCGTCCGCCACCTGGGGAATGACCACGTCGACGAGGTCCCGGCGGCACTGCTGGAGGAGCTGGGCGGTGCTCGGCCGGGGGATCACGAGGCCTCCTCGGCCTGCTCGAGCCCGGCGATCAGATCCAGGTAGATGCCGTTGCCGGTGGTGATCGCGCCGACCGCCTGGTGTGCCGCCATGGTGGAGCGCACCGCCCCGGTGGCCAGGCCGTTGATGGCGTTGAGCACCTCGTAGGCGACCTTCGCGGCGGCCACGATGGTGAAGTAGCCGACGGTCCACTCGTTCACGTCGGCCGGGTCGAACCCGGTGAGCTCGCGGTACCGGGCCAGGAAGCCGGCCGGGTCGGCCTGGTAGAGGTTGGTCCCCGCCACCGACGAGTACAGGTTGTACCAGCCGATGTCCTCGCGGGGATCGCCGATGTGGGCGAACTCCCAGTCGATCATGCGGCGCTCGCCCGCCCCGTCGATCATGATGTTCGGGTTCTGGAAGTCGCCGTGGACGAGGGTCGGCGGCATCGGCGCCGGCCGATTCGCCCGCAGCCAGGTGTTCACGTACCGGTAGATCGGGCTGTTGTTCACGTGCTGGCGGTCGATGACCTCCCACAGGTCGATCAGGTCGTCGATCACCCGCTCGGGGTCCGGCGGCCGTTCGAGCTCGGCGGGCAGGTCCGCCACCCGGACCTGGTGGATCTGCGCCAGTTGCTCGGCGAGCAGGATGGCCTGCTCGGCCAGATCGTCGCGGCCCTCGAGCCAGGTCTGCAGGCTCTCGCCCTCGCAGAAGTCCATCACGATGCACTTGGTGCCCAGGTGCTCGCCGGTGGCGTCGTAGTAGCGGGCAGCCGGGAGGTCCAGCGCCCCCAGCTGGGTGAGGGCCTGGTGCACCAGCCACTCCGCGTCGCGGTCGGTCTCGATGAGCGCCTGCCCTGGAGGTGGATCACCCCGCAGGACCACGGTCTCGGTCACGGTGGTGCTGCCGTCGCTCCAGGTCACGGTGGCCCGGGCCATCGACCTGCTGTACCCACCGGCCATCGGCTCGTAGTGCACGCAGCTGGCCCGGCCCCGGTCGGGATCCACCGCGCTGAGGAACGCGGCCAGGCGTTCAGGCATGGCGGCGCGGTCGTCCATCGGTCACCCCCGGCGCTCGTCGGCGAGGGCCAGAGTCTGGCACACGGACCCGGGCGTGGAGGGACCCCGGCACCGGGGGGAAGGAGGGCGGGCCTTCGCCGGTGCCGGGTCCCGGGCCCAGTCAGCCCAGCTCGATGACGGCTTCGACGGGGAGGTCGTCGAGGACGTCCAGGTCGTTGGCCTGCAGCTGGGTGGGGCTCATCGTCCAGAGGGTGTCGTCGATGACCAGGCTGCGCTGGATGTCGTACCGGTGGGTGCCGCCATCGGGCCAGCAGATCTCGACCCGGTCGTCGTCGGGCTGATCGGGATCGAACCGACCGCCGGTCAGGTCGTCGATCAGCTCGTCCATGGTCTCCAGATCACCCCAGAACCGGAGGTCCGCGAGCGGGATCACGTCGCAGTACCAGCTGCCGTAGCCACCGGTGTCGTTCGGCCCGCAGTACTGCACGATGCTCACGTCCTGGGCGATGAAGAAGAGCTCGGTGTCCTCGGGCAGGTCGTCGACCCCGAGGACCCGGCAGTCGCTGGTGGGCTGGACGGTGGCGGGGGTGTGGGTGACCCGGCCCAGGTCGGTGATGCTGCCGTCCTCGATCCGCAGCAGCGCCGCGCCGTTGGTCTGGCCGCTCCAGAGGGAGAAGGGCACGATTGCCAGACCTCGGTCGGGCAGGAACTGGAAGGCCCGGTGGTCGTACTCCACCGGCGAGTTGGCTCCCTCCAGGATCCACGTGTCCACCTCGGCGGGATCGCCGGGGTCGGACACGTCGAAGAGGCTCACCTTCAGGCCCAGGGTGCGTCCCTCGTCGGTCGCGTGCTGGCCCACGCCGGCGACGTAGTCGTCTTCGATGGGATGCAGGTAGGTGGAGAACCCGGGGATCTTCAGCTCGCCGGTGACCTCGGGGTTCTCGGGGTCACGGAGGTCGAGCACGTAGAACGGGTCGATCTGGCGGAAGGTGACCGCGAAGCCGACGTCGTCGAGCAGCCGGGCCGAGAACAGGGTCTCCCCCTTGCCCAACCCGCCGACCCGACCCACCTCGGTCAGCTCGTCGCCGTCCTCCTCGAGCACGACCAGCGAGGTCTCGCTCTGGTTCTGCCTGTTCCACGGGGAGCCGTCGGTGGTGATCACCCGCAGGTAGCCGTCGTGCTCGTCCATCGAGAACTGGTTGAGCAGGCTGCCCTCGACGCTCCCCGACGCCACGTAGGAGGCGGCCTCGTCGGTCTCGATGGCGAAGGCGTGGATGTTGGTGGTGTAGTTCTCCTCCCACTCCACGATCCCGTCCTGGCCCTGGACCTCCTGGCCGGCCCAGGCGGTGGTGGCCACGTAGAAGCGATCCGTCGATGCGTACACGGTCTGGCCGCCGGCGAGCACGCCGACGCCGTCGCCCCGGTCGACCCCACCGTCGAGGTCGAAGCTCAGCACCGACACCACGTCGAAGCCGCTGAACTGCCCCGGCCGGTGCAGCCGGTCGCAGTCGAGCAGCGGGCCGGTGGTCGTGCCCTCGTCGTCGGTGAGCTCGTACCGGGGGATCCAGTCCTCGATGGTGGTCTCGTCGATGAGCTGCCGGTTGAAGCGCTCCGCCCGCTCCTCGCTGGCGGGCGTGCTCGGGTAGACCCACGGCAGCTGGTTCGGCGGGCTGGTCAGGGCCAGGCGGACGGTGTCACCCACGCGCCGGGCGCTCAGGTACTGGCCCTGGATCTTCAAGGTGGCCACGATCTCGAGGTCGTCGGGGTCGGAGAGGTCGACCTCGATGATGGCGGCTCCTGCCGGGTACCACTCCGGGGAGATGGTGCTCTCGGCGACGTCGGCATCGCCCTCGATGAGCGGGATGGGGTGCGGGAAGGTGCCGCCGTTGGTGAACAGCAGGGCCCGATCGCCCTGGAAGAACATCTCGTGGCCCCAGCCCTCGGGGATGCGGATGGAGTCGGTCTTCTCGGGGTCGCCCGAGGAGACGTCCACGTAGGTCAGGACGCTCTCGGACACGACGAGGATGCGCTCGCCGTCGGTCTTCACCAGGTCGGGCTCGTCGACGCCCGCCTCCTGCACGTTCGTGCCCGTGTACTCGGCGTCGCCGTCGCCGCCCTCGGCCTGGGGCGTTTGGCTGGCCGTGCCCCGGTCGGCCTCGGCCTCGGACGCCGCATCGTCACCGAAGTCGCCGGTCTCCTCGAGGACTGCGATCTCGTCGCGGAAGAAGCCACCGCCGAAGTAGTCCAGGCCGTAGGGTCCGACCCGCTCGCGGGCCTCGTCCTTGAGGTGCTCGAGCAGCTCGTCGCAGTCCCGGAACGGGACCAGCCGGGACAGCAGCCTGATGTCGTCGGGATCGAGCTCAACCACCGGGTCGTCGGCGCCGTTCCCGTCGGTGCCGTCGTCGGCGCCCACCGTCGGGCCCGTCACCTGGGGCGGATCCTCGGTGCTGGAGCAGGCCGCGGCGACCAGCAGGATGGCCAGGAGGGGGAACGTGAGCTTGCGCATGATGGTCCTTCGGAGCTTCTCGGCTTGGTGATGAGACGTCACAGCCGAGCCGCGAGGTTCCCGGCGCTCCGGAAAAGTGGGCCCCGGGGCCCGATCCGGCCCGGTAGCGTCGCAGCGTGGAGGGGCCGAGGATCGAGCGGGCGCAGGCGGGCGAGGGGGGCGTCGAGGTGGTCATCGAGGGCCGGGTCCGGACGTTCGGTTGGCGCTGGCTCCGGGACCACGGCGAGGATCCGGCCAGCCTCGATCCCGACACCCTGCAGCGCACGGTGGACACGTTCGCGATCCCGGCCGACAACGTCGGCGAGGTCACCGTGGCCCCCGGTGGGGGGTCGCTGGAGGTGGCCTGGCGCGATGGCGGCCCGCCCACCACCTGCTCGGCGGCGCTGCTGGTCGCGGTCACCGAGCCGGGCCGGCCGGCGCGGCACCAGCTGTGGTCCGAACCCCGGCGGGCCGGTGGGGAGCCGGTCCCGTTCGCCGATCTGGTGGCCGACGACGCCGCGCTCGGCTCCTGGTTGGGCGACGCCCAGCGGTGGGGCTTCGCCCGGGCGACGGGCATCCCCGCCACGCTGGAGGCGGCCGAGCAGCTGGCCCGGCGCATCGGCCCGCCGCGCCGCACCGTGTTCGGCACCATGTGGCGTCTCGCCGCAGAGATGGACGATCACCGGGACTCGGCCTACTCGACTACGTTCCTCGAGCCCCACACCGACGGCACCTACTTCGCCGAGGCCCCGGCGCTGCAGCTGTTCTGCTGTGCCGAGCGGTCGGGCCGCGGCGGCGAGAGCGTGATCGTCGACGGGTTCGCCGTCGCCGAGGAGCTGCGCCAGCGGGATCCGGCGGCGTTCGAGATCCTCACCACGGTCCCGGTACCGGGCCGCTACGTCGAGCCCGGCGTCCACTACCTCGCCGAGCGGCCGCCGATCCGGCTCGACCGGCACGCCCGGCTCGAGCAGGTCAGCTTCAACAACTACGACCGGAGCCCCTTCTGGCTCCCGGAGCCGGCCATGAGCGGCTTCTACGAGGCCTACGCGGCCATGCACCGGCTCATCACCGATCGCGGTCGCTGGCGCGAGGTGCGGTTGGGGGCCGGCGACGGGCTCCTGGTCGACAACTGGCGCGCCCTCCACGGCCGCCTGGCCTACACGGGCAGCCGGGTGTTCCACGGCTGCTACCACGGCCGCGACGACTACCTCGGCCGCCTGCGCCTGCTCGCGCCAGCCGGTGTCCGAGGTCCTCAGGTGGTGGCGCGGCGGCGCTCGTAGGCGTCGATGGCGTCGGCGTGCTGGAGGGTGAGCCCGATGTCGTCGAGGCCCAGCAGGAACCGCTCACGGGTGGCGGCCTCGAGCGGGAACGTGGCCTCGAGCCCGATCGCCGGCGCTTCGAGGGTGCTCCGCTCGACGTCGATGGTGAGCTCCAGGCCCGGATCGGCCTCGACGGCGCGCAGCAGCCGCTCGCCCAGCTCGGGGGCCACCTCCACCGGCACCAGCCCGTTCTTGGTGGCGTTGTTCCGGAAGATGGGCCCGAACCGGGGCGAGATCACCGCCTCGAAGCCGTACTGCTGGATGGCCCAGACCGCGTGCTCGCGTGAGGACCCGGTCCCGAAGTTCGGACCGGCGATCAGGATGGAGGCGCCGGCGTAGGCCTCGTCGTTCAGCACGAAGTCCTCGCCGTCTCGCCACTCGGAGAACAGGCCCTGCTCGAAGCCGGTGCGCTCCACCCGCTTCAGCCAGTCGCTGGGGATGATCTGGTCGGTGTCGACGTCGGAGCGGTCGAGTGGCACCGCCGTGCCCTGCACCATGCGGACCGGCTTCACGTCGCCCCCAGCTCCTCGGGCGTGCTGAAGTGGCCGGCGATGGCGGTGGCCGCGGCGACCGCCGGCGACACCAGATGGGTCCTGCCGCCCCGGCCCTGGCGGCCCTCGAAGTTCCGGTTGCTGGTGGACGCCGAGCGCTCGCCGGGCTCGAGCTTGTCGGGGTTCATGGCCAGACACATCGAGCACCCCGGCTCCCGCCAGTCGAAGCCGGCGCTGCGGAAGATGTCGTCGAGGCCCTCGGCCTCGGCCTGGGCCTTGACCTGGCCGGAGCCGGGGACCACCAGGGTGCGCACCCCCGGGGCCACCCGCCGGCCCGCGACCACCGCCGCCGCGGCGCGGAGATCCTCGATGCGGCTGTTGGTGCAGCTGCCGATGAACACCGTGTCCACGGGGACCTCCGTCATCGGGCTCCCCGCCTGGAGATCCATGTAGGCCAGGGCCCGGGCTGCAGCATCGCGCTCGCCGGGGTCGGCGAAGTCCTCGGGTGCGGGGACGGTCGCGGTGATGGGGATGACCTGGCCGGGGTTGGTGCCCCAGGTGACGTGGGGGACGATGTGGTCGCCGTGCAGGGTGACCTCGCGGTCGAAGCGGGCGTCGTCGTCGCTGCGGAGCTGCCGCCACCGCTCCAGGGCCCGGTCCCAGTCCGCACCGGTGGGGGCGTGGGGCCGTCCCTCGAGGTACTCGAAGGTGGTGTCGTCGGGGGCGATCAACCCCGCCTTGGCCCCGAACTCGATCGACATGTTGCACACCGTCATCCGCCCTTCCATCGAGAGGGCCTCGATGACCCGGCCGCGGAACTCGGCGATGGCGCCGATGCCCCCGCCGGTGCCGACGGCGCCGACGATGGCTAGCACCACGTCCTTGGCGGTCGACCCCGGGGGCAGCTCGCCGTCGACGGTGATGGCCATCGTCTCCTGGGGGCTCTGGAGCAGGGTCTGGGTGGCGAGCACGTGCTCGACCTCGCTGGTGCCGATGCCGAACGCCAGCGCGCCGAACGCCCCGTGGGTGGAGGTGTGGCTGTCGCCGCAGACGACGGTCATCCCCGGCTGGGTGAGCCCCAGCTCGGGTCCGATGACGTGGACGATGCCCTGGTGGGGATCGCCCATCGGGTAGAGGGTGATGCCGAACTCGGCGGCGTTGGCGCGCAGGGTCTCGAGCTGCTTGCGGCTGATCGGGTCGGCGATGGGCTGGTCGGTCCCGGTCGTGGGCACGTTGTGGTCCTCGGTGGCCACGGTGAGCTCGGGGCGCCTGACGGACCGGCCGTTCAGGCGGAGGCCGTCGAAGGCCTGCGGGGAGGTGACCTCGTGCACCAGGTGCAGGTCGATGTAGAGCAAATCGGGGCCGTCGCCGCCGGGGCGCACGAGGTGGTCGTCCCACACCTTCTGGCTCAGCGTCCGACCCATCGGGCTCACTCTAGTGCCGGGGCCGTGAACGTTCGGGGGTGTGTCCGAGGTCATTCGTCGTTGCCCGCAAGGCGCAGGGCACTAGGTCCCGTCGCCTCCGCCACCCCCTCCATCGCCGCCGCCTCCATCGCCGCCGCCTCCACCACCGTCGCCACCGTCACCGCCGTCGGCCGGAGGCTGGGTGGGCGTCGGCGGGGGAGTGGTCGGCTCGGGCGTGGGCTCGGGTCTGGGGGTGGGTTCGGGG
>JBFKRY010000178.1:0-7393 GCA_041636995.1 Acidimicrobiales bacterium | reverse complement strand
GGGGCCGGTGGTGATCGTGATCATGGACGGGGTGGGCATCGGCAGCGGTGGCGAGGACGACGCCGTGGCCCTGGCACGGACGCCCACCCTGGACCGACTGCACGCCGAGTGTCCGCACACCCGTCTCCGCGCCCACGGTACCGCTGTGGGGTTGCCGTCCGACGGGGACATGGGCAACAGCGAGGTCGGCCACAACGCCCTGGGCGCGGGTCGGGTGTTCGCCCAGGGCGCCAAGCTCGTGAACCGGGCCATCGCCGATCGGTCGATCTTCGAGACCGACGTCTGGCGCGAGATCATCCGCCACGGCACCGAGCACACCCTCCACTTCCTGGGGCTGCACTCCGACGGCAACGTCCACTCACACAACGATCAGCTCTACGCCCTGATGGAGGCCGCAGTCGAACAGGGCGTCAGCGAGATCCGCGTCCACATCCTCCTCGACGGCCGCGACGTGCCGCCGCGCTCGGCGCTCGACTACATCGCCCAGACCGAGCAGGTCATCCGCAAGCTCAACGAGGAGCACGGCGCCAACGTCCGGATCGCGACCGGGGGCGGGCGGATGAAGATCACCATGGACCGCTACGAGGCCGACTGGCCGATGGTCGAGCGGGGTTACCACTGCCACACCCACGGCATCGGCCGTCACTTCTCGTCGGCCACCGAGGCGGTCGAGACCATGTACCGCGAGAGCGACGCCGGCGACCAGAACCTCGACGCCTTCGTCATCGTCGACGAGGACGACGAGCCGGTGGGCCGGATGCACGACGGCGACGCCGTCGTCCTCTACAACTTCCGGGGCGACCGGTCCATCGAGATAAGCCGGGCCTACGAGAGCGAGGACTTCGACGCCTTCGACCGGGGCGATCACCCCGTCGTGTACTTCGCCGGGATGCTGCAGTACGACGGCGACACCCTGGTGCCCGAGCAGTACCTGGTGGCGCCGCCCGCCATCGATCGCACCATGGGCGAGCTGCTGTGCAAGACCGGGGTCCGCAGCTTCGCGGTGAGCGAGACCCAGAAGTACGGCCACGTGACCTACTTCTGGAACGGCAACCGCAGCGGCTATCTCGACCCCGAGCTGGAGACCTACGTCGAGATCCCCTCCGACATCGTGCCGTTCGACCAGGCTCCCGAGATGAAGGCCCGGGAGATCACCGACACCACCATCGAGCTGCTGCGGTCGGGCCACTACCGGTTCGGTCGCATCAACTTCGCCAACGGCGACATGGTGGGCCACACCGGCAACCTGGGCGCCGCCATCGTGGCCATGGAGGTGGTCGACGAGAACCTCGGCCGGCTGGTGGAGGTCATCGACGAGCTCGGCGGCATCCTGATCTTCACGGCCGACCACGGCAACGCCGACATCATGTACACCGAGACCGACGGGGTGCGCACCCCCAAGACGTCGCACACCCTCTCCCCGGTGCCCTTCGCCATCCACGACCCGGGCTACTCGGGCGAGTACCGCCTGGAACCGCCGGCCGACGCCGGGCTGAGCCACGTGGCCTCCACCGCCCTCAACCTGCTGGGCTACCAGACCCCGCCGGGCTACCAGCCCAGCCTGGTGGTCTTCCCCCAGGAAAGCGCCTAGACCGGGATCGCGGGGTCGGGGAGCCGGGGGGCGTCGATCTCGTCGGCCTCGGGGACCACTTCGCCGTCGAGCCAGGCCCGCATCATGGCGTTCACGATCTCCGGGACCTCCTGTTGGACCCAGTGCGACGCCGACGGGATGAACCGCAGCGTCAGGTCCCGCACGTAGCGGTCGGTCCCGTCGGTGGTCTCCCGGCCCAGCGCGGTGTCCTGGAGGCCCCACAGCATGAGCGTCGGGGTCTCGATCACCGCTGGCTCCTCACCGGCGGAGAGCCGACCGTTGCGGAACGCCGCCCGGTAGTAGTTGAGCATCGACTCCATGGCCCGGGGTCGGACCGCGGCGGCCCGGTAGACGTCGGTCACGTCCTCGGGGAACCGGGACGGGTCGACACAGCTGCGTTCGAACGCCCGGCCGATCGCCCGGGCCCGACGGGCCTTCAGCATGGTCTCGGGCAGCCACGGGATCCGGAAGAAGAACATGTACCACGAGCGCCGGAGCTGGCGGAGCCGACGCAGCTCCCGGCGCATGCACGCCGGGTGCGGGATGTTCATCACGATCAACCGCTCGAGCGGCCGGGTCCGCCGGATGGCGGTCTCCCAGGCGATCATTCCACCCCAGTCGTGGCCGACCAGGGTGACCCGGTCCCGGCCGGACAGGTCGATCAGGGCCGCGACGTCGGCCACCAGGTGGTCCAGGTCGTAGGCCGAGATCGGCTCGGGCTTGCCCGACTCGCCGTAGCCGCGCAGGTCGGGAGCCCACACCTCGTAGCCCATGTCGGCCAGCAGCGGGATCTGGAACCGCCACGAGAACGCCAGCTCCGGGAAGCCGTGCAGCAGGAGCGCCAAGCCCCGCTCCCCGCCCGGATTCGCCTGGGCCACGCGGAACTCGAGGCCGTTCGCGAACAGGTGCCCGTACGTCAGCGGGTCCATGGCGTCACCCTATGGCACCGGTGCCGGCGCAGCGCGACACTCGCGCATGGCCGCCGCCGAGCCCCTCACGCCGGACTTCTACCGCTACCCCTGGCACCCCCTGTGCGCCGCCGACCTCGACGGGGAGCTGGTGCGGGCCCGCTGGGCAGACGGCACCGAGCTGGCCGCCCACGCCTGGTGGCTGCGCGAGAACGTGGTGGCCGAGGGCGCCGTCGATCCGGTGACCCGGGAGGGCACTCTCGACCCCGCGACCTTCGCCGCGGACCTGTCGCTGTGCCGGGTCGCGGTCGGCGAGGACGGTGCCCTCGAGCTGGACTGGTCGGACGGCTTCGGGGGCCGGATCCATCCGGGCTGGCTCCGGCACGTGGCCGACGGCCAGCACCAGGTGAACGCCTGGCTCCCCGCGCTCGAGCCCTGGACCGGCGCCGACCTGGCCGAGCCGCCGACCTTCGACGGCGCCCGGGTGCTGGTCGACGACGGCGTCCTCCTCGAGTGGCTGGAGGCCCTGGTGCGCCTGGGCATCGGCCGCCTGGAGAACCTGCCCGCCGAGGAGGGGACGGTCCTGGCGGTGGCCGACCGCATCGGCGTTCAGCGCAGCACCAATTTCGGCCTCGACTTCCCCGTCAAGGCCGAGATCCTGGCGAACGACGAGAACAGCACGGCCAACACCACGCTGCGGCTGGGCCCCCACACCGACCTGCCCACCCGGGAGGTGCCACCGGGCTTCCAGCTCCTGCACTGCATCGAGAACACCGTGGCCGGCGGCTGGAGCCGGATGACCGACGGCGCCGCGGTGGCCCGTCACCTCGTGACCCACGAGCCCGAGACCTACGAGGCCCTCACCTCGCTCCGCTGGATCTTCTTCAACCGCTCACGGGAGCACGACCACCGCTGGTCCGGGCCCCTGCTCGACGGCGGCCGGGACGGGACGCCCCTCACGATCAGGGCCTTCTACCCGGTTCGGGCGTTCCCGGACATGGACGAGCGCGACGTGCCTCGGGCCTACCGGGCGGCCAAGCGGTTCAACGAGCTGTGCGCCGACGAGCGCTTCCAGATCGGCTACCCGTTCCGGCCGGGCGACCTGGTGGGATTCGACAACCGGCGGGTCCTCCACGGCCGCGACGCCTTCGACGCCGGTGGCGGGCGCCGCTACCTGCGGGGCTGCTACCTGGACCGGGACGAGGTGCTGTCGCGGCTCCGGGTGCTCCGCCGCCGGGCTCAGGAGTCCAGCTCGCCCCGCAGCACCACCTGACCGGAGCTGGCCGGTCCCCCACCCTCCTGCTGGAGGCTCACCGTCATCACCGGGTAGTCCCGGGCGGGGACCCCGCCCCAGAGCTCGATGGTGCCGTCGCCGCCACGCAGGTGGAAGGTGCCGATGGAGACCCCGTCGTCGGCGCGGCGCATCCAGCCCTGGTAGTACGTGCCGGGGGGCGCCGGGTCGAGCCCGGTGACCGTGAGCAGCACCCGGAGGCCCTGGGGGGTCTCCCGCAGCTCGGCCACCGCCGACGCGCCCGGCGCAAGGTCGGTGCCCGCCAGGGCCACCTCGATGTCGTCGGCCACAGGATCGTCGCCGTCGCGCAGGCCCAGGCCGATTCCAACCGCGAGCGCCAGCAGCAGCATCCCGGCGGCGCCGATGACCCACAGGTGGCGGCGTTCGGCCCGGCCGGGCGCCGGCGGGTGACGGAGGCCGTCGACCCCCGGGTCCGACTCGGCCGCGATCGCGGCGACGACCCGGTCCTCGAGACCGGGGTCGGGCTCGGCCCAGACGGCCGGCGGGTCGAGGAGCCGGGAGAGCGCGTCGAGGTCGTGGTCGGGCAGGCCGAGGCCGTCGTCGTCGGTGTTGCTCATCGCTCTCCTCCCTCCTCTACGTCGGCCATGTCCGACCGGTTCGCGGCGTCGCCGGCACCGGGCTCGGACAGCAGGTGGCGGAGCGCCGCGGCCAGGCGCCGGTGGGCCCGGAACGACCGGGACTTGACCGTGCCCGGCGGGACATCCAACCGCTCGGCGATCTCGGTGTGGGTGAAGCCCTCCAGATGGGACAGCCGGATGACCTCCCGCTCCTCCGCGGGCAGGTCGTCGATGGCCCGCCGGACCTCGTAGACCTCCCAGGTGCGCTCGAACGACAGCGGGGTCACCCCCACGTCCACCTCGGGGGCGTGGTCGCCCCTGGTGGGGCGGCGCTCGGACCGCAGGACGTCGATCGCGGTGCGGCGGGCGATGGAGTACAGCCACGGGGCCAGGTCCCGGTTGCGGTCGAAGCTCGCCGCGGCCCGCCAGGCCTTCACGAAGGTCTGCTGGACCACCTCAGCGGCCAGGGCCCCGTCACCGACGATCGATCTCGCCACCGTGTGCACCGCACCGGCGTGCACCCGGTAGACCACCCGCACCGCATCCGGATCGCCGGCCCGGAACCGGTCGAGAAGCTCGTCCATCCCGCCCAATCCTGGCAGACTCGCACGGCCGGGGTGCCAGCTGCGGGCTACCGTCTCCCGGCGATGAGGGACTCGGCGCAGGTGGTGGTGGTCGGCGGCGGCGTGGTGGGAGCCAGCGTGCTGTACCACCTGACCCGGGCCGGCTGGGCGGACGTGATGCTGGTGGAGCGCACCGAGCTCACCGCGGGGTCCACCTGGCACTCGGCCGGTGGCATGCACACGCTGAACGGCGACCCCAACGTCGCCAAGCTGCAGCAGTACACCATCGAGCTGTACCGGGAGATCGAGCAGGTGTCGGGCCAGGACTGCGGGATCCACATCACCGGCGGGGTGATGCTGGCCGACACCGCCGAGCGCATGGACTGGCTGGCCATGGCCCACGCCCGGGGCCGGTACCTGGGCATGGAGACCGAGCTGATCTCGGTCGCCGAGGCCAAGGAGCTGGTGCCGATCCTCGACGAGCAGTACTTCGTGGGCGCCATGTACGACGCCCACGAGGGCCACGTCGACCCCTCCGGCGTCACCCATGCCTACGCCAAGGCCGCCCGCGACGCCGGTGCCGAGATCCACCGGAACACCTGGGCCCGGGCAATCACCCGAGCCGCCGACGGGGTCTGGGACGTGCACCTGGTCCGCACCGACACCGGCGACGACCTGGGCCGGGTCCGGTGCCAGCACGTGGTCAACGCCGGGGGGCTGTGGGCCCGCGAGGTGGGGCGCATGGTGGGCCTGGAACTGCCGGTGCTGGCCATGGCCCACCAGTACCTGGTCACCGAGGAGATCGCCGAGGTGGCCGAGCACAACGCGGCCACCGGGCGGGAGCTGCTCCACTGCATCGACTTCGGCGGCGAGATCTACATGCGCCAGGAGGGCGGCGGTCTGCTGCTCGGCACCTACGAGCGCGACGGACGGCCCTGGAGCCCCACCGAGACCCCCTGGGACTTCGGCATGCGGCTGCTTCCGCCCGACCTGGACCACATCGCCGACTCCCTGGCTGTCGGCTTCCGGCACTTCCCGGTGTTCGCCGAGGCCGGCATCAAGCAGGTCGTCAACGGCCCGTTCACCTTCTCGCCCGACGGCAACCCCCTGCTCGGGCCCGTCCGGGGCCTGCCGGGCTACTGGACCGCTTGCGCGGTCATGGCCGGGCTGTCCCAGGGCGGCGGGGTGGGGCTGGCCCTGGCCAACTGGATGACCGACGGCGACCCGGGCTTCGACGTGTGGGGCATGGACGTGGCCCGCTACGGCGACTGGGCCTCCATGGCCTACACCGACGCCAAGGTCCGCGAGAACTACAGCCGCCGGTTCCGGATCCAGTTCCCCAACGAGTTCCTCCCGGCCGGGCGGCCCCTGCTGACCTCCCCCATCCACGACCGCCTGGTGGAGCGCAACGCGGTCTGGGGCGACGCCTACGGCCTGGAATCGGCGCTGTGGTTCCAGGCTCCGGGGCTGGAGCCGGAGGAGGAGGTGACCTTCGGCCGGTCCAACGCCTGGGACCAGGTCCGGGCCGAGGTGCAGGCGGTGCGGTCCGGAGTGGGTTTGATGGAGACCACCGGCTTCGCCAAGTTCGAGCTCACCGGGCCGGGGGCCCGGGCGTTCCTCGACCGGCTCTCCACCAACCGGGTCCCGGGCCCGGGCCGGATGGCGCTGGCGCCGATGGTGAACCACCACGGCCGCCTGGCCGGCGACCTGACCATCGCCTGCCTGGGTCCCGCGCCGGGTGCTGCGGAGGGACCGCGAGCCACCGAGGTGGGTGGGGCCACCGGCAACGTGGCCAGTGGCGAGCGGTTCCTGGTGTTCGGCTCGGGCGTGGCCGAGCGCTACTACGAGCGCTGGTTCGACCAGCACCTGCCCGACGACGGCTCGGTGCGCTGCCACACGAACGGCTGGCAGCTGTGCGGGCTGGCCATCGCGGGGCCGGCGTCCCGGGAGCTGCTGTCCCGGGTGACCGCCGCCGACGTGTCCCCCGAGGCGTTCCCGTTCATGGACTTCCGGGCCCTGGACCTGGGCTGGACCCGGGCCTGGTGTGGGCGGGTCAGCTACACCGGAGACCTGGGCTACGAGCTGTGGATGCCGGCGTCGGCCCAGCGCTACGCCTTCGACCTGCTGGCGGCCGCGGGCGCCGACCTGGGGCTGCGGCTGTTCGGCCTGCACGCCCTGAACTCGCTGCGCCTCGACAAGGGCTTCGGGTCCTGGGCCCGCGAGTACCGCCCGATCTACACCCCCTTCGAGGCCGGGCTGGAGCGGTTCGTTCGCCTCGACGACCGCAAGGGCGACTTCATCGGGCGGGATGCGCTGGCGCGGTTGGTCGAGGCGGGCCCCGAGCGGCGGCTGCTGACCTGGACCGTCGACGCCGCCGACGCCGACGTGATCGGCGACGAGCCCATCTGGCACGACGGCCAGGTGGTGGGCTGGGTGACCTCGGGCGGGTACTCGCACCACTG
>JBFKRY010000177.1:0-7545 GCA_041636995.1 Acidimicrobiales bacterium | reverse complement strand
GTGGAGGAGGTGTTGACCACCGAGCGGTCCGCCTCGATGCCGGCCTTGGACCGGTCCCGCCAGTAGGCGGCGGCGTGGCGCAGGGGGCAGAAGTGGCCCCGGAGGTGCACCCGGACCACCTCGTCGAACTCCTCGGGGGTCATGTTGGCGATCATCCGGTCGCGCAGGATGCCCGCGTTGTTCACCAGGACGTGCAGGTCGCCGTACTCGGCGATGGCGCCCTCGATCAGGCGCTGGGCGCCGTCCCAGTCGGCCACGTCGTCGCCATTGGCGATGGCCGTGCCGCCCGCCGACCGGATCTCATCGACCACCTGCTCCGCCGCTGTGGGATCGGCGCCCACCCCGTCGGCGGCGCCACCCAGGTCGTTGACCACCACCCTGGCTCCCTCGGCGGCCATCAGGAGCGCGTGCTCCCGGCCGATGCCCCGGCCCGCCCCCGTCACCGCCACCACCCGACCGTCCAGCTCTGCCACCTGGCCCTCCTCCGTTCAGCCTTCGTTGGTGTTCATCCGCCGCCCACCTCGACCCCGGACCAGGTGACCCGGGCCCCCTCGTGGCCGGTGCGGATGGCCCAGATCGCGGCGAGGGTGCCGAGCACCGCCGCCCCGACCGCCAGCGCCCGCACCGCGTGCCTGTGGGCTGGGCGGATCTCGCCGGTCTCGGATCGACCCCGCAGGCGCAGCCACTGGTCCCCGCCGGTCATTGCCACGACGCCCACGAAGAACAGGATGGTCAGCACCGTGGTCTGCTCGCCGAGCTGCTGGTGGCGGTCGATCCGGGTCCCGATACCCGGCTGCAGCGCCTCCTCCAGGGGCCCACCCGACCGGGAGGCCAGGATGGTGGCGACCATCGTCACCAGGGTGGCGCCGAGGAGCGGCAGCGAGAACCGCTGCCGCCAGCCGGTCCGGGCGGCGACCAGCCACCCGGCGGCGCCCAGCACCGGGAGGGCGACCACGGGGACGTGCACGAACAGCGGGTGCGCCGGGATCCCCCACAGCTCCTCCATCCCCCCGAGCTCCTGGCTACTCGACCACGGTGACCGGCAGGTGCTGGCCCCGGGCCGCGTGCGAGACCGGGCCCACCACCAGGTTGCAGAAGAAGACGTACTGGCCGGGCTCGAGGGTGAAGCTGATCTCCCGCACCGGTCCGAGCACCGGATCGACCACCGGGGTCTTCCCCAGGAAGTCGTCGCCGAGGGCCTCCTCGTCGATGCTGCCGTTGTCGAGCTTGGGCAGGGTGTCGTAGCTCTCGCCCCGAGCGACCCCGAACTCGTGGGCGATGTCGGAGTCGTTGACCACCTCGAAGTTGATCGTCCCCGCTGCGTACACCGTCGTGGCGGTGGTGATCATGAAGTCGGCCAGGTCGACCACCACCGGGTCGGCGTTGACCACGCCGCCGTCGCCCGGCTCGGCAGTCGGTTCGCTCGTGGGCTCGGCGGTCGGCTCGCTGGTGGGTTCGGTGGTGGGCTCCGAGGTGGGTTCGGGGACGTCGGTCGGCGACGCGGTGGGCTCGGGGACGTCGGTCGGCGAGGGGTCCGGGGCGGGCGTCGCCGTCGCTGACGGGGTGGGCTCGGGCGTGGGCGCGGCCTCGTCGTCGTCGCCGCCGCATCCGGCGGCCAGGACGGCGACTGTCGAGACGAGCGCCACCCCCCGCCTGACCGCCCCCTGCCGGGTCACGAACCGAGGATCGCCTCGACGTCGGGTCGGGCGTCCCAACGGAACAGCTTCTCGGCGTTCCCGTGGGTCATCGCCGCCACCTCGTCCTCGGGCAGGCCGCTCAGGCACTTGCGCACCTCGCCCTGGCTGTTGGGCCACGGGGTGTCGGCGTGGGGGTAGTCGCACTCCCACATGATCCGGTCGACGCCGATGTGGTGGCGCATCTCGATGCCCGCTATCTCGTCGATGAAGCACACCCAGATGTTGCGCCGGAAGATCTCCGACGGTGGGGTGTCGTCGAGCTCGGCCCAGTAGCGGTGGCGCTCCCAGGTGCGGTCGACCCGCTCGAGCGCGAACGGCACCCAGCCGATGCCGCCCTCGGAGAGCGCCACCTTCAGGCCGGGGAACCGCTGAAGAATCCCGCAGAGGAGCAGGTCCATGAACGTGATCTGGGCGTTGACGGGGCCGAGGGCCACGGCCACGGAGAAGGAGGCGTCCTCGGAGGGCATGTGGGTGCGGCCGCTGGTCCCGATGTGGATGCAGATGGCCACGTCGTTGTCGACCGCGGCCTGCCACACCGGATCCCAGTGGTCGGTGTGGAACGAGGGCTGGTCGAACGGCGCGGTGCTCTCGGGGAAGCTCACCGCCCGCACCCCGCGGGCCGCACAGCGCTCGATCTCGGCGGCCATGAGTTGGGGATCCCACAACTGGCCGATCATCATCGGGATGTAGAGCCCCGGGACCGCGGCGCACCACTCCTCGAGCATCCAGTCGTTGTAGGCCTTGACGCAGAGGTCGGCCAGGGTCTTGTCGCGGGCGGTCAGGAAGCGCTGGCCGGCGAACCGCGGGAACGTGGGGAAGCAGACGCTGCCCCGGACCCCGTCACGGAGCAGATCGCGGGCCCGGGCCACCGGGTCGTAGCACCCCTCGATCATGTCGTCGTAGCTGGTGGGGTCCATGGCGAAGTCCTTGTGGGGCTTCCCCGCGACCGCGTTCAGGCCCATGGTGGCCAGCCGCTCGCCCTCGTACTCCCACATCTCGGTGCCGTCGTCGGTGGTCACCACGTGGGGGCCGGCCTCCTGGAACCTGGCGGGGAGCCGGTCGGTCCAGACGTGGGCCGGCTCGATGATGTGGTCGTCGACGCTGATCAGGTCGAAGTCGTGCTGGAGAGCCATCTGTCCTCCCGGGCCGGCTGGACTACGATAGAGCATACTGAATTCCCGGACACCGGAGCCAGGGATGCGCGTACGGGTGCTCGACGACGTCTGCCAGGGCCACGCCCTGTGCGCCACCACTGCGCCCGAGGTCTTCCACCTGCGCGAGGAGGACGGGCACGCCTACGTGATCGCCGCGGAGGTCCCCCCCGAGCACGAGGAGGCAGCCGAGCGGGCCGCCCTCGGCTGCCCCGAGCGCGCCATCGTCATCGAATAGCTGCACCGCGTTGGCGCGGCTCCGCCGGCGTAGTGCCTGGCACCAATCAGATGTCGATGAGCTACGGCCTCGCGAACTCCGAGTAGAACTGTGCTCCCGGGACGGCCGCTAGGGCCTCGGCGTGTTCTGCGGTCGGTTCCCCGAGGACGTAGAACTCGAGAGAGTCGGTCAGCGCCATGACGCTGCCGATGAGTTCACCATGACCGTCCGCCTGCATGTGGGAGAGGTGGGCGGCCGAGTCGGTGTAGCTCTCGAGCAGGACGAGGCTTCCGTTTTCCTTCGAGTAGTGCCAGTCGTAGGTCAGCGTCCCCGGCTCATCGGCGGCGACCTTGCATCCCTCGGCAACGAGCGGCCTGAGTTCTTCGGCGTTCTCGGGTGTGACGCCCATGCGTGCGAAGATCGTGATCTGTCCCATCACCACCTCCATGTCCTTCTGCACCGCGCGGGCCGGGCCGCAGATTATCAGGCCCGCTCGGACCCCGACCTCAGTTCCCGCAACCGGACGATGGCGTCGAGCTCGACGCTGGCGCCGCCCGGCAGCGCCGCCACCCCGATGGCGGATCGGGCCGGCAGCCGGTCCTCGCCGAAGATCTTCGCCAGCACCTCCGAGGCCCCGTTGATCACCCCGGGCGGGTCGATGAACGCCGGACCGCAGCGCACGAAACCCATCAGCTTCAGGAACCGGTCGACCCGGTCCAGGCTGCCACCGAGCGCGCCCTTCAGGTTGGCCAGGGTGCACACCATGGCCAGCGCGGCGGACTGCTTGGCCATCTCCACGTCGAGGGTGTCGCCCACCGATCCGGCGTAAGCCAGCTTCCACGGCGGCCCCTCGACGGCGACGATCCCGGAGGTGTAGGCCGTGGTGCCGTCGATGGTGGCCTGGGGGAACAGCGGGTTGGCGGGCAGGGGCGGGGGAATCTCGATGCCCGCCGCTTCGGCCCTGCTGTCCCAGCTCTCGTCGTTGCCGGCCATGTGCTCTCCTCCCCCGTGCGAGGGCCAGGCTAGTGCGCTGCCTCCCGGCGGGGCCCGGCCACGCCCGACGCGTACAGCTGCTCGATCTCCTCCGCGGTGTAGCCCGCCTCGGCCAGGACCTCGCGGGTGTCGGCGCCGTGGCCGGGCGCCGGCCGGGGCGCCGGGTAGGGCTCGCCGTCCACGATGACCGGCGACCCCACGTAGGTGAACGGCCCGGCGGCGGGGTGCTCGCCCTCCACGATGATCTGGCGCTCGGCCAGGTGGGGATCGTCGCGCAGGCTGGCCACCCCCTGGTGCGCCGGACCGATCGGCAGCCGCTCGCGCGCGGCCAGCTCGATCCACTCGGCCTGGGTGCGCTCGCCGATGACGCCCTGCAGCTCTCGGCGGAGGTCGTCGTCGTGGCGACCGAAGTCGATGGCGCCGGCCTCGACGGTGCGCTCGACCAGGTCGGGGCGCCCCACCACCTCGCAGAACCGGGTCCAGAACTTGGGCTCGATGCAGCAGAACAGCACGTACTTGCCGTCAGCGGTCTCGTAGTACTGGTACTTGGCGCCGGTCATGGTGTCGCTGCCCGGGGCCCGCAGCCCGGTGTGGTCGGTGATCCGCTCGTAGTTGAGCCCGTAGACCGCGCCGATCCAGCCCTGGGCCACGACGGCATCGGCCGCCGCCGCATCCAGGAATGCGCCCCGCCCTGTGCGCTCCCGGCGCAGCAGCGCCGCCACCACCCGGAGCGCGGCGTGGATCGCGCCCGCGGCGGTGCCGTCGCCGCCGATCGATGTCCCCCACATCAGCTCCCGGTTCTCGGTGACCCGCACGAAACCGTCGTCGCCGGTCTCGAGCGCCACTGCGGCGGCCTCCGCGTTCATCATCTGCCCGTGGGTGGGGATGACCGCGTAGGGCCCGGTTCGCCCGAATCCGGAGTACTGGCAGTAGACGATGTCGGGCTGGTGTCGCCGCTGCTCCTCGTAGCCGATGCCGAGCCGATCGGTGGCCCCGCCCGCGAAGCCGTCGACGAAGACGTCGGCGGTGCCCAGCAGCCGCCAGAAGACCTCGCGCCCCTCCTCCCGCTGGAGGTCCAGGGCCACGCTCCGCTTGTTCTTGTTGACCTGGACGTGGGCCGGGCTGTGGCCGGGCACGATCTGGCCCAGGATGTCACGCAGGTAGTCGCCACCCTCGGGCGCCTCGATCTTCACCACGTCGGCGCCGAGGTCGGCCAGGTGCATCCCCAGCGTGTCGCCGTTGAGGAGCACCGCGGACTCCAGCACCCGCACCCCGGCCAGCAGGTCGCTCATGTGAGGAGCGCGCCGCCGTCGACCCGCAGGGTGATGCCGGTGGTGTAGGTGTTGGTCATCAGGAACAGGATCGCGTGGGCGATCTCCTCGGGCCGGCCGATGCGGCCCAGCGGCAGGGAGGCCCCCAGGCGGGCGATGGCGGCCTCGTGATCGGGACCCATGGCCCGGCGCAGCACCTCGGTGTCGAAGGGGCCGGGGCAGATGGCGTTGACCCGGATCGGTGCCAGCTCCACCGCCATGGCCCGGGCGAAGGATTCGAGGGCCGCGGTGGCCACCGCGCCCGCCGATCGGTTGGCGCGGGGCCGGTAGGCGGACACCCCTGAGCAGAACGTGAAGGAGCCGTCGGCGGGCATGCGGGGGGCGGCGACCACACAGCAGTTGCGGGCCGCCCACACCCGGGCGTCGAACGCCGACGCGAACATGTCGTGGTCGGCTTCGGCGACCGGCGCGGCCGGCTGCAGCCCGGTGAACGAGACCACGTGGTCGATGACGTCGAGCTGGTCGGCGAAGGTCCGCAGCGCGTCCTCGTCGGCGGCGTCGAGGGCGCCGGTGACCACGTCGGGCCCCAGGGTCGACGCCGCGGCGGCGGCCTTGTCGGAGCCCCGGCCCACCACGGCCACCCGGGCCCCCTCGGCCAGAACGCACTGGGCGGTGGCGAGCCCCATCCCCGAGGTGCCGCCCACCACCATCACCGTCCGGTCCCGCAGGGTCGCCATCGGGCAATACAGTATGCTGAATACGCCACGCCGGCGAGGACCGATGGAAAGCAGATGGCACGCCTCGACCCCGTAGCCGCCGACACCGACGACCCACAGCTGCGCCGGGTGTTCGACGTCTTCACCGACGCCGGCCGCGAGGTCCCGATGCTGTACCGGCTGCTCGGGAACTCCCCGGCGATGCTCGAGGCCTGGGTGGGGATGGCGTGGCCGCTGCGGTCCGAGCCGGCCACCGGCCGGGGGCTGCGGGAGCTGCTGATCATGCGGGTGGCGGTCCTGACCCGGGCCAGCTTCGAGTGGCAGGCCCATTGGCCGGCGGCGATCCGCGCCGAGGTCACGCCCGAGCAGCTGGCGGCGCTGGGCTCTTGGTCGACGTCGGATCTGTTCTCGGCGGCCGAGAAGGCCGCGCTGCGCGTCACCGACGAGATGATCGGCAACGGCGCGGCGTCGGCCGAGGCCATGGAGGAGCTGCGGACCCACTACGGCGACGGCGAGTGCGTGGAGCTGGTGCTGACCGCGGCCTTCTACTCGTGCGTGTCCCACACCCTGCTGTCGCTGGGCGTCGAGGCCGACGACGCCGGCGACGACGAGGCCCTGGCGGTCTACCGGAGTCTCACCGGCTGAGCCGCGGCGTCAGGCCAGCGACCAGCAGCGGCGGGCGTAGTCGCCGGCCGGTCGGCCCAGCGCCTCTGCCTCGGCGCGCAGGGCCACCAGCCGCATGGTGGCCAGGTGGAGGTCGAACTCCCGGGTGAAGCCGATGGCCCCGCAGTACTGGTGGGTCCGGGGGAAGACCACCTTGGTGGCCTCCACCGCATGGGTCAGCGCCCCCAGCGCGGCCTCGGGAGACCCCTGGCTGGCGGCCTCGAGGGCCAGCCACCGGGCACCCTCCACCGCGACGACGCACTCGGCCAGCCCGTGCTGCACCGCCTGGAACGACCCGATCGGGCGGCCGAACTGCTCACGGTCCTTCACGTAGCCAACGGTGAGCTCGGTGGCGAACCGCATGGTCCCCGCGAGCTCGACGGCGAGGGCGATCCGCACCCAGGCGGTGACCTCCTCCGGGTCGACGCCCTCGACGACCTCGCCCGCAGGCAGGGCGCCGACGTCCCCGACCGGCCAGCCGAGCTTCGACGCCGGCCGGTCGAGGGCGGGGACCTCCCGCACCACGCGGACGTCGCTCGCCCCGATCACCACGATGGCGTCGGTGTCGGCGGCGAACCGGGCCGGCCCTCGATGCCCGTCCCCGATCACCGCGACCGGGCCCCGCAGCGACACCGGGATGGATGGGGCGACCAGGAGCCGGAACCCGCTCGCCACCGAGCCCAGGGCCCGAGCGATCGCCTCCTGCACCAGGGCGGCGTCGAGCCGGTCCGGGCCGCCGTGGTCGGCGACGTCGAGGAAGCCGGCCGACTCGAGGTGCTTGTGGAGCTCGTGGTCGTAGGCCGGCTCGGCGCCCCCCAGCGCGTGCAGCCGATCCGG
>JBFKRY010000176.1:0-7596 GCA_041636995.1 Acidimicrobiales bacterium | reverse complement strand
TGAGCAAAGCGAGCGCAGCGAGCGGAGCGAACTCGCAGCAAGTCACCGCGCCAGGGAGGCGCCTGCGGCGCCGACCGGGACCGCGCTTGTGCTCTGCGCATGAGCAAAGCGAGCGCAGCGAGCGGAGCGAACTCGCAGCAAGTCACCGCGCCAGGGAGGCGCCTGCGGCGCCGACCGGGACCGCGCTTGCGCTCTGCGCATGAGCAAAGCGAGCGCAGCGAGCGGAGCGAACTCGCAGCAAGTCACCGCGCGGAGGAGGTGGGATTCGAACCCACGGTGGGTTGCCCCACACACGCTTTCCAAGCGTGCCGATTCGGCCGCTCTCGCACTCCTCCTCGCCCGGCCCGGCGCCGCAGCGTCCGGGGGAGCGCCGCCCACACTAGCGGGTGGGCTTGGCCCCGGGGCGAGGAAATACGCAAGTATTCACTTGTGTTATAGGCTGGCACCAGGAACGAGAGGAGCACCCATGGCCATCACCCTCGACCACACCATCGTGCCGTCCATCGACAAGGACCAGGGAGCCAGGTTCTTCGCCCGGATGTTCGGCCTCGACTACGAAGGCCCCGGCCACTTCGCCGCGGTGCGGGTCAACGGCTCCCTCACCCTGGACTTCGCCGACGCCTCCGACGTGCGCTCCCTCCACTACGCCTTCGTGGTGGGCGAGGACGAGTTCGACGCCATCTTCGGGCGCATCCAGGACGAGGGGGTCAGCTTCGGCTCCGGTCCGTACAGCGCCGACGACGGCGAGATCAACCATCGTCGAGGCGGGCGGGGGCTCTACTTCGTGGGCGGCCCCGACCCCCACCTGTGGGAGATCATGACCACCCCCGAGACCGGCTCCTGACCGGAACGCCCCGCGACACTGCAGTCGGCTAGCGTCGGCCCGCGGGAGGGGCAAATGGACGGGACGTTCACACCACCCGGACCGGGGCACTGGGACCTCGACCGATCCCACTTCCCCGGCGGGACCACGCCGATCATGCAGTGGCTCATGACCGAGTCGGTCGAGACCGCGTTCGGCAAGCTGTGGCCCGAGTTCGGCATCGCCGCCGAGACCCTGTCGATGCGCTTCGTCCACGGCTTCGCCTACACCCGGGTCCGCCCCCTCATCGCCCCCGACAAGCCATCGCGCCGGCCGCCGCCGGCGCTCGTCCTGAAGATCGTGACCCGGCTGCACCCCGAGTTCAGGCGGCGCACCGAGGCGGCCGCCCGCACCCTGGCATCGTCACCGGCACCCGCGGTCATCGAGGAGTGGCACCGGGTCATCCGGCCCCGGCTGGTGGCCCGCAACCTGGAGATGCAGGACGTCGACGTGGCTGGCCTCGACGACGACACCCTGGCCGCCCATCTCGACCTGCTCCTGCGGTACATCCGGGAGACCTTCGAGGAGCACTTCCGGCTGCACGGCTACGACCTGGGCCCCATCGGCCAGCTGGTGCGGGCCGGCGCCGACTGGGGCATCCCGGGCGCCGACATGGTGCCCGCACTTGCCGGTGCCTCCCCGTCGACGGCGGCGCCGCTTGAGGCCCTGGCCATGATCCGGGCCGGCCTGGCCGAGGCCGGGGTGGAGCCCGCGAGCCTGGACGAGGTCCGGGCGGCCTCGCCCGAGGTGGCCCGGGAGCTCGACGACTACCTGCGCCACCGGGGCTCGGTGCTGTTCGCCGGCTACGACCTGGACACCCCCACCCTGGGCGAGGCTCCCGACGTGGTGCTCGCCACCATCCTCACCGACAGCCGCGACCGGGTCTTCGACGTCGAGGCCCACCGTCGGGTGGTGGAGTCGCTGCGGGCTCGGGTCCCCGAGGCCGACCGGGCCCGCTTCGACGACCTGCTGGCCCGGGCCCGCGACGCCATGGACCTCCGCGACGACAACGGGCCGATCACCGCGGAGTGGCCCGCCGGGCTCCTGCGTCTGGCCATGCTCGAGGCCGGCTGGCGCCTGGCCGGGCGGGGCCGGCTCCAGGAGCCCGAGCACGTGTTCGAGCTCGACCGCCACGAGCTGGTGTCGATGACCCGCTCCGGCGACGGTCCCGACGCGGGGACGGTTGGCCGACGAGCCGAGCAGCGGGCCTGGGAGAAGACCCTCGACCCGCCCCGCACGCTCGGCGAGCCCGAGGCGCCGCCACCCCTCGATGCGCTGCCCGAGCCCCTTGCCGAAACCATCCGGCTGGTGCAGACGGTCATCGCCGAGCTGGGCATGAGCGACGTGCCCGAACCGCGCGGGGACACCCCCCGGCTCGACGGCACCGGCGTCGGCCGCGAGCCGATCGTGGGTCGAGCCTGCGTGGCCCTCACCGCCGAGGAGGCGTTCGACGTCCTGGATCCGGGCGACATCCTGGTCACCCGCACCACCTCGCCGGCCTACAACATGGTGCTGACGCTGGTGGGCGGGCTGGTCACCGCCGAGGGCGGCCCGATGAGCCACGCTGCGGTGCTGAGCCGGGAGCTCAACATCCCCGCGGTGGTCGGCGCCCTGGACGCCCTCGAGGCCATCCGGCCCGGCGACACCATCGAGGTGGACCCCGTCGCCGGGACCGTGCGGGTGATGACCCGAGCCTGACCCTCACCTGACCTGTCAGCGGACGGTCAGGGACCGGCACGCATGGTGGACCCGAGGGCTGCGCCACCCGGGCCGGCCCCCGGGAGGACCCACGATGAAGATCGCCATGCCAGCACGCGTCGCCGCCGTGCTCGTCGCCGGCGCGCTCCTCGCCGCCGGTTGCGGCGACGGCAACACCAGCGGCCCGTCGACCGGGCCCGACGAACCCGAGCCCACCGCACCGGCCGACGACGAGATGACCCTGACCCAGTCGGCGACCTGCCCCTCCCAGGGCGACGAGTGGGAGGTGGCCAAGCTCTACATCGAGCACAACGCCACCGACGTGGACACCGGGGTGCACGGCTTCTTCGGGGGCGAGGCCTGGGCCGAGCTCTGCATCTGGGATCCGGACGGCAACCAGATCTTCCTGGTGGATCCCCAGGCCCAGCTCGGCGACCTCACCGTGGCCGACTTCTTCTTCGAGTCCCGTGAGCCACCGGGCGACGAGTACTCGGTCGACGACCTGCTCGCCGACTTCCCCGAGGGCACCTACACCGTGGGCGGCACCGACTTCGAGGGGGTGGCCCGCTTCGGCGAGGCCACCTTCACCCACGACATCCCGGTCGAGCCCGAGATCACCGCCCCCGCGCTGGTGGAGGACCCCGAGGACACCAGCGACGCGGTGGTGCCCGACGGTGACCTGCTGGTCACCTGGGAGCCGGTGACCGAGACCCTGGCGGGAGAGGCGGTCGCCATCACCGGCTACGAGGTGATCATCACCATGGAGGAGTTCGAGGACCCCGACAGCCTGTCGCACCCGATCTACGACGTGCACGTGCCCCCGGACTTCACGGAGCTGATGGTGCCCGACGCGTTCCTGCTGCCCGACACCGTCTACGAGCTCGAGGTCCTGGCCCTCGAGAGGAGCGGCAACCAGACCATCGCCCTGGGCTTCTTCGCCACCGCCTGAGCTCCAGCCAGCCCGTAGGCTGCCCGCCATGGGCGTGCTGCAACGCATCGACATCGCCATCGACTGCCGGGACGCCGACTCCCTCGCGGCGTTCTGGCGCGACGCCCTCGGCTACGAGGCGTACGGCAGCGTGGGGCAGTACCGCTCCATCGTGGCCCCCGAGGGATCGACCGGGCCGAAGCTCATCTTCCAGCAGGTCGACGGCGAGGCCCCGGCCACCAAGAACCGGCTGCATCTCGACCTGATCGTGGGCGACGCCATGGAGGCGGAGGTGGAGCGCCTCTGCACCCTCGGGGCCAGCCGGATGAGCGAGCCCATCACCGAGTACGGCACCACCTGGACCGTCATGCAGGACCCCGAGGGCAACGAGTTCTGCCTCTGCGTCACGTGACCGACGACGAGCTCATGGCCGCCGCCCTCGCCGAGGCCCACCGGGCCCTGGAGCACGACGATGTGCCCATCGGCGCCCTCGTCGCCATCGACGGCGAGATCGTGGCCCGCCGCCACAACGAGCGCGAGCGCCTGGCCGATCCCACCGCCCACGCCGAGCTGCTGGCCATCCGCGACGCCGCCGACCACGTGGGATCGTCCCGGCTCGACGGGGCCACCCTCGTCAGCACCCTCGAGCCCTGTCCCATGTGCGCCGGCGCCGCGGTGCTGGCCCGACTGGGTCGGGTGGTCTTCGGCGCCGAGGACCCCAAGGCCGGGGCCCTCGGCAGCCTCTACAACCTCGGCGTGGACCCCCGGCTCAACCACGAGCTCGAGGTGGTGCCCCGAGTGCGGGCCGAGGAGTGCGCCGCGCTGCTCAGCGACTTCTTCGCCGCCAAGCGGCTCCCCTGACTGCATCGGTGCCACCCGACCGGCGGTACTGTCGCACCGTGAAGCGCGCCATCCATGCACTGTTCGTCCTGATCGCCCGCTATGCAGCACGGCTGCTGCCGGACCGGTCACCGGTGACCTTCGCCGGCGCCGGGGCCCTCGACGACATGGGCGCCTCGATCCGCGACCAGGGGGTCCAGAAGCTCCTGGTGGTCACCGACGCCACCCTCGTCCAGGTCGGTGTCGTCGACCGGGCCACCGGCGCGCTGGATGCGGCCGGGGTGGCGTGGTCGGTCTACTCGGGGGTCGAGCCCGACCCCACCTACGCCCAGGTGCAGGCGGGCCACTCGCAGCTCGTCGCCGAGGGCTGCGACGGGGTGCTGGCGGTCGGCGGGGGCTCGCCGATGGACGCCGCCAAGATCATCGCGGCCATGGCCACGAACGGCGGCAAGGCCACGAAGCTCGTCGGGAAGCTCCGGGTGCGCAAGCCGCCGGCCCCGCTGTTCGCCGTGCCCACCACGGCCGGCACCGGATCCGAGGTGAGCGTGGTCGCGGTGGTGACGGACCCTGCGACTCACACCAAGAAGTTCGTCATCGACCCGAAGCTGATCCCGGCGATGGCCGCGCTCGACCCCACCCTGATGCTGGGCCTGCCCCCCGCGGTCACCGCGGCGACCGGCATGGACGCGCTCACGCACGCGATCGAGTCGTACCTCTCGAAGGCGGCCACCGCCCAGACCCGGGGCTACTCGCGCACCTCGGTGCGGCTGGTGTTCGAACATCTGCCGAAGGCCTACGGCGACGGCCAGGACATCGGCGCCCGCACCGGCATGGCGCTGGCCTCCTACTACGGCGGGCTGGCCTTCACCCGGGCCAGTGTGGGCTACGTGCACGCCATCGCCCACAACCTCGGTGCGGTCTACGGCACCCCCCACGGCCTCGCCAACGCCATCACCCTGCCGCACGTGCTCGAGTTCTCCCGCGACGCCGCCAGTCGCCAGCTCGCGGAGCTGGCCGACGTCATCGGGGTCGGCAGCGGCGATGACGCCAGCCGGGCCGGGGCCTTCATCGACGCCGTTCGGGACCTCATGGCCACGGTCGGGATCCCACCCACCCTCGACGCGCTGCGCGACGACGACATCGCGATGCTCGCCGAGCGGGCCTGCGCCGAGGCGTTCCTCGACTACCCGGTGCCCCGGTTCATGGACCAGGCGGAGTGCGAGGAGCTGCTCCGCAAGCTGCGGTCGGCCTCCTGAGTCGGGCTGGATCGGCGGCCATGGACGGCCGGTCCCTCCGCCGAATCATCAACGCTGCTCACAGGTCGGAGCGGGGCTGGTCCCGCTCCGGATAGCCACCCTCGGGTAGCGCCGACATGTGCCCGACGTTGATGAGACCCCCGTCGCAGTACAGGACCTGCCCGGTGATGAAACGCGACGCCGGCGACACCATGAAGACCACTGCGTTGGCGCAGTCGTCGACGTGACCCTCGTACGGGAGCGGCTGCTCGACCACTCCCGAGCCCACGCCGTCCTCGTAGGTCTGGTCCCAGGCGTCGGTGCGGAACTGGCCCGGGGCCACGCAGTTGAGCCGCACCTTGGGACCCCACTCGTAGGACAGGGTCCGGGTCAGCTCCACCACCCCGGCCCGGGCTGCTGCGCTGTGGGCGATGCCCGGGAGCCCCCGCCCCACCGTGGCCACGATCTGGCAGATCACCCCGCCCGCGCCTTGCAGCATGCGCTCACCGAAGGCCTGGGTCATGTTCCAGGTGCCATTCAGGTTGAGGTCGACGACGCTGCGCCAGCCATTCGGGCTGAGGTCACGGGCCTTGCTCGGGAACTGGCCCCCGGCGTTGTTGACCAGGACGCTCACGTCCGGGTGGGCCGCGGCGAGGGCGGCCACGGCATCGACGTCTCGGATGTCGACGACCTCGACCGCCACCGGGCGGCCCGCAGTCCCCTGGATCTCGGTGGCCGCCTCCTCCAACACGTCCCTGCGCCGGGCCGCGATGACCACGTCGGCACCGGCTGCGGCCAGCCCGGCGGCGATGGCCTTGCCGAGCCCGGTGCCGCCACCGGTGACGAGCGCTCGCCGGGCCTCGAGCAACGTGGGTGAGAACGGCGAGGTCACAGGGTCCGTGGGCCGCTAGCCGCCCGAGACCACGCTCGCCGCCGCCGGACCGGGCAGCGTGGTCCACGATTTGGCGGCCGGGTCGGAGAGGTACATCACGTGATTCCCGGCCTGGCCAACGTTGGCCTGGGAGCTGATGATCCACACCGTGCCGTCCGGCGAGACGCCGACGTCCATGGCGAAGTCCGCGCCCGCCGGGGTGTACAGGTTGCCGCCACCCTGCTGGTGGAGGGTCCACACCTCGCCCCTGTCGTTCACCGTCCAGGCCACGCCATCGGGACCCCCGGCGACCTGCATCGCCGCCGCCGGCCCGGGCACAGTGGCCCACGACTTGGCGGCCGGGTCCGACAGGTACATCACGTGGTTGCCGGCCTGGCCCACGTTGGCCTGGGTGCTGATGATCCACGCGGTCCCGTCGGCACCGACCCCGATGTCGAGCGCGAAGTCCTCGCCCGAAGGGGAATAGAGGTCGCCACCGCCCTGTGGCATCAGCGTCCACACCTCACCCCTGTCGTTCACCGTCCAGGCCACGCCATCGGGACCCCCGGCCACCCTGGTCGCCGCCGCCGGCCCGGGCACACTGGCCCACGACTTGGCGGCCGGGTCCGACAGGTACATCACGTGGTTGCCGGCCTGGCCCACGTTGGCCTGGGTGCTGATGATCCACGCGGTCCCGTCGGCGCCGACCCCGATGTCGAGGGCGAAGTCCACGTTGGCGGGTGAGTACAGGTCGCCCCCGCCCTGCTCCGTCAAGGTCCACACCTCGCCCTTGGTGTTGACGGTCCAGGCTGTCCCCATGGCGCGCCTCCTCAGCCGTCGCTCCGTGATGGTAGGAAAGCACACGCATCCGACCGAAGCGAGGGCCGGCGATGACGGGACGCAGCGTGGTGATGACGACGGTTGGCAGCAGCGACGAGGCCTCGGCGCTGGCAGGGGCGCTGGTGGAGCGTCGCCTCGCGGCGTGCGTGCAGGAGCTGCCGATCACCAGCACCTACCGGTGGGAGGGCGAGGTCCAGCGGGAGAGCGAGGTCCTGCTGCTGGTGAAGACCACCACCGAGGCCGTCCCCCGGGTGCAGGCCGCCATCGAGGAGCTGCACTCCTACGACGTCCCCGAGGTGGTGGCGCTGGCGATCACCGGCGG
>JBFKRY010000175.1:0-7647 GCA_041636995.1 Acidimicrobiales bacterium | reverse complement strand
GCTCACGCTCGCAATCGGCGACGAACCGACTTCTTCAGGAAGCAAGAAGCCCCTGGGGGCCGGTGGCCGCGCCCTCAGGCGGTGGCAGGACCGAACTCGGCGGCGATCTCCGTCACCCGATCGACGGGGAACCCGCCCCGGCGGGCGTGCTCGCGAACCGTGGCCTCGTCATCGGTCTCGTGCACGCAGTAGATCTTGTCACCCGCCACGTAGCTGGTGACCCACCGGTACGGCACCCCGAGCCCGGCCACCACGTCGTTGGACTTCGCGCTGATGTCCGCCAGTTCCTGGGGGCCGAGGGTGTCGGCACCCGGGATGGTGCGCTCGATCATGAACTGAGCCATGTCAGGCCTCCTCTGTTCGAGTTGTCGGAGTCACCGTGGCAGCCGGGCGCTCGACGACGCGTTGGTCGCGCCGGCGCATCTCGCGACCGCCCTCACACGCCCGGTCCCACGGTCTCCCGCCACGGTGGGGCTGCGGCGGCTCTACGGTTGAGCGTGGGAGGAGGGTGCGTGGGCCCGACGATCGAGCTGATCGGCCAGCCGGCCATCATCGACGAGTCCGGCGAGGTCCGGTCGGTGCGGGGCTTCCAGTCCTGGGCCCTGCTCGCCCGGCTGGTGCTCGCCGACCGGGAGCCGACCAGGCAGGAGCTCGGGGCCCTGCTGTTCCCGGACACCGTGGACCCGCTCGGGTCGGTGCGGTGGAGCCTGGCGGAGCTCCGTCGAGCCGTCGGCTCGGCCGAGGCCTTCACGGGCGATCCGGTGCGTCTGAACCTGCCCGACAGCACCCGGGTCGACGTCCTGGAGCTGCAGGCGGGGACCTACGACGTGGACGGAGCCGGCGAGCTGCTCGAGGGGATCCATCCCCGGTCGGGTCCGGAGCTCGACACCTGGCTCCTCGTCCAGCGCCAGCGCGTCGCCGGGCTGATCGACGCCGGGATCCGCAACGAGGTGATCGGGGCGCTCTGCGCCGGCGACCACGACCGGGCGCTGCGGCTGGCCGAGCAGGGCGTGTCCCGGTCGGTGCTCGACGAGCGGGCCCACGTGCTGCTGATCAAGAGCCTGGTCGCCGCCGGGCGCCACGACGCCGCAGCTGCTCAGGTCGAGCAGGCCGAGGCCCTGCTGCGGGCCGAGCTGGGGGTGGAGCCATCCGCGGCGCTGCGAAGCGCGGCGCGCCGGCACGTGGCCGACCCGCCCCAGGGGGTGTCGACCCGGGCGATCGCAGCATCGCTGCTCGAGTCCGGCCTGGCGGCCATCTCCTCCGGCGCGGTGGATGCGGGGCTGGACTGCCTGCGCCGGGCCAGCAGCGAGGCGGAGCGATCCGGTGACGGGCAGCTGCTCGCTCATTGCAGCTTCGAGCTGGGGAGCAGCCTGGTCCACGCGGTGCGCAGTCACGACGACGAGGGGGCCCTGCTCCTCCGCACGGCTGCGGACCTCGCCGAGCGCGAAGGCGACCACCGGGTGGCCGCCGGTGCCTGGCGCGAGCTGGGCTACGTCGACGCGCTCGCCGGGCGCAGACCGGCGGCCGCGGCCAACCTCGACCGCGCCCAGACCCTGGCCGCCGCCGACCCCGACCTCCTGGCAGGCATCCGGTCGGTTGCGGCCTTCAACCTGGCGGACTGGGGCCGGGCTGCCGAGGGGCTCGCCGGCTTCGAGGAAGCGCTGGCCCTGGCCCGGGAGGCCGGCAACCAGCGCCGCGAAGCCTGGACCCTGGGTCTGGGGGGCTGGGCCCATCTCCGGGCCGGCGACGTGGCCATGGCGCAGCGCTGGCTGCACGAGTGTCTCGAGCTGGTCGACGCCCTGCGCTGGGTCGCCTTCGGGCCCTGGCCCCGGGCGGTGCTGGCGGAGGCCGCCCTGCAAGTGGGAAGCGGCGTCGACCTGCACGGCGAGCTCGAGGAGACCTTCGCCCTCAGCTGCCAACTGGCGGATCCGTGCTGGGAGGGCGCCGCCGCCCGGGTCACGGCCCTCTTCTGCCTCGAGGCGGGCGAGCTGGACGCAGCCCGCCGCTGGATCGTCGACGCCAATGCCCGCTGCCTACGCGAGACGGATGTGTACGTGGCCATGCAGGCGGCCATCCTGGCCACCGACGTCCGGATCGCGCTGGCCGCCGGCGACCCGGCGGCCGCCGAGGCCACCGCTCGGACCCTGGTGGCCCTGGCCGCGAAGGCACACATGGACGACCACCTCGACCACGCCATGGACTGCCTGGCCCAGCTCAGGGGCGGCGACGTCGCCCACTGATACCGGGCGGCCAGGGCGATGGCCGGTCAGTCCGCCAGGCCTCGGTGGTGGCCGCCGCGAACGACTCGAAGGGCTCGCAGTCGGTCCCTGGCGGGGCGGCGCCGGGATCGGTGGGACCGGTCCCGCGGTGGACCCACCCGAGCAACGCCCCACCCGTCGATCGAACAGAGCTTCTGATACTCGATTCAATAGAGTATGATTTGCATCGTGGAACGGAGCCCTTTCCCTTACCAAGGACCGCTCGAAGGCAGCCAGGTCCGGGGCCGGGAAGCCCTTGTCGCCGACCTGGCCCAGCGGATCACCGACCGGCGGGTCACCGCGCTGCTCGGCCCCCGGCGCTACGGCAAGACCAGCGTGCTCAAGCGGGTGGCCGCGGACCTGGCCGGGGTCGGGCCCGAGGCGGTGTGGGTCGACCTCTACGAGCTGGGCTCGATGGCCGACCTCGCCGGCGCCCTCGATCGCGGTCTCGCCGCCGTCGCCGGACCGTTGCGCCGGATCCTCGACACCGTCGCCGGTGGCTTCTCGCTACGGCTCGGCGTCATCGGCGTGGAGCTCAGTCGGGAGAAGCGGAACCGGCCCGACCCGGTGATCACCGTCCGCCAGCTGGTGCAGGTTCTGGTGCGCAGCGCCCAGCGCCAGGACCTGTTCGTGGTCTTCGACGAGTTCTCGGGCATCGACCACGTGGGCGGTGCCGCCGCAGTCCTACGCACCGAGCTCCAGCACCACTACCAGGATCTCGGGATCGTCTTCGCCGGATCCCAGCCCTCGACCATGCGGGCCCTGTTCAGCGACCAGGCCCAGCCCTTCTTCGCCCAGGCCGACCTGGTGGAGATCGAGCCCCTCGGCGGTGATGCCATCGTGACCATCGTCGACGACGGCTTCGCAGCCACCGACCGCGATGCCGGGTCGACGCCGGGACGCATCGCGGGGTTCGTGTTCGGCCACCCCCAGCGGGCCATGCAGCTGGCCGACGCGGTCTGGCGCCACACGCCGGCCGGGACCGCGGCCACCGAGTCCACCTGGGAGGACGCCCTCGCGGACGTCCGGGCCAGCGTGGACATGGGCACCGAGCGGATGTTCTCGCTGCTGCCGGTCGGCCACCAGAAGACCCTGCGGGTCATCGCCACCGGCGGCAGCATCTACGGCACCGCGGCGTCGGTGCTCGATCTGGCACCGGGCACCGCTCGGGCCGCATCCGAGTCGCTCGTCGGCAGCGGGTTCCTGGTCCGGCGCGACGACCGGCTGTGGCTGGTGGATCCGCTGCTCGCCGACTGGCTCCGCCGCCGCTTCCCGATCTGAGGCGGGCTGGGGCGCTCGGTCGCGGCTACTCGATGTCTCCGGGGTCGAACACCGGATCGTCGAGGGGCAGGATCCACTCGGCGTGGTCGAACCAGGGGTAGCGCTGGGTCGTCAGGTCGAAGGTGGGGTCGACGAGCAGCTGGAAGGGGCGGCCGTTCAGCGAGGCCCAGACCAGGGCCCGCACCTCGACCGTGCGGTGACCCTGCTGCACGAGACGGTCCTCCAGCATGTGGGCGTACTGCACCAGCATGTGGGGCCGGGTCGACATCTTGGACCGCTGGCGGCTGGTGAGGGCAACGACGGCATCGGGGTCGACGGGCCGGCCGTCGGCCGTGACCGTGAGCTCGACCGATGCGTCCTTGTCACGCAGCTTCATGTGCCACGAGAAGTTGTGGCCCTCCTCGGTCCAGTGCACCACCCCGGGTGTCGCCAGGTGACGCAGCGGCACGAGCACCTGCACCGCGACCCAGAGTGCCAGCAGGGCCGTGGTGCGCCGACGCAGCGGGGCCCGCTCGAAGGGGAGCGGCGCGGGCGTCGGGGGCGTCGGCGTCCGACGGGCCCCGATCTCGTGACCGATCACTGCGCCGGTGGCGAGCGCGATCCCGGCCCGCCAGTAGGAGAACGACAGGGGCAGGAATCCGCCCAGCGCGAAGCCTGCGAGCGCGCCGATCGCCAGCCCGACCATCCGGGGATCGCCGAGCTGGGCCCGCGACGCGGTGGCGAGCACCTGCCGGGGCCACGACGGCGGCAGGAAGATCAGGGTCGCCGCCATCATCAGCCACGGGAAGATCCCGATCGAGAAGAGCCGGGCGTTGAACAGGTGGAACACCATGGCCGCGGCGAGGGCATACGGGCGGGTCCGGCGGTGGAGGAGGGCGGGCACGATCAGCAGGTCGAGCAGCAGCGCCCCGTAGTTCATGGCCCAGGTGACCACGTCGTCGTCGAACCAGCGACCGATGCCCGGGAAGTCGGTCCGAGCTTCCAGCCAGGACCGCAGCGGCCGGCCCCGGAGCCAGTCGCCGTTCAGCTTGGCGATGCCGCCGAAGAAGTAGGGGACCGCGATCTGGAACCGCAACAGCCACAGCTGCCAGGCGGGCACGGTTGCCGAGCGCAGCGCGGGGCGACGGCGGGCGTCGACCGACTGCGCCCGGTGGGGGTCGAGCCAGACCACGAGGAACGCGATCAGGCAGACCAGGTAGAAGTGGTTGAGGTAGCGGGTCTTGTCGAGCAGGAAGATGTACGTCACCCCGGCGAAGAGGGACGTCGCGGCCAGGCGGTGGGCGAAGCCCGCCGCCAGCAGCAGCCCGGCGGCCCCGGTGCCCCAGAAAACCAGGTCGAGCCAGGGGCGGGGAAGGGGCTCGACGAACGTGAACGGCCAGTAGGGGAAGGTGACCTCGGGATCGGCGTACTGGCCCTCGACCCAGCCCTTGGAGATGTAGCGCCACATCTCCCAGGCCATGATCAGCCCGAAGGCCACCCGGAACGCCACCAGCGAGGCGATGTCCACCGGTGCGGCCAGCGCCGACCGCACCCGGCTGGTCGCCGAGCCCGGACGACGGGCAACATCGGGTGCGGTCAGAGCCGTGGTCATGCGTCGGGCGGTCGCGAACATCCAGCCGATGGTTCAATCGGCCATCGCGGCGCCGGACTTGAGCGGGCGCGGTGCACCGCCCTGGTGGGGCGGTGCGGTCTCGAGACGTCGGGCTCAGGCCCAGGTGCCGCCGTAGCTGGCGTGGGTGCCGCCGCCCTTGCCCGAGCCGTCGTCATCGGGGCCGGGGGCCGGCTGGAAGTGCCAGGTGGCGCCGGCCTCGTTGTCGACCGCCTCGGCGTCCCCTCCGGCAACGGCACCCACCACGGCCAGGGCGGCGATGACGGCACCTGCCGCGGCCAGCTTGGCTCGTTGGAGCAGGGTACGACGGTTCGTGGGGTCGGCTGCGGTGCTCATGATCGATCTCCTGTATGTGCTGGTTCCGAGGAGAACGCCGGTTTCGCCACTGACTCCCCCGGGGCCAGGCGACCACGTACAGCCGGCCGGGATCGTTGTCTCGTCCACTTTCCCTGTGATCCGCCGATCGGCCCGGCCGGCGCCGACTTGACGGCGCCCGAGGCAATTGAGGAGACCAGACCACTGCGCCGGCTCGGTCGATGAGCGAGTCCACCCAGCAGGCTGAGCAGCCGAGCCCATGCTGGACGATCGCAGCGGCGCTGGTCTGCAGCCGGCGAGGCCGGTTCGCTGCGTGACCGGCGGTTGGCCGGCGGCGGCGCCGTGCCCTCAGAGCAGGTCGCGGAGAAGGCGCACCAGGTCGGTGGTGGTGACGATGCCCGCCAGTTTGCCGTCGTCGGCCAGCACGATCACCGAGTGGGTCTTGCCGTCGGCGAGGCGCTCGGCCACGTCGCGGACGCTGGCGGACAGCCCGACCGTGGACAGATCGGTGGTCATGGCGTCGTCGATGACGAACTGGTGGTCCATGAACGTCCGCAGGGTGCGGTCGTCGGCGCCCTCGATGTCGTACACCAGCTTGAGCACGTCGGTCGACGAGATCATGCCCACCGGGATGTCGCCCTCGAGCACCGGCACGTGGTGGAAGTCGCTCGACCGCAACAGGTCGTACACCTCGGAGAGGGGCTGGGATCGGTCGACCGTGACGACGTCGGCGGTCATCACCTCGCGGAGCTGGGGATGCTTGGCCACGGGCGGAGGATACCGACGGGCGCTCGACCGGACCACACCGGCCACCCGCTGCGCTGCCGCTGCTGGACGATTCCCCGCGGCGATGGTCCAATGCGGGCGGAACGCTCGACCCCACGGGGACGCACTTGACGACCACGGTCACGATCACCGGCAGCGGCACCCCGGTGCCCTCGGCGACCCGCGCCGGACCCGGCGTGCTCGTCCGGACGGGCGAGCTGGCCATCCAGGTCGACGCCGGCCGGGGAACGGTGCAACGGCTGGCCCAGCTCGGGCTGTGGCCCACCCAGCTCGACGCAGTCCTGCTCACCCACCACCACAGCGATCACCTCACCGGCCTGGCCGACCTGGTGCTGACCCGCTGGATCATGGACCGCCGCGACCAGTGCCCGGCGCTGCCGGTGGTGGCCCCGGCGGGTCCGTGCCAGCGCTTCGTCGATGGCCTGCTCGACCCGTGGGAGGACGACCTCGCAGTGCGCCGCGCCCACTCCGGACGACCGACACGCCCCGAGCTGGAGCTGGTCCCCTTCGAGCCCCCGGTGGCGCCCACCCCGGTCTGGGCCGGCGGAGACGTGACCGTGGTCGCCGGACCGGTCCGCCACGAGCCGGTGCACCCGGCGGTGGGGTTCCGGGTGGAGACGCCCGACGGGGTCGTCGCCATCTCGGGCGACACCGTGGTGTGCGAGGAGGTCGAGGCCCTGGCCGCGGGTGCGGACGTGCTCGTCTACGAGGCCATGCGCTTCGAGCCGATACAGCAGCTTCCCGCCCACCGCCGCTTCATCCTCGACTACCACGCCGACACCCGCCTGATCGGCGAGCAGGCCCGTCGGCTCGGGATCCCCAGGCTGGTGCTGACCCACCTGATCCCCGAGCCCGCGTCCCCGGCAGACGTGGCGGCCTTCGAGGACGACATCCGGGCCGGCGGCTTCGAGGGTGAGGTGCTGGTGGCGGAGGACCTGGCGACCGTGGAGCTCGCCGCGATCGCCGAGCACTCGTCGACCGGCAGGGCCCAAGGTCCCTGGAAGGACCGCTGACGATGGGCTGTGCTTGAGAGCTATGGCGCAGGTGGTGTCGCTCCGCGGGTTGGACGAGATCATCCAGGCCCTGCGCGCCAGCGGTCACACCGTCATCGGCCCGGTCGTCCAGGACGGGGTGATCAACCACGAGGAGATCGACGGGGCCGAGCAGCTGCCGCGGGGCTGGACCGAGGAACAGGAGGGCGGTCGGTACCGGCTGGCGCCGACGGGGACCGACGAGGTGTTCGCGTTCTCCAGCCCCTCGTCGTCCTGGAAGCGGTTCGTCTACCCGGAGCGGACGCTCCTGATCCGAGCCAGTCGGCGCAACGGCGAAGTCTCCGTCGAGGAGCCCGAGCCGGAGGCCCCGGCGGTCGCGTTCTTCGGGATCCGTTCCTGTGACCTC
>JBFKRY010000174.1:0-7799 GCA_041636995.1 Acidimicrobiales bacterium | reverse complement strand
GGGCGGGCCGTGCTCATCCGCTCGCCCGTGCAGATGTAGGCGTTGGCGTAGACCGGGTTGGCATAGACCGGATTGGCCTACACCGGGTTGGCGTAGAGCGGGTTGGCGAACGGAGCGCTGGCCCGCTCGTCCACCGGGTTGGCGTAGACGGGGTTGGCGTACACCGGGTTGGCGTAGAGCGGGTTCGCGTAGACGGGGTTGGCGAACATGACGTAGTTCGGCTCGCCCCGGCGGCCCTCGCGCGCCAGCCGGTCGACGACGTCCTCGACCGTCAGCTCGTCGTCCTCCTCGAAGCGGTGCAGGTACACCATCTCACCGTCGCCGATCTCGATCTCCTGGACGTCGTTGCTCGCGGTGAGCGCGGTCGTCCGGTCGAGCGCCTCCGGCGTCCCGACCAGCAGCTCGTGCTTGCGGCGCGCGTAGCCGCCGGCGCGCCTCGAGTAGACCACCCGGTCCTGCCATGGTCCGTCGGGGATCTCACGTCGCAGCCTCGGTTTCGAGTGCTCGTTCATGGCAGGTTCCTTTGGTCCGTCGTTCGCTGCGTAGTGGGCGATTGGGCGCAGACCGTGGTGAACACTTCGGCCGCGAGAGTCGCGGCATCGACGGGTCCGAGGGGTGCGCCGGCCCGTTCCGCGGCAGCGAAGGCGGCCTCCCCGATGTGCTCGATGGCCTCCGATCGGAGCTTCTCGCGCACGGTCTGGTCTGCCGGGTAGAGAGTGTGGCCGGCGGCGAGCAGCTCCGACTCGGCCGACGCCTGCAGGCGCGCGGCCAGCTCCCAGTCGTCGAGATGCGACGCCAGCCGGGCGGCGACCAGCGACGAGTACGCCAGCATGACCGGCTGGCCGATCGCCAGGGCCAGATCGAGGCACGATCGCTGATGGGTCGCGGCGGTGACGTCGTCGCCGGCGTGCATCGCCACCTCGGCGAGGTTGCCCTGGGCTCCGGCGATCTTCCCCTCGAGGCCCAGCTGCTCGAGCAGCTCGAGCTCGCGTTGGAACGCGGCGAAGGCGGCGCCCATGTCGGCCTGCGCGTAGGCGGCAATGCCCTGCAGGTTCCACATCCTCGCCTGCCCGAACGGCGACAGCCCTCCGTCGAGGGCGCGTCGGGCAACCTCGGAGGCCGCCTGGTACTCGCCTGCCCGGCACAGGATCTCGCCCCGGGTGCGCTCCACGCACGCGTCGTTCCACTTCGGGGGCCCGAGCTCGGACTGGAGCGAGGCCGCGTCCCGCAGGAGCTCCTCGGCCCGGGTCGTGTCGGCATGGCGGAGGTGCAGGTCGGCCAGGGCGGTCAGCATCGCCACCCGCGTCGGGGTGGGCGCGCCGAGCGCGGTGGCTGCGCGGGTCAGCTCCTCGATGCCCGTCGCGTTCGACTGCAGCGCGTTGTGGTGCTCGGCCAGCGAGCAGGCCAGCGCCTGGGCCAGCTCCTGGTCCTGGAGCTCGAGGCGGTCGATGAGCGACCTGATGTTGGGCAGCTCGACGCCGACCTCGCCGATCCAGCCCCGGTCGGCGACGAACCACGGTCCGACCCGGTCGAGCAGCGCCGCGGCCGAGCGGCGGGCGGTGGCACCGACTTCGCCGTGCTCGACCAGGAGCTGGAGGGCGAAGTCGCGGACGGTCTCCAGGAGGCGGTAGCGGGTGCCGCTCTCGACGAGATCGGCGACGACCAGTGACTTGTCGACGAGCGCCCACACCAGCTCCGGCACGTCATCGGCCGACAGCTCGGGGTCTTCGAGCGCGGCCACCGCGGAGTCGACGGTGAACGAGCCGCCGAACACCGCCAGCCGGCGAAAGGTGGTCTGCTCGGCCGGGTCGAGCAGCTCGTAGCTCCACGACAGCAGGGCGCTGAGGGCCCGTTGGCGTTCGGGCAAGGAGCGGTCGGTGGTCCTGAGCAGGCCGAAGCGATCGTCGAGGCCCTCCAGGATCTCGCCCACGCTCAGCACGCCCAGGCGGGCGGCGGCGATCTCGATGGCGAGGGGAAGGCCATCGAGGCGGACACAGAGGCGGGCGACGTCGGGGGTCGAGGCGTCATCGAGGTCGAAGTCGGGACGCTTCGCCCGGGCCCGGTCGGCGAACAGCCTGACCGCCGGCGCTTCCCGTACCGCCTCGGGTTCCGCGTCGTCCGCAGGGGTGGGGAGGGTGTCCACCCGGTACACGACCTCGCCGGCTATCTGCAACGGCTCGCGGCCGGTGGTGAGGATGCTGATCCCATCGAAGGCGACGAGCTCCGACAGCAGCTGGGCGCACACCGGCACATGGGTCTCGACGTTGTCGACGATCAGCAGCGAGCTGCTCGCCCGGGCCCAGGCCAGGACCTCGGGCCAGCCGTCGGACCCTGCGGTGGGCGCCAGACCCAGGCTGTCGGCGATGGCTGCGGGGACCAGCGTCGAGTCCGCCAGATCGGCGAGCTCCACCAGCCACACCCCGTCCGGCCAGTCGCCGGCCACGTGCAGGCCGACCTCGGTCGCCAGGCGGGTCTTGCCGGTTCCGCCCGGCCCGGTCAGGCTGGTGAGCCGGCTCTGGGAGACCAGGGCCGCCACCTCCTCGACGGTCCGGTCCCGGCCGATGAACGACGTCGGCGGGCGGACCAGGTTGTGGCCGCTGGCAGGCATGGCCTGCACCGAACGGTCGACGACGGGCACCGAGGCCGGATCGAGCCGGAAGAGGACCTCGGGCTCGTCGAAGTCGCGCAGGCGGAACCGGCCGAGCGGCACCACCGCGCCAGGGGCCGGCTCCCGGGCGTCGTCGAGCGCGGTTTCGCTCACCACGATCTGGCCGCCGTGGGCTGCGGCCACGACCCGGGCCGCCTGGTGCACCGCGAGCGCGAGATAGTCGTCGTTGCGGGGCGCGGCCACGCCGGCGTGCACCCCCATGCGAACCCGCACCGTGCCCTCCTCGGGCCAGGGCTCGGCCGCCAGGGATCGCTGGGCGTCGGCGCACGCGGCCAGGGCGTCGTCGACGGTGGCGAAGGCCGCGAAGAAGGCGTCGCCGTCGGTGTTCACCTCGTGACCGTGGTGGCTCGCCAGGGCGGAACGGATGATCTCGTCGTGGCGCTCGAAGACCTGGGGGGCCTGGCGCGGCAGCCGCTTCAGGATTCGGGTGGATCCCTCGATGTCGGTGAACACGAAGGTGACGAACCCCGCTGGAAGACCCGGTGGTTGCACCTCGACCATCGCCGGCCCCGATCATCGGGCCGGCCGTGCCCCGCGCCGTCCCGCTCGTGTTACCGCTGCTCACTCTCGCGCACCGCCGGGTGGGCCGCACGCGGGGCCGACTGGCGGCGGGCCGAGCCACAAGGGTGCTGCCGCACACCGTCATCGACAGGTGGGAGAGGTGTCATGGACGCATCGAGGCGCCCTGGTTCGGGTCGAGTGGGGGTCGTGATCCTGATCCTGCTGCCGCTGGCCGCCCTGCTCGCGGGCGCGGTCGCGGTCACGCCGCCGGCGGTCGAGTCGGCCACCGCGGCGCCGCCGTGCGGCACCCCGAAGGGTGGGCCGTGCCCCACCCCCACCCCGCCGGCGCAGGGCCCGCACTGCTTCTCGGTCCACGACTGCCTGAGCCAGATGACCCTCGACGAGAAGATCGGGCAGATGACCCAGGCGAGCCACCTGGCACTGAGCGCCGACTCCGACATCGCCGACTTCGCGCTGGGTTCGTTGCTGGCCGGCGGCGGCGGGGCGCCCAGCACCGGCAACACGCCCCAGGACTGGGCCGACATGATCGACCAGTACCAGTCGGTCGCGCTGTCGAGCCGGCTCGGGATCCCGATCATCTTCGGCGTCGACGCCGTGCACGGCCACAACAACGTGTACGGGGCCACCATCTTCCCGCACAACATCGGCCTGGGTGCCACCCGCAACCCGGCGCTGGTCCGCCAGGTCGGCGAGGTCACCGCCGAGGAGGTCTACGCCACCGGCATCCCCTGGAGCTTCTCACCCTGCCTCTGCGTGGCCCGCGACGAGCGCTGGGGCCGCACCTACGAGAGCTTCGGCGAGGACCCCGAGATCGCGGCGATGATGACCACCTACATCGACGGCCTCCAGGGCACCGAGCTCAGCGCCCCGAACACCATCCTGGCCACCGCCAAGCACTGGGTCGGCGACGGGGGCACCGCCGGAGGCGACGACCAGGGCGACACGGTGCTGTCCGAGGCCGACCTCCGAAGCATTCACGTCGACCCCTACATCGACGCCATCGCCCGCAACGTCGGCTCCGTCATGCCGTCCTACAGCAGCTGGAACGGCGAGAAGCTGCACGGCCACTCCTACCTCCTCACCGACGTCCTGAAGACCGAGCTCGGCTTCTCCGGTTTCGTGATCTCGGACTGGGCTGCCATCGACCAGCTGCCCGGCGACTATGCGAGCGACGTCCGCACCTCGATCAACGCCGGCATCGACATGGTCATGGTCCCGAACAACTACCAGCTGTTCCAGGACACGCTGCGGGCCGAGATCCAGGCCGGCAACATCCCGATGGCGCGCATCGACGAGGCGGTGACCGAGATCCTCGAGGCCAAGTTCGCGCTGGGGCTGTTCGACAACCCCTTCGCCGACCGCACCGGCATCGGCGACATCGGCTCGGCGGCGCACCGGGCGGTGGCCCGGCAGGCGGTGCGCGAGTCGCTGGTGCTGCTGGAGAACGACGGGGTCCTGCCTCTCCCCAAGGCGACCACCGAGATCCTGGTCGCCGGGGACAACGCCGACGACATCGGCAACCAGTCCGGGGGCTGGACCATCAGCTGGCAGGGCTCGAGCGGCGACATCACCCCCGGGACCACGATCCTCGAGGCCATCCAGGCCGCGGTCGACCCCGGCACCACCGTCACCTACAACCGGCGGGCCACCGGGCGGATCAGCGGCGACGTCGGGGTGGTCGTGGTGGGCGAGCGCCCGTACGCGGAGGGACAGGGCGACGACCAGCACCTGGGCCTCAGCAGCTCGGACACCAACGCCATCGATCGGGTGTGCAGCGCCATGCCCTGCGTGGTGGTGCTGATCTCGGGGCGGCCCATGCTGATCGCCGACCTGTTGCCCAGCACCGATGCCTTCGTCGCCGCCTGGTTGCCCGGCACGGAGGGCCAGGGGTGGCCGACGTGCTCTTCGGGGACTTCGACTTCACCGGCACCCTGCCGATGACCTGGCCCCGGGACATGGGCCAGATCCCGATCAACGTCGGCGACCCGGTCTACGACCCGCTGTTCCCGTACGGGTTCGGGCTCACCTACGGTCCCTGAGCTCGGCTCGGCCGGGGGCGCCGCGCCCGCTGCTGGGCGATAGCGTCGCCGGATGGCCCGAACCCGCAACTCGCTGGTGCACCTCGCCGGGCGAGCCGTGCGCGAGCCGAGCCTGATCGTGCCCTACCTCCGCCGCCGGCTCCGGAACCGCCGGATCCGGGCGACCGCGGGCTCGCATCCCGAGTTCTACCGGGCGGTCATGGCCGATGACGTCCGCCGCCGCACCGCCCGGGGCGCGGTGGGCACGGCACGGCCCAAGCGCTGGCGGGCGATGGGCAAGCTCCAGTTCCAGTACCTGAAGGCCAACGGCCTCGAGCCCCACCACCGGATGCTCGAGATCGGCTGCGGCAACCTCCGGGCAGGCTGGCGCTTCATCCGCTACCTCGATGCCGGCAACTACGTGGGCCTCGACATCTCGCCCGAGATCCTGCTGGCGGCCCAGGAGACCATCGTCGAGCGCCAGCTGCAGGAGAAGCGCCCCGTGGTCATGCTGGTCCGGGGGAACGGGCTGGCGGCCCTGCCCAGCGGGTGGTTCGACGTGGCCCACGCGCACAGCGTGTTCAGCCACACCCCGCTCGACGTGATCGAGGGCTACCTGGCCGACCTGTCCCGGGTGCTGAAGCCCGGCGGCTTCTTCGACTTCACCTACAACCGGACCGACGGGCACTCGTGGGACTTCCTGCAGGAGGACTACTACTACTCGCTCGAGACCCTCACCGAGGTGGCGGCCCGGTACGGCTGGGAGGCCCGGCCGATGCCGGGGTGGGAGCACAAGCAGGACAAGATCCGGCTCATCCGGGCCTGATCCCACGGCGGCTCCGATCAGCATCGGGGAGCGGGGGCGGTACCATGGCGGCCCGGCGGGTGGCTACGCACCACCCGGCCCAGGCGCCGGTGCCCGAGCGGACCAAGGGAGCGGCCTGCAAAGCCGTACAATCGCGGGTTCAAATCCCGCCCGGCGCTCGAGGAGCCGCACCACACCGCCGGTGGTGCGGCTGCTGCTTTTCCGGGGGTCTGCCAGCGGGCACTACATTCGGACCCCATGAGTGACACCTCGCAGGGTCCTGGCTGGTGGCAGGCGTCGGACGGCAAGTGGTATCCACCCGAGCTGTACCCGGCGGACTGGCCCACCCCGAACCCGCAGAGTGGCGATGTGGCCACCGTCGGGGAGGCTGTCGTCGAGGAGGCTGTCGTCGAGGAGGCTGTCACCGAGGAGCCCGCCGTCGAGGAGCTCGCGGGCGGGGAGGTCGCCGTCGAGGAGGCCGCCACTGCCGAGCCGCCGATCGAGGAGCCCGCCGGCGGGGAGGTCGCCGCAGAGGCGTTCGCAGCCGCGGAGCCTGCTCCCGCCGTGGAGACAGTCACCGACTGGGAAGCGCCTGTGGTGTCGGCGCCACCGGTGGCCGAGGAGACCGAAGCGCCCACCCTCGACTGGGAGGCGCCCGCCGCCGAACATGCGGCCCCCGAGCCGGCGCCGGCCGTCGACTGGGGGGTGCCGGCGGCCGAACATGCGGCCCCCGAGCCGGCGCCGGCCGTCGACTGGGGGGTGCCGGCGGCCGAACCCGCCGTGGCCGAGCCGGCTGCGTACGAGCCCACGCCCGCTGTCGAGTGGGACGTGCCCGCGGCCGAACATGCGGCCCCCGAGCCGTCGACCGAGCCGGTAGCGACGTCGGTACCCATCGCCGAGGGCCCGGCCGCCGATGTCCCCGACTGGACGCCGTCCCCAGCGGCGATACCCACCACGAGGCCCTCGACCACCGAACCCCCGACCACCGAACCAGTCACCGAGCCCCCGGCGGGCTGGCCGGCGCCCGAGCCGGCAGCGTCCGAGCCGACGATCGTCAGCGGGGTCCCGCAGGTGGAGACCGAGCCCACGCTGTTACAGCCGGCGGTACCACCGGTCCCGCCCCCGGCCGAAGCCCCGCCTGGGTGGCAGCCAGCGCCGACCCTCGACGAGCCGACGGTCCTCGCCGACCGCACCGTCCCCGATCGGGAGACCCCCGGTGCGGGCACCGACACCCTGTCGGCCTTCATCGGATTCGTGGGGGCGGCCCTGCTCGTCATCGGCTCGTTCATGGCCTGGGCCCAGGCCGGGGGGACGCTCACCGGGGGCACGGTCAACGGCCTCAGCGACTCCAACGGCTGGGGGACGCTCATCGCGGGCCTGGTGGTCGCCGCCTGCGGGGGGCTGCTGGTGGCCGGTCAGCGGACAGCGTGGGCGGGTGCGCTGATGGGCGCCGCGGGCCTGTTCGCACTCGGCCTGGCCGTGTTCAGCATCGGGGACATCGGGGACACGTCGGACGAGCTCCCGGCCACGCTCCGTGAGCTCGGCGTGGACTCCGTGACCGCCGAGGGCGCAGTGCTCGACCTCGACCTGGGGATCTGGATCGTCACCGTCGGCGCCGTCATCGCTCTGATCGGCGCGGCCGTGGCCCTGGTGCGCCGACCCTGATCCCTGCCCCAACCGCAGCGCCCGCTGCTACGATCGACCGCTCCGGGGCCGTTAGCTCAGTTGGCTAGAGCACCTGCATGACGCGCAGGGGGTCGGGGGTTCAAGTCCCTCACGGCCCACT
>JBFKRY010000173.1:0-7842 GCA_041636995.1 Acidimicrobiales bacterium | reverse complement strand
TCCCCCCCAACCAGGTCACCGAATACTGCCCCCGACGATCCACCTACAACGGCAACCTCCACAACATCGCCTACTGCCGCGACTGACGCGTGGATCGGCTCGGGGACCGAGGCGGACGTCCGTCGGGGTGGTCCCGCCGAGCCGGTCCGCTAGGCTTGGTCGTCCGGAGGAGGGCGGGCGCGAGCCCGACTCACCTCCGGGGACGGGCTGTGGCGCAGTTCGGTTAGCGCACTGGTCTGGGGGACCAGGGGTCGGAGGTTCAAATCCTCTCAGCCCGACCGGAGGCCGACCAGGGCCACCAGGGCTCTGGCCGGCCCGCGCCCGTTGACGCGCTGCTGATGGTCTCCGACGGAGGCGGTCAGGTCCGCGCGTATCCCAGATCGTCGATCCATGGCTCGAGGTCCACGCCCAGCCCCTCGGCAATGCGGTTGATGTAGTTGAAGTAGGCCACCACCTGGGTGGCGTCGGTGACGGCGCGATCGTCCCAGCCCGCCTCCCGCAGGGCGGCGACGTCGTCGGGCCCGCACCTCGCCGGCTCACGGGTGAGCTTCTCGGCGTAGGCCAGCAGTGCAGCGGTGGGCTCGTCGAGCGGGGCCTGGCGCCAGTCATCGGCGATCCGGTCCACCAGGGTGTCGTCGGCGACCTCGGCCCGGAGGTCGTGCAGGTGCGCCCGCACTCAATAGACGCACTCGTTGACCTGGGAGGTCACCACCGCCAGCATCTCCCGCTGGGCTCGGGACAGCGGCGACTCGCCGTGCATGGTCTCTGTGTAGAGGCGCATGCTGGCTCGTAGCGCCCCGGGGTTCTGGCTCTGCACCGCGACGATCTCCCAGATCCGCCCGGCCCGGCGCATCGCCGCGTCCAGCTCACGGGCCAGCGGACCTGTGGCCCGCTCCGGACCGATCTTGGCGACGTGAGCCATGCCCGCCGGACTCTAGTGGTCCGCAGCGCTGGCACGCGTACTCACCGGCGTCGCGTCGGAACCAGCTACTGGCTGCCGAACACCGCCCCCAGCTCGCCTCGGGTGGCGTCGAGCAGGGCCCCCAGGGCCACGGCTCCGCTGGCGGCGTCGGGCAGCACCGGCAGCAGCCGGGTCAGCGCAGCCAGCAGCCCCAGCGCGTAGGCGGCGGCGGGCTCGGCGAGCTCGCGCGCCACCCCGGGGAACAGGGCCTCGATCACCGATGGGTCGAGCACGTCCGGGGTGCCGTACACGTAAACGTACGACGCGAAGAAGTCGACCTGGTTCGGCCGGGCCCTCCAATGCTGGAGGAGCCGGCGCACGGTACGACCGACCCATGCGTCGTCTCGGGGATCGAGGGCATCGGCCGGGAAGAGGTCGTCGATCATCTCGACGGCGATCGCGCGCCACATGGATTCTCGCAGCCGGGTCACCGACTCGATGTGGTACATGACCGTCGAGCGGTGGTAGTGGGCTCGGGCCGCGATGGCCCGCACCGTGACGCCCTCCAGCCCATGCGCATCGAGAAGCTCGACGGCCGCGCGTTCGATCAGCTCCCCGGGTCCCACCGGGGCCCAGACTAGCTACATCCACCTGAAGAAGGCCTGGTTGCGGCATGGCCCGTGGTGGCCGACACGGTCGCATCGGCCCGGCTCCGCCGGGACTCAACGCGTTCCCGCAGGTCAGGCTGCTGCGCAGCGACCAGCGGGGTTCCTCACCGATGGCTCGCTCACGCTCGCAATCGGCGACGAACCGACTTCTTCACGAGCCAGTAGCTGGTGCCCGGACCGGTTCAGGTCGCGGTGTAGAGCTCGATGTCGGCGACGGTCCCCGCCGGGAAGCCGAAGGCCTCGAAGTCCGTGCCGGCCTCGTCGGTGCGCTCCACGAACCCGAATGCCGACCCCAGGTACCCGCCGGCGTCGTCGCGGAGCACCGCCACGATGGCCACGAACTCCACGGGCTCGGTCGCCCTGATGGTGCCGGTGACGCGCACCGTGCCCAGCTCGTCCTGGTCCCAGGTCACCTCGCCGAGCTCGACCAGTGCCGGCTCCGGGGGAAGGGTGCCCCGGGCCGAGACGTCGACGCGGATGTCGGCGATGGCCTCGGCCGGCGCAGTGGTGAAGCTCGAGATCGGTACCACCTGGCCCGGGTCCACGCGCGCGTAGGAGGCCGGGACCGTCGCCAGGTCGTTGCCGTCCTCGTCGACGAGCACCGCGTCGACGGCGACGTTGGCGAAGGCGATCTCACCGGCGTTGCGCAACAGCACCAGGATCTCCACGTCGCCGTAGGCGCTGGTGGTCCAGCCGGTCTCGATCGGGAGGATGGTCGACGCGGCGGCGGAGGCTCCGACCGGGTTCGCCGTGGGCATGGGCTCGCCAGCGGTGGGCGATCCGTCGGCCAGCAGGGCGTCGAGTGGCCCGGGAGGCTCGGTGCGGGCCGCAGCGTCGCTGCCATCGGGGGTGGCGTCGTCGTCGCCGGAGCCCACGACGACGACGGCGAGGGTGACGAGGGCGGCGACCGCGACGACGGCGACCAGCGCGGTGACAGCGAGAGCCCGGCGTGCCCGCGGCTGGTCGGGATCCTCGCTCACGGACCTCCCTCCGGGACCGGCGACGGCCAGGATACCCGCCCCCGAGGTGGGCCATCGGGAGTCACATCCGCCCGGACCGCGCAGAGTACCGTGGTCCGGCATGTGTGGCCGGTTCGTGTCGACGACACCGCCCGACCAGCTCGCTGCCTACTTCGGCGTGGAGCAGATCGGCGAGACCCTCCTCGAACCCAGCTACAACGTGGCTCCCACCAACGACGTCTACACCGTCTTCGAGCAGGACGGCACCCGGATCCTCGACGTCGCCCGCTGGGGGCTGGTGCCCTTCTGGGCCAAGGATCCCAAGATCGGCAACCGCATGATCAACGCCCGGTGCGAGACCGTGGCCACCAAGAACGCCTACCGCAAGCCGCTCCAGCGCCAGCGCTGCATCATCCCCGCCGACAGCTTCTTCGAGTGGACCACCCTCGCCGGCCACGACAAGAAGACGCCGATGCGGATCTACCGGGTCGACGGCGCCCCGTTCGCCCTCGCCGGCCTCTGGGACACCTGGCGTGACGCCGAGGGACAGCTGCTGCGCAGCTGCACCATCCTGACCGGCCCGGCCAACGACGCCATCCGGCCTCTCCACGACCGGATGCCGATCATGCTGCCGCCGTCGGCGTGGGACACCTGGCTCGACCGGGACGTGCGGGACCCCGAGGACGTGCAGGCGCTGCTGGTCCCGGCCCCGTCGGAGCTGATGACCTTCCATCCGGTCAGCACCGAGGTCAACAACCCCCGGAGCCGGGGCGAGCACCTCATCGAGCCGGTCGAGGTCGCGCCGGCGGGCGGCGACGGGGGCGCCGAGGGCCGCGCCGGATGAGTCTGCCGTGGCGCAAGCGCCTGGACTACCGGTTGCTGCGGTGGCAGGCGCGATTCGAGGGCTCGGGCTTCAACCGGACCGCGCCGTGGGTGGTGGCGGCGCTCCTCGGGGTGCTGCACCTGTTGCTGGCCTTGGCTCGATCGCGCGAGCTCAGCCAGGAGGCGAGCCTGGCGAGCGCCATGCAGACGGTGTGGCTCATCGGTGAGGGCTTCACGCCCGACGCCTCGCTGCTGACGCACAACTACCTGTTCGAGCAGGCCGGGTTCCTCATCTACCCGGTGGCGCTGCTCACCATGGTGTTTCCCACCGCCGTCACCCTGATGACGGTGCAGTCGCTGGCGCTGGCCCTCGGCGTCGTTCCCTTGTGGCGGCTGGCCCGGCAGGTGGCCAAGCTCCGGATCGGCTCCACGCTCGCCATCGTCGTCGCCTACGGGGCCTACAGCTCCATCCACGCGGTGAACCTGGCGGGCTTCCACCTCGAGGCCCTGGCCCTCCCTGCCCTCATCGCCGCGATGGTCGCCGGCCTGCGCGAACGGTGGATCCGTTACGGCGTCATGATCGCGCTGGCGCTGTCGGCGCGCGCCGACCTGGGGCTGGTCGTCGCGGGCATGGGCATCACCTGGTGGGTCCGGGGCCAGCGGCGCCTGGCCGCCATCACCGCTGTGGCCGGCCTGACCTGGTCCGCAGTGGCCATCTTGTTGATCCAGCCGGCGTTCGGCGGCGGCGACTTCCCCCACGTCGACGTCTTCGCCGACTTCGGTGGCGACAACCCGTTCTCGGTCCTCTGGGGGATCGTGACCGACCCGCCGCAGTTCCTGCGCCAGCTGTTCTCCGAGGCCAACTTCCGCACCCTGGTGTCGTTGCTGGCGCCGGTGCTCTTCCTGCCGGTGGTCGCGCCCCGCTACCTGCTGCCCGCGGTGCCCCTGTACGGCCTCTACCTGGTGGCCGACGTGCCCGAGGGCGACCTGCCCGAGGCCGGCCAGGCCATCCCGATCACCGCGTTCGTGTTCGTGGCCCTGGTGTTCGGCCTGGCCAAGACCGGCCGGGTGGTGGTCGAGAAGGTCAACGTCGATCGGCGGGTGATCGGGGCCCTGCTGTTCACCTCCACGGTGTTCTTCGTGCAGGACGCGGTGACTTCGCCCTACGAGCGCCCGTGGTCCTGGGGCCGCCAGGACCGGATCGACGCCGCTCGCTTCGAGGCCGCCGACCTCATCCCCGAGGACGCCGTGGTCCGGGCGGCGCCCAAGATACTGCCGCTCATCACCGAGCGGCCGGGTCTCTTCGGGCTCGATCTGCCGAACGAGCCGAACGGGTTCGACGTGGCCCTGGTCGACGAGGCCGCGACCGGTGTCAACTGGCTGGTCTTCGACCGGTCCGAGGTGAGCGACTGGGAGACCCTCGAGGTCCGGCAGTTCTGTGGCCGCCTGGCCGTCTCTGGCTGGGTGCCGGTGCTCCGTGAAGCCGGGGTGCAGGTCTACACCTTCGCCGACATCGCCGACGAGATCGGGTTACGCCCGGCGCCCTTCGACGAGTCGGCCCTCTGCTGACTCGGCACTGCTGATTCGACGCTGCTGACTCGACGCTGCTGACTCGGCACTGCTGACTCGGCACTGCTGAGGCCGCACCCGACCCTCAGGCCTGGGCCTCGGCGTGGCCCCGAGAGGCCAGGGCCGCCCGGATCTCCGATGCCTGCGCAGCCAGGTCGTCGTGGTCCACGTTCGCCGCGGCGTTGGCGAAGTCCATGTGGGCCATCGAGTCGATGGGGATGACGTGGACGTGGACGTGGGGCACCTCGAAGCCGGCGATCATCATCCCGACCCGGCTGGGCTCGAACAGCTCCTGTTGCACGGCGCCGATGTGGTGGGCGACGCCCATGAGGTGCTGGTTGGTGCCCACCGGCAGGTCGATCCAGTGGTCGGTCTCGTGGCGAGGAATCACCAGGGTGTGGCCCCGGTTGATGGGGTTGATGGACAGGATGGCGACCGCCTGCTGGTCGCGCCAGACGAAGTGCCCGGGCAGGTCGCCCTCGATGATCCTGGTGAACACGGAAGCCATGCGCCAGATCGTAGGGCCTCGTGGTCGACCCTAGGATTGTTCCTGTGACCGGCACCACGCATCCGGCGACCACCTGGCGCGACGAGATACGCACCGTCCCCAACCTGGTCTCGATCCTGCGCCTGGCGTGCATCCCGGTCTTCGTCTGGCTGCTGCTGGGCCAGGAGCGACGCCTGGCGGCAGCGGTCCTGTTGGGGGTGCTGGGCGCCACCGACTGGGTGGACGGGTGGCTGGCTCGCCGCCTGGACCAGGTGACCGCGCTGGGCAAGCTCCTCGACCCGGTGGCCGATCGGCTGATGTTCCTGGTGGCCATCCTGGCCATGATGGTCGACGAGTCCGTCGCGCTCGGGTTCGCGCTCGCCACCCTGGCGAGGGAGGGGGTGGTGTCGGCGCTGGCGCTGGTCCTCGGCGCGCTGGGGGCCAGGCGCATCGACGTCACCTGGTGGGGAAAGACCAGCACCTTCGGACTGATGTTCGCGTTCCCGCTGTTCCTGGCCGGCCACGCCGACATCTCCTGGGCGGGCACGGCGGAGGTCCTCGGGTGGGTCATCGGGGTCCCGTCGCTGGTGCTGCACTACTACGCAGCAGCCGGCTACGTGCCCCTGGCGCTCACCGCGCTGCGCGAGGGCCGCGCCGGCCGGGCCGACTCGTAGGCCGCGGCGGCGTCGGTGCTCGCCCGCGGCTGCGTCCGGTAGTCTTCCGACTCATGAATGTGCCTGACGAGCTGCGCTACTCGGCCGACCACGAGTGGGTCCGGGTCGACGGCGACCGCGTCGTCCTCGGGATCACCGACTACGCCCAGGACGCGCTCGGCGACGTCGTCTTCGTCGACGTGCCGGAAGTGGGCGTCGTCGTCGAGGTCGGCAAGTCCTTCAGCGAGGTCGAGTCCACCAAGTCGGTGTCCGACATCTACGCGCCGGTCAGCGGGACCGTCGTCGAGGTCAACGCCGAGCTCGCAGACGCCCCCGAGCGTCTCAACGACGATCCCTACGGCGAGGGCTGGATCTGCGTGATCGAGCTGAGCGAGCGGGCCGAGCTCGACGACCTGATGGACGCGAGCGCGTACCGGGCGCTCATCGAGGGATAGCGCGGTCGTGTCGGACGAGGTCAAGTGTCGACGCTGCGGGCACCCCAACCCGCTGGCGTCGAACTACTGCTCGTCTTGCGGCTCGCCCATCTCCGACCTGGTCGACGAGCCCACCGAGATGCTGGCGATCGACGACATCGACGCCGCCGAGGACCGCCCGGACGTCGTGGGGTTCCTGGTGAGCCGGGGGCCCAAGGCCGGGTCTCGCTACCAGCTCGACCCGGGCACGACCACGATGGGCCGCCACCCCGACAGCACCATCTTCTTCGACGACATCACCGTGTCGCGCCGCCATGCCGAGGCCGACTTCGACGGCCACCGGGTGCGGGTTCGCGACGTCGGCAGCCTGAACGGGACCTACGTCAACCAGCAGCCCCTCGACGAGCCGCGCGAGCTGGCCGACGGCGACGTGCTCCAGATCGGGAAGTTCAAGCTGCTGTTCTTTCGCGGCGAGGGGTAGCCGACGGTGGCCCAGCGCGAGCACCGCTCGATCGGTGAGGTGGTCGAGCTCCTCGAGCGCGAGTTCCCCGACATCACCATCTCCAAGGTGCGGTTCCTCGAGTCACAGGGTCTCGTCGGCCCGGAGCGGGCCGCGTCGGGCTACCGCCGCTTCCGCGACCGCGACGTCGCCCAGCTCCGTTGGGTGCTCCGTCAGCAGCGCGATCACTTCCTGCCGCTACGGGTCATCCGGGAGCGGCTCAGCATGCGCCAGCCCACCCAGGAGGAGCTCGAGTCCGACGCCGCGCCGGCGCCGTTGCCCCGGGTCGATCCGGCCCAGCTGCCGGACCGGGACCTGGAGATCAGCGGTCAGGAGCTGGCTCAGCGCAGCGGGCTCTCGGTCGACCACCTGGCCGCGATGGAGAAGTACGGGCTGCTCTCGCCCCAGACCCGACGGGGCCGGCCGGTCTACAGCGGCGACGATCTCATCGCGGCCCAGCTGGTCGCCCGGTTCCTGGTCCACGGGATCGAGCCCCGCCACCTCCGGCCGTTCAAGGTGGCCGCCGAGCGGGAGGCGGTGCTGATCGAGCAGCGCCTCACCACGGTCAACGGCGCCGAGGCCGAGGCAGCCACCATCTCGGAGCTGGCCGAGCTGGGCGCCGACCTCAGATCGCTGCTGCTCCGCGAGCTGCTGCACGCCCCCCGTCGCTGAACCGGCGGGCCCATTGGGCCGATGCCGAGCCGACGGGGCCCCGTCGCTGAGCCGGCGAGGCCCATTGGGCCCGACCTGGCCGGATGCAGCCGCAGCCGTTCGCGGCGACCCGGTGGCCGGCTCCACACGGTGCGTGGCCGGAAGCGGATCGGGCGGCCCGAACCAGCACCATCCGTGG
>JBFKRY010000172.1:0-7885 GCA_041636995.1 Acidimicrobiales bacterium | reverse complement strand
GCCTCCGCCATCCGTGGCGTCGGCTCGCTGTCGCCCTGCCGCGAGGCGGCGACGGGCGACCTGTCCGTCCGTCGGTGGTCTGCTGGGGGCGGCCATCGTGGCCGCGGCGATCGTCCATCATGCTCACTTCACGTAGACCGTCTCGCCGTCGACCTCCCAGGTGTCGACGATGGCCATGATCACGGCGTCGCAGGGACGATTGGTCGTGATCCGGGTCTGGCGGGCCGAGCTGCCGGAGGCGTACATCACCACCTCGCCCACCCCGGCACCCACGGCGTCGACCGCCACCACGTAGCCGCCGGTCTCGACGTCGTCCACCCCCAGCTGGCGCACCAGCAGGAAGGTGAGCCCGTCCATCAGAGGCTCCTTCTGGCTGGCCACCACCGTGCCCGCAACTCGTCCGAGCAGCATGGGCGGTTCAGCCGGACTCGTCGGCGGCCTGCTCGGCTCGGCCCAGCGGGAGGACCAGGTCGATGTTGACGTGCGGGCGGGCGATGACGTGGGTGGCGATGACCTCGCCCACCTTCTCGGCGCCCCGGACCCCGGCGTCGACCGCGGCCTTCACGGCCGCAACGTCGCCGCGGACCACCGCGGTCACGTAGCCGCCGCCGGTCTCCTCGTAGGAGACCAGCTCCACCTTGGCCGCCTTCACCATCGCGTCGGCGGCCTCGACCATCGCCGCGAAACTCCTGCATTCGATCATGCCGAGCGCTTCAGCCATTGCTGGCTCCCTTCGTTTCCCTACGGTTGGTTGTCGAGCTACTCGCGGCCATCGAGACCCTCGAGGGCGGCCACCGCGGCCCGCCAGCCGACGTCGATGTCCCGCTCCTCGCCGCCCAGGTACACCCGACCCACGGCCCCGGCGGCCCGGACCTCGAGCACGTTGATGTCGGCGGCCTTCTCGGCCTCGTTGGTGGCCAGGGCGGCGTAGGCCGCGGGCTCGCACTCGAGGACGTACAGCGTCTCGCCGGGCACGATCATCTGGCCGTGGCGCATCCGGTTGATCAGCTGGGCGTGGTGGTCGTCGATGCGCCGGATGATCTGGCTGGACAGGATCCTGGGCTTCAGGCGATCGGACTCGGTGAGGTCGACGGCGTCGAGGATGGCCGCGCCCGCGGCCCGGGTCTCGGACTGGTCGGGGGAGTGGATCTCGAGCAGCCCGTAGACCCGCTCGATGATCTGCATGCCCGGCTTCACGCTGGTCGCCTTGAGGGCGACGTCGGTGAGCCGGTTGATCTCGATCCCCGGTGCCACCTCGACGTACAGGGAGGCGTCGCCCGCGAGGGGCAGGAAGCCCTGGGCCACGGTGCCGAGGAACGCGGCGTACTGGGGCTGGAGGCTGTCCAGGAAGGCATAGGTCCGGATCTCAATACCTGTCGCCACCACGGTCTCCTTCGTCTGCGCTCACGATCTGCACCCCGGCCGACGCGCCGATGCGGGTGGCGCCGGCCGCGATCATGTCCTCGACGTCGCTGGCGGTGCGGACCCCGCCCGACGCCTTCACCCCCATCTCGGGCCCGACGGTCTCCCGCATCAGGGCCACGTCGTACACGGTCGCCCCGCCGCCGCTGAAGCCGGTGGAGGTCTTCACGAAGTCCGCCTTGGCCCGCTTGGCCAGGCTGGACGCGATGACCTTCTCCTCGTCGGTCAACAGCGACGTCTCGAGGATCACCTTGACGATGGCCCCGGCCTCGTGGGCCGAGTCCACCACCTTCTCGATGTCGGTGAGGACGGTCTGGTGGTCGCCGGACTTGAGGGCGCCGACGTTGATCACCATGTCGACCTCCCGGGCGCCGTCGCGGATGGCTCGGCGGGTCTCCATGGCCTTGATCTCGGCGGTGCTGGCGCCGAGGGGGAAGCCGATGACCGAGCAGACCTTCACGTCGCTGCCGCGCAGGTTGGTGGCGGCCCGCTTGACCCAGGCCGGGTTCACGCACACCGAGGCGAAGTGGTACTGCTCGGCCTCCCGGCACAGCTCGTCGATGGCGTCGGCGGTGGTCTCCGGCTTGAGCGCGGTGTGGTCGATGTACTTGGCGAGGTCGACCGGCACGTCCGCGGCGTCGCCGTGGTAGGCCACCCGGTCGGCCCCGTTGTCCACCACCTGCCGGAGCCCGTCGGCGGACACCAGCCGGTCGGCCTGCGCCGCCAGGGTGCGCAGCACCTCCTGGGTGATGAGCTCCACGAGCAACTCCCGGTCGAGGGGCTGGTCGCTCACGTGGCGCTCCTGGCGTACAGCTCCTCGATCTCGTTGATGAGGGCCACCCGGCGCAGGTGCCGGTCGCCGCCCCAGGGGGTGGCCAGCCACTCCTGGACGATCTGCCACGCCAGGCCCGGGCCCGTCAGCCCGGCGCCGAGGGTGAGGACGTTGGCCCGGTTGTGCTCCCGGCTGTTGCGGGCGGTGGAGAGGTCGTAGCAGGCCGCAGCCCGCACCCCGGGCACCTTGTTGGCCACCATCGCCGAGCCGATCCCGGCCCCGTCGATCATGATGCCCCAGCGGCAGTCGCCCCGGGCCACCTGCCGGGCCACTGCGTGGGCGAAGTCCGGGTAGTCGCAGGCCTCGGCGCTGTGGGTGCCCACGTCCTCGATCTCGTGGCCGGCCTCCACCAGCTTGGCCGCCAGCTCCTGCTTGAGGCCGAAGCCCCCGTGATCGGCACCGATGGCGATGCGGTCAGTGCCACCGCCGTCGGATGGTGTCAGGCTCGAGCCCGGCACCGTGGTTCGATCGGTCGCCGGCGGCGGGGTGCCGTCGAGCACGCCCGTGAGCACGCGCGCCACCAGCTCGCGGACCTCGGTCTCGAACTCAGCGCGCTCGGCCATGGCTCACCCGACTCGACAGTGCGGGTGATCTTAGGGTGGGCGGCAACCGGCCTTCGAATGCGCTGCCGCAGCCGACGAGCTCAGTACTGGTGGAAGCCTCGGCCGGTCTTGCGGCCCAGGTGGCCGTCCTCGACGTGGTGGCGCAACAGGTCGCACACCCGGTACTTGTCGTCGCCCATCCGCCGGTGGAGGCCGTCCATCACCAGCAGCAGGGTGTCCAGCCCGATCAGGTCGGCGAGCTCGAGTGGGCCCATCGGATGCTTCAGGCCCACCCGCATGGCCTCGTCGATCTCCGCGGCGGTGCTGACGCCCTCCTCGAGCATGAACATGGCCTCGTTGAGGAACGGCAGCAGGGCTCGGTTGACGATGAACGACGGGCTGTCGCAGGAGGTCACCACCTGCTTGCCCAGGGCACCGCCGAGCTCGCAGGCTGCGGCATGGGCCTCGTCGGAGGTCTGGCGGGCCCGGGTCACCTCGACCAGGTCCATGGCGGGCACCGGATGGAAGAAGTGCATGCCCACCACCCGCTCCGGGTGCTGCTCGGCGGCCTCGGCGAGCCTGGTGACCGACAGCGAGCTGGTGTTGGTGATCAGCAGCGCCTCGGGGGCCGCGATCGCGTCCAGCGACCGGAACACGTCGCGCTTGGCGTCCTCGTCCTCGGTGATGGTCTCGATCACCGCGTCGCAGACCTTGAGGTCCTCGTGATGCAGGGTGGTCGACAGCCGGCCGAGGGCGGCGTCGCGGGTGGCGGCGTCGATGCTGGCCCGCTCGACCAGCCGGCCCAGTGACCGCTCGACGGCTCCGAAGGCGGCGGCGTTGCCGTCCTCGGAGCGGCCGCACGCGGTGACCTCGAAGCCAGCGAGCAGGGCGGTGTGGGCGATGCCGCGTCCCATCTGGCCGAAGCCGATCACCCCGAGATGTCGTGTGGTGGCGCTCATGTCGTCCTCAGCAGGGTCGAGCCCCAGGCCAGTCCGGCGCCGAACACCGACCCCAGGATGCGGTCGCCGGTGTCGAAGCGCTTCTCCTCGAGGGCCTGGGACAGCACGGTCACCCAGCCCGCCGAGCTCACGTTGCCGTGGCGGTCGATGTTGTACAGGTGCTTGTGGGGAGCCACACCCAGGTTCTCGCACAGGGCCTCGAGCATGACCAGGTTGGCCTGGTGGCCGATGAACCAGTCGATGTCGTCGAAGCTGGTGCCGGCCCGGTCGACGAAGGCCGCGATCTCGGCCGGCATGGTGTTGACCACGAAGTCGTAGACGGCCCGGCCGTCCTGCTGGAACCGGCCCAGGGCCGGGGCGGTGTCCCCGTGCCAGTCGGCCTCCCGGTGGGGCTCGAACACCTCGTGGATGCCCTTGTCGGGGACGGCGCCGGGTGCGGTGGCGTTGATCACCGACGAGCCCCGGCCGCCCACCCCGATGTCGAGCACCTCGAGGTCGCCCTCCTCGCTGGACAGCACCATGGCGCTGCCTGCATCGCCGAACAGGATCGCCGAGCTGCGATCGCCGTAGTCGGTGAACCGGGTGAACGGCTCACCGTTCACCAGCAGCACGTTGCCGTAGGCGCCGGTCGAGAGCAGGCCCCGGGCCACCTCCATGCCGTACACCATCGACGAGCAGCCGTTCTTCATGTGGAACGCGGGCACGTCCAGCCCGTAGTGCTCGCTCAGCATGTTCGCGGGACCGGGGAACTGCATGTCGTCGTTGCAGCTGCAGGAGATGATCATGTCGACGCCGCCGATGTCGAAGGTGGTCCGCTCGATCAGCTTGTCGACGGCGCGCCGGCCGATCTCGAACACGGGGAAGCTGCCCCGGTAGTCGGACATGACCCGACGCTCGGCGATCCCGACCCGGTCGCGGATCCAGCCGTCGCTGGTGTCCATGATCCCCTCGAAGAAGGCGTTGTCCAGCACGCCATCGGGGAAGTAGTGCGTCAGGTGCCTGACATATGTCCGCTGCATCCTCGCCCGCCAGTCTCCACGTCGTCGGAAGGCCCAAGTTTGACGTGTCGCCCCACGGCTGTGGGATCCGTTGAGCCGTTCGGCCCACCGGTCTCGGCCGGTGTCGGGAAGATCGTCCCCCTCGTCGGGCTCCCGGCCGGCCTCAGCGGGTGCATCTTCGCACGAACAACCGCCGAGGCGACCGCGGGCGCCCGAGATTCACCCGGGATTCAGTCGCCGAAGACCACGTGCAGCAGCCCGGCGTTCACGATGTCGCCGACATCCTCGTCGGGCGTGCCGACGATCAGGTCGGGTGCGGAGTCGCCGTTGACGTCGGCGACGACGAGGGCCTCACCGAAGTGGTCGCCCGGCTCGGGGGCGCCGGCGATGGGACCGCGCTGGCTGTGCAGCTCGTTGTCGACGATCGCCACTCCCAGGTCGCTGCTGTGGAAGACGATCAGGGCGCCGGCCTCGTCGTCCCCGCCCAGGCCCTCGCCCGGGATGCCCACCACCAGGTCGGTGATGCCGTCGCGGTCGATGTCACCCGAGGCCAGCGACCAGCCGAAGTTGTCGCCGGGCTCGGGACCGCCTCGCACCCGACCCGACTGGCTCAGGAGCTGGTCGCCGTCCTCGTCGAGGCTGGAAGCGCTGCCGTACAGCACGTTCACCGCGCCGGCGTCGGCGTCACCGCCCCGGCTCTCGCCCGGCACGCCGACGGCCAGATCGTCGAAGCCGTCGCCGTTCAGGTCGGCGGCGAGGAGGGACCGGCCGAAGTGATCGCCGGCTTCGTAGGCACCGGTGACCGGGCCCCGCTGGTTGACCATGAAGTCCCCGGCCAGGATGATGCCGCCGTCGGCCCCACCCAGGATGTTGACCGCGCCGGCGTCCTCCCTCCCTCGGAGGTCCTCGAAGGGCACGCCGACCGCCAGGTCGTCGTCGCCGTCGGCGTCGAAGTCTCCGGCGGCAAGGGCGTAGCCGAAGCCATCGCCGTCCTCGGGCCCACCCGCGACCGGACCAGCCTGGCTGAAGAGCTGGTTGCCGCCGATGACGATCCCGGCAGCCGAGCCGTACAGGACGTTGACCGCGCCGGCGTCGTCGTTGCCGGCGATGGACTCGGACCAGACGCCGATCGCCAGGTCGTCGAACCCGTCCCCGTCGAAGTCGCCGGTGACCAGGGAGGACCCGAACTGGTCGCCGGTCTCGGGAACCCCTCTGACCGCCCCCTGCTGGCTGAACGAGTCGGCGGTCTCGGGGTCGAGCCCGGAGGGGGACCCGTAGACGATCTCGACGGTCCCGGCGTCGTCGTGGCCCGAGTAGTCCTCGAACGGGGTGCCCACGGCCAGGTCGTCGAAGCCGTCACGGTCGAAGTCGCCGGTGGCGACCGCATACCCGAAGCCGTCGCCGGTCTCGGCGAAGCCCGCGCCGAACAGCGTCTCCTGGCTGAAGAAGGTAGAGCTGGCCGGATCGAGCCCGTCGGGGCTGCCGAGCAGGGTGCGCACGCTGCCACCGACCGAGCCGTCCGAGGGGATGCCGATGGCCAGGTCGTCGAAGCCGTCACCGTCGAAGTCGCCCATCGCCAGCGACTCGGCCAGCCGGTCGCCGGCCTGGACGGTGCCGCCGAGCTCGGCGTTGTTCAGGGCCACGTTGCGGTCGGGGTCGAGGTCCGCTCCGGCTGGAGCAGCCGTTGCGGTGAGCAGGGCTGCGGCTGCCAGCGCCGCCAGCGCCCCACCCCAGGATCTTGCGGTCCGATGGAATCGGGACCGCTGCTCGACGGGTCGCTGGTGCACGTGCTGCAGCCGCATGGCGCCTCCAAGGGGGTTGAGGGCATTCAATCGAGGCGTACCCGCCGGGCGCGACTGCGAAACGTCCGTGTTGCCCGGTCCCCCGCGGGTGTCAGACGCCGGAGCCGCCGACCTCGGCCACGACCTCGAGCTCGACCAGCCAGTCGGGGTCGAGCAGGGCCTCGACGACCACCATGGTCGCCGCCGGCATCGCGGTGCCGAACAGCTCCCGATGGGCCCGGCCCACCTCGTCGGCGATGGCGGCGTCGGTGATGTACATCCGGGTCCGGACCACGTCGTCGGCGCGGCCGCCGAGCTCGCCGATCGCCCCCAGGGCGATGGCGCCGCAGCGCAGCATCTGCTCGTAGGCGGTCCCGGCGAGCCGGTCGCCGGGTGCCGGGACCGGCGCGGTGCCGGACACCTCGATCCGGTCGCCGACCCGGACCGCACGCGAGAAGCCGTACCGCTCCTCGTACGGCGACCCCGAGCGGGCCCGATCGATCATCGACCAGACCCTACCGGTGGGCCGCCTGCGGCCCGCCTGCGAGGATGGGGTCATGGACGACACCCACCGTGACGCCTGCAGTCGATTCCGCGCCCTGCACGAGGCGGGGATCTTCCTGCTCGTGAACGTGGCCGACGCGGCCACGGCCGCGGCGGTGGCCGAGGCGGGGGCGTCGGCGCTGGCGACATCGAGCGCGGCTCACGCCTCGCTCATCGGGCGTGAGGACGCAGCCGGCGCCGTGACCCTCGAGGAGCACGCCGCGCACACCGAGCTCATCACCGCCGCCACCGGGCTCCCGGTCAACGTCGACGCCGAGAACGGCTACGGCCACGAGCCCGACGACGTGGCTCGCTGCATCCGCCGGCTGGCCGCTGCTGGCGCGGCGGGCGCCGGCATCGAGGACTGGTCCGGGGACCCGAACCGGGGCTTCTACGATCACGAGCTCGCAGTGGCCCGGATCGAGGCCGCGGTGGAGGCCGCAGCGGCGCTCGACGTGCCGTTCACAGTCACCGGACGCACCGAGTGCCTGCTCTACGGTGCCGACGGCGGCATGGACGAGACCCTCCGCCGCCTCCAGGGCTTCGCCGCGGTCGGCGCCCACTGCCTGTACGCACCCGGCACCTGGGACCTGGACGCGGTGCGGGCAGTGGTCGACGGCGCCGGGGGACCGGTCAACGTCCTCGTCCCCGTGGGGGCGACGGCCATGACGATCGAGGAGCTCGGCGAGGTCGGCGTCCGCCGGGTGAGCCTGGGAGGTTCGCTGTTCCGGGCCCAGGTGGTCTTCGCCCGCGACCGGGTGGCGGAGATCCTCACGACGGGTCGCTTCGGCTGAGGCGTGGGGGGGGG
>JBFKRY010000171.1:0-7913 GCA_041636995.1 Acidimicrobiales bacterium | reverse complement strand
GCCGCCGGCGCCGCGCTGGTGTTCGGCCGGGGCTCCGGCTCGGCGCCGCGCTCCGACGTCAGCCCCGCCGACCGGCTGGCCCGCTTCGCGATCGGCTCGGCCATGGTGTTCGCCGCGGCCACCGGTGCGCTGCACCTCGGCCGGGGGCGCCCCACCCTGCACGACCACGTCGACGACTTCATCGACGCCGGCGGCATCCTGGGCGCGGCCATCGGCGGGCCCCTCGAGGTGCTGCTCTCCATCTGGGGCGCCAGCCTGGTCCTGGTTGCGTCGGCGGTCATCGGCGTCCTGGTCATCACCGGAGTGTCGGTCCTCGACGCCCTCGGCGTCCTCAAGCGAGGCCTGGTCTCGCTGGGCCGGTCCCTGGCCCGGGCGGTCGAGCTGGCCCTGGGCGACGAGCGTCGCCCGCCGACCGAATTCGAGCCGGGCCCGGTCCTGGTGCTCGACGGCGAGGCCGCGCTGTTCGACCAGGACGAGGCCATCATCGACCTCACCGCCGCCGACAAGCCCACCCACGACGTCCCCGACGAGTCCTCGACCCCCGAGTCCGGACCGGTGGCTCCGTCGATCTCGGTGGAGCCGGGCGAATCCGAACAGCTCGAGATCGAGCTGGGACCGGCGGCGAAGGGCTCGCCCTGGAAGCTCCCCGCAGCCAAGCTCCTGCACCGCTCGGTCGACCAGGACATCAACCACCTGGCCGTCGAGGAGCGGGGCCGGGTCCTCGAGCGGGCCCTGGCCGCCCACGGCGTCGAGACCCGGCTGGTGGGCATGGTGGTCGGTCCCACCGTCACCCGTTACGAGCTCGAGCTGGGGCCGGGCGTCAAGGTGGCCCGGGTCACCAGCCTCCACCGCGACATCGCCTACGCCATGGCGTCGCCCGACGTCCGCATCCTGGCCCCGATCCCCGGCCGCCAGGCCATCGGCGTCGAGGTCCCGAACACCGACCGGGCCATGGTCGCCCTCGGCGACATCCTGGCGTCGCCGGAGGCCCGGCGGGCCACCGGCCCCCTCGAGGTGGCCATCGGCCGGGACATCAACGGCAAGGCGGTGCTGATGGACCTGGCCACGATGCCCCACATCCTCATCGCCGGCGCCACCGGAGCCGGCAAGAGCTCGTGCATCAACACCATCGTCACGTCCGTGCTCATGCGCTGCACCCCCGAGCAGGTACGGATGATCCTGGTCGACCCCAAGATGGTGGAGATGTCCCAGTACGAGCGGGTGCCCCACCTGCTCACCCAGCCGGTCATCGACCCCAAGAAGGCGGCAAACGCGCTCCAGTGGGCCTGCCGGGAGATGGATCGCCGCTACGAGCTGCTCTCGGAGGTGGGCTACCGCGACATCGGCGGCTACAACTCGGCCTTCGACCAGGGCACCATCGAGGCGCCCCCCGGGGCGATCGACGCCGACGGCAACCCGAGGACCTATCCCCGGCTGCCGCTGATCCTGGTGGTGGTCGACGAGCTGGCCGACCTCATGATGGTGGCCGCCCGCGACGTCGAGGACGCCATCTGCCGCATCGCCCAGAAGGCCAGGGCGGTGGGTATCCATCTGGTCATCGCCACCCAGCGGCCCTCGACCAACGTGATCACCGGGGTCATCAAGGCGAACATCCCGGCCCGGCTGGCCTTCGCGGTGTCGAGCCTCACCGACAGCCGGGTCATCCTCGACCAGTCCGGCGCCGAGCGTCTGGTCGGACGCGGCGACATGCTGCTGCTCGATCCCAAGTCGTCCAGCCCCAACCGCATCCAGGGCGCCTGGGTGGACGAGGAGGAGATCAAGGCCGTGGTGGGCGCCTGGCGCAAGCAGGCCAAGCTCCTCGACGACCACGACGGCGAGGCCGCGGTCACCGCCGAGTCCATCACCGACGCCGCGGCGACCGCCGGCGAGGGCCTGCCCGGCGGATCCACCGGCGACGACGAGGAGGACGAGCTCCTCCTGAAGGCCATGGAGCTGATCGTCGAGTCACAGCTCGGCTCCACATCGATGCTCCAGCGCAAGCTCCGGGTGGGCTTCGCTCGTGCCGGCCGGCTGATGGATCTCCTCGAAGAGCGCGGTGTCGTCGGCCCGTCGGAGGGTTCCAAGGCCCGGGAGGTGCTGATGACCCCCGAGGAGCTGGCCGCGTTGCGGAGCAGCGTCTGAGCCGACCACGCCGCGCCGCCTCGGAGGTCGCCCCAGGGGTCGGCCGCAACGGACGACGGTGGCGAGCGGGCTGTTGCCAGGGCCGCTGATCAGCGACGCGGGGCGGGTACCGTTGGGGCCTCACGGTCTCGCCCCACCACGAAGCGGAGGCTGCAGCGATGGGCAAGCGACTGGCGTACTTCCTGGGCACGAACCTGGCGGTCATGGCGCTGCTCGCCGTGGTCCTGGCCGTGTTCCAGAGCACCCTCGGGATCGACACCACCGGCTACGTCGGGCTGCTGATCATCTCGGCGGTCATCGGCATGGGGGGCGCGTTCATCTCGCTCGCCATGTCCAAGGCCATCGCCAAGCGCATGGTCGGGGCCCAGGTGATCGACCAGCCCCGCAACCAGGCCGAGCAGTGGGTGCTCCAGACCACCCATCGGCTGGCCGACCAGGCCGGCATCGGCCGGCCCGAGGTGGCCATCTACGACTCGCCCGACCTCAACGCCTTCGCCACCGGGGCCAAGCGGAACGATGCCCTGGTGGCGGTCAGCACCGGGCTGCTGCGGAACATGCAGCCCAACGAGGTGGAGGCGGTGCTGGCCCACGAGGTCACCCACATCGCCAACGGCGACATGGTGACCCTCACCCTCATCCAGGGCGTACTCAACGCGGTGGTGTTCTTCCTGTCGCGCATCATCGGCTCGGTGGTCGACAAGGCGGTCTTCAAGACCCGCGACGGGCACGGGCCGGGCTACTTCATCGTGTCGATCGCGGCCCAGATCGTGCTCGGCCTGCTCGCCACCATCGTCGTCCGCTACTTCAGCCGGCGCCGGGAGTTCCGCGCCGACGCCGGCGGCGGCGAGCTCACCAGCAACCAGGACATGGCCCAGGCCCTCGATCGGCTCCGCGCTGGCGGCGTGCCCTCGGATCTCCCCGAGCAGGTCGAGGCCATGGGCATCCGCGGCGGCGCGGCCTCGGGCCTGCGTCGGCTGTTCATGACCCACCCGCCCATCGAGGAGCGGATCGCGGCGCTGCAGGCCGTCTAGGGGCCAGGGGCTACGCCTCCCAGTCGGGCGTGGGCGGGCTGTCGGTGTCGCCGGCGGCGGTGCCGGCGCCGTCGCCGCCGCTCGCTGCCGCCTGTGCCTCTTCGACCTTGTCGGCGAGCTTGCGCAGCTTGGGAGCGACCGCCTCGCCCTCGTCCACCTCGCCCAGGAACTCGGGCAGGCGGATGCCCACGTTGGCAGCCAGCTCGTGCATCGGGGGCAACGAGCCCATCAGGCTGGCCAGGAAGTTGGCCGTCTGGCCTCCCTGACCGTTGCTGCCGGCGCTGTCCCACACCGTGATCTTGTCGATCTGCAGGTTCGAGATGGCCTTCACCTGCTCCTCGACCAGCTTCGGCATCTGGTCGACGATCATCATCAGCGCGGCCAGCTCGGCCGAGCCGCCCGCATGACTCATCATCGACCCCAGGCCCTCGGCCCGCTGGGTCAGTGAGGCCAGGTAGCCGGCGGCCTCGGCCTCCATGACCGCCTTGAGGCCGTCGGCCTCACCCTGCTTGACCCGGCGGACCTGCTCGGCCTGGGCCTCGGCCAGGGTGGTGATCCGCTCCTTCTCGATCTCGGCGGGGACCACGGTGTTGGCGTACTCGGTGGCCCGCTCCCGCTCGGCCCGGCGGCGCTCGGACTCCTCCTCGGCTGCGTACGACTCCTCGGCGGCGCGAGCCTGGGAGACCCGTTCGGCCGCGATGGCCAGCCGCTCGGCCTCGGCCTCGCGCTGGCGGCGCTCGGAGTCGGAGTTGGCGACGGTGACCTTGGCCAAGTTCTCGCCTTCGGTGGCGGTGGCGTTGGCCTCGGCCACCCGCACCCGCTGCTCGCGCTCGGCCTCGGCCCGGCCGATCTCACCGTCGCGCTCTTGCTGGGCCACCTGCACCTTGGCCTCGTTGATGGCCCGAGCCGCAGCCTCCCGGCCCAGGGCGTCGATGTAGCCCGACTCGTCGGTGATGTCCTGGATGTTGACGTTGATCAGCTCGAGCCCGACCTTGCGCAGCTCCACCTCGAGGGACTCGGTGATGTTGGAGATGAGCTTCTCGCGGTCGGCGTTGATCTCCTCGATGGGCATGGTGGCGATGACCACCCGCATCTGGCCGAAGATGATGTCGCGGGCCAGGGCCTCGATCTCCGCGGTCTCCTTGTGGAGCAGGCGCTCGGCGGCGTTCTCCATGACCCCGGGCTCCTTGGAGACCGCCACGGTGAACGTAGCGGGGGTGTTGACCCGGATGTTCTGCTGCGACAGCGCACCCTGGAGCGCGATGTCGATGGCGATGGGGGTCAGGTCCAGCCAGGCGTAGCCCTGGATGATCGGGTAGACCAGGGCACCGCCGCCCTGGTACAGCTTGGCCGACTGCTGGCCGGCGGTCTTGCCGTACACAACCAGGATGCGGTCCGACGGGCAGCGCTGGTACCGGCTGGCCACGAACATGATCGCGCCGAACAGCACGGCCACGATGAAGACGACGAGGGCGACGACAGCGGTCATGGGTGTCCTTTCATGCGGGTTCGACCCGAACCGTGGAGGAGTCGATGATGTCGACGACGCGGGCCCGGGCCCCGGCGCGGAGGTCCTCCTCGGCGTCGGTCTGGGCGCTGACCACGGAGATCCGGCCGGACACCGCGAGCTCGACCTTGCCGGTCCCGGCGCGCACGGCCGGGACGGTCAGGTAGACGGTGCCGATGGACCCGACGGTGCTCTGGTAGTCGATGTTGCCGGCCGAGGTCAGCTTCCGGGCCTGGATGAACAGGAAGCCCACCACAACGAACATCCCGAAGCCGACCACGATGCCGATCCCGATCGACGCGACGCCCGACCAGTCGGCCTGGCGGGCCGCCAGGCCCGCCCAGCCGAAGCCGCCGAAGAACGCCGTGAGGCTGCGGATCGACATGAAACCGCCGCCGTCGTCGACGTCGACGTCGGTGTCGGAGTCGAACTCCATGTCGACGCCGAAGATGAGCAGCAGGATCTGCACCGTGAGGAACGCGGAGGCGACGAGCGCGATGACCAGGAACATCGCAGTCATGTCGCACTCCCTTCTCGTGCTCCGGGCGTGATCGGGCGGTTCGCGCGGTTCGCGCCACGAGACGCCTGTTCAACGGTATCGGTCGGCCGAGCCGAAGTCTGAGGAATCCCGCAGCACGGACCGTGGTCCTGACCAGCGATTGGAGCACCGCCGGTGCGGATCCACAAGTTGGCCGCGGTCGGGGCCCGGGTCCATGAACCGCCGGGGGGCACCGGTACGACAGCATGGTGAGCGCGCTCGTGGCGAGCGGGCGTGAACCCGATGCAGCCCACGGAATGGACCGACGCCGACGACCAGGCCCTGGTGGCCCGGATCGTGCGCAAGGACCGGGCGGCCCTCGATGCCCTCTACCGGGTCCACGCCGGCTGGCTGCTGGCCCGGCTCCAGCGGCGCTGCGCCGATCCCGAGCTGGTCGACAGCGCCCTGCAGGACACCTTCGTGGCGGTGTGGCGCGGCGCCGAGCGGTATCGCCGCCGCGGCGAGGTGGGGGCCTGGCTCTGGGGCATCGCAGTGCGCCGCCTCATCGACCAGATGCGCAAGCGCAGGCCGACACCGACGGACCGGCTGCCGGGGCCGGCCGATCGGGCGTCGACCAGCGCCGAGGATGCGCTGCTCGCCGCGGGCCTCCACGGCGACCTGGGCGCTGCCTTCGCGGCCCTCGACCCCGACCTGCAGGCGGTGCTGGTGGCAACTGCGGTCGACGGGCTGTCCACCAAGGAGGCCGGCGAGCTGCTGGGCATCCCCCAGGGCACGGTCAAGACCCGGCTGATGCGGGCCAGGGAACGGATGAGGGAGCAACTGCCATGACCACGAACCTGCCGCTCAGCGGCGACCTGGCCCGGCGATACGTCGCCGGGCGGACGACGCCGGCCGAGACCCTCGACGTCGAGCGGGCCATGGACGCCTCCCCCCGGTGGCGGGCCCTGGTGGGCAGCCAGGTCGACCCGGCCCGGCTCGACCTGGTCCTCGCCGGGGTCGTCGCCGAGCTCGACGCGCCGAAGCGCGGGGTGATCGAGCGGCTCATGGTCCGGCTGGGGCTGCACGAGCACGTGGCCAGGCTCATGGCGGCCACCCCGGTGCTGCGCCGGTCCTGGTATCTGGCGTCGATCCTGGTGCTGCTCTTCGGGCTGGCTGCTGCCGACCCCGATCGGCCCGACGGGTCGCTGGCCGTCTTCCTGGTCGTGGCCCCGCTGGTGCCGGTGCTCGGCGTGGGCCTGGCGTACGGGCCCGGCGTCGACCCCGCGTCCGACATGACCGTGGCCACCCCGCTCAGCGGCTTCCGGCTGCTGTTGCTGCGATCGGTGACGGTGCTGGCCACCAGCGTGCTGTTCGGTGGCATCGGCGCCATCCTGATCGCCCCGGACCACGGTTTGCGGGTCCTGGCCTGGATGCTCCCCGCGCTGGCGCTGACCACGGCCACCCTGGCCCTCGCCACCGCGGTGCCCACCCGCCTCGCCGCCGGCCTCGTCGCCGGCGGGTGGTTGGCCATCGTCATCGCAGTGACCCGCCTCGCCGACGACCTGGCGCTCTTCGGCGGCCCGGCTCAACCGCTGTACCTGGCGCTGGCGCTGGTGGCCGGGGTCCTGCTGGCGGTCCGGCGGGAGGTCTTCGAGCAGGCGGAGCTGCACCCGTGAGCGCGGCGTCGCTGCGGGTCGACGGGGTCTCGCACCGCTACGGGCCGCGGGAGGCGCTCCGCGACGTGTCGCTGGCCGCGGTGGGCGGGGTGATCACCGTGCTCGGGCCCAACGGCGCCGGCAAGACCACCCTGCTGCGCAGCATCGCCACCGTCCAGCGGGCCACCGCGGGCTCGATCCACCTCGACGGGCTCGACGTGCGGATCGAGCCCGACCGGACCGAGGCCCGGCGCCGGCTCGGCTACCTGCCGCAGGAGCCCCGCTTCGCCCCCCGGGCCACGGTGTTCGACGTGGTCGACTACCTCGCCATCTGCAAGGAGCACCACGACCGCCGGCGCCGTCACCGCGAGGTGTACCGGGTGCTCGACGCGGTGAACCTGCGCGACCGGGCTCGGGACCGGGTGAAGACCCTGAGCGGCGGGATGGTGCGGCGCCTCGGCCTGGCCCAGGCCCTGCTCGGGCGCCCCCGGCTGCTGGTGCTCGACGAGCCTGCCGCCGGGCTCGACCCGGACCAGCGGCTGCAGCTGCGCGACCAGCTGTCCCGGCTGGGCGCGGATGCCACCGTGGTGGTGTCGACCCACATGACCGACGAGGCCGCCGCCATCAGCAGCCAGGTGGTGGTGATCGCCGACGGGCGGGTGCGGTTCTCGGGCACTGCCGCCGGCCTGACCGAGCGCGCTCGCGGACGGGTCTGGATCGCTCCCGAGGCCTCGCCGGGCGCGGTGCGGGCCTGGCGCCAGCCCGACGGGAGCCATCGCTGCGTGGGCGACCCCCCGCCAGGGGCCCTGGCTGTCGAGCCCACCATGGAGGACGGCTACCTGCTGCTCGTATCCGGGGTCTGACCCCGGGGGGTCTGACCCCCGGGGCTGGCTGGCGGTGGTGGCCGATAGCCTCGATCCGTGGGCCAGCGCTACTGGGTGGAGACCCTCGGGTGTCCCAAGAACCAGGTCGACTCCGACAAGCTCGCCGGCACCCTCGAGGCCGACGGGTACCGGTCCGCGCCCTCGGCCGCCGACGCCGACCTGGTGGTGGTCAACACCTGCGCCTTCATCGAGGAGGCCCGCCAGGAGAGCGTCGAG
>JBFKRY010000170.1:0-8147 GCA_041636995.1 Acidimicrobiales bacterium | reverse complement strand
GCCAGCCCGTCGACGTGCGCGACATCATCGCCCGCACCGTCGACGACTCCCGGTTCGAGGAGTTCAAGGCCCGCTACGGCCCCACCCTGATCTGCGGCTGGGCGTCGATCCACGGCTACCCGGTGGGGATCCTCGGGAACAACGGGGTCATCTACCCCGACTCGGCCCAGAAGGCGGCTCATTTCATCCAGCTCTGCAACCAGATCGACATCCCGCTCGTGTTCGTCCAGAACATCACCGGCTACATGGTCGGCAAGGACTACGAGGCCGACGGCATCATCAAGAAGGGATCGCAGATGATCAACGCGGTCACGAACTCCACCGTCCCGCACCTGACCGTGATCATCGGCTCGTCGTACGGGGCCGGCACCTACGGCATGTCAGGGCGGGCTTTCGGAAATCGGTTCACCTTCCTGTGGCCCACCGCCAAGATCGCCGTCATGGGCCCGAAGCAGATCGCCGGGGTGATGTCGATCGTGCGCCGGGGCCGGGCGGCCCGCAAGGGGCTCCCGTTCGACGAGGAGGAGGACGCCGAGGTGGTCGCCGAGGTCGAGCGCATCCAGGAGAAGGGGTCGCTGGCGCTGGTGGCCAGCGGCGCCATCAGCGACGACGGGATCATCGACCCCCGCGACACCCGGGAGGTGCTCGGTCTGTGCCTGTCCGTCGTCCGCAACCGGGCCGTCGAGGGAGCTCCCGCCTACGGCGTCTTCCGGCTGTGAGTGAGAACGCGGTCCTGGTGGCCAACCGGGGCGAGATCGCCCGGCGGGTCTTCCGGTCGGCGCGGGCCATGGGGCTGGGATGCGTGGCCGTCTACGTCGATGCCGACGCCGGGGCCCCATTCGTGCGCGAGGCCGACGAGGCGGTCCGGCTGCCGGGCTCCTACCTCGACGGCGGAGCCGTCATCGACGCCGCCCGCGTCACCGGGGCCAGCCTGGTGCACCCCGGGTACGGCTTCCTGGCCGAGAACGCCCCCTTCGCCGCCGACGTGGCCGGCGCGGGCCTGACCTGGGTGGGCCCGTCACCCGCCGTCATCGAGACCATGGGCGACAAGCTGGCCGCCAAGCGGGTCGCCGACAGCGCCGGGGTACCCACCCTCGTGTCCACCGACGACCTGGAGGCGGCGGACACCGTCGGCTACCCCCTGCTCGTCAAGGCCGCCGCGGGAGGGGGCGGCAAGGGTATGCGGGTGGTGTGGTCGGCCGGGGAGCTCATGGAGGCCGTGGCCTCGGCGCGGCGGGAGGCCGGGGCCAGCTTCGGCGACGACACCGTCTTCCTCGAGCGCTACGTGCCCCGGGCCCGCCACGTCGAGATCCAGATCCTCGGCGACGCTCACGGCAACCTGGTGCACCTGGGTGAGCGCGAGTGCTCCATCCAGCGGCGCCACCAGAAGATCATCGAGGAGTCGCCGTCGCCCGCGATCGACGACGCCGCCCGCGCCGCCATGGGCGAGGCCGCGCTGGGCCTGGCCCGGGCCCTCGGCTACGCGTCGGCCGGAACCGTCGAGCTGCTCGTCGACGACGAGACGGGCGAGTTCGCCTTCCTCGAGGTGAACACCCGGCTGCAGGTGGAGCACCCGGTCACCGAGGAGGTGACCGGCATCGACCTCGTCCGCGAGCAGCTCCGCATCGCCATGGGCGAGCCCCTGGGATACGACCAGGGCGACGTGGTCTTCTCCGGTCACGCCATCGAGGCCCGCCTCTACGCGGAGGATCCGGCCAACGACTTCCTCCCCGCCACCGGCACCGTCGACGCGTTCGCGCCCGCGGCCGATCCGGAGGTGCGCTGGGACACCGGGGTCGATGTGGGCTCGGTGGTCGGCGTCGAGTTCGACCCCATGCTCGCCAAGGTGGTCGCCCACGCGCCGACCCGGCACGAGGCCGCCGGCCGGCTGGCGCTGGCGCTGGCCCGGCTGCACGTGGGCGGGGTCACCACCAACCGGGACTTCCTGGTCGCCACCCTTCGGCACCCCGACTTCCTCGCCGGTGACACCACCACCGACTTCGTCGAGCGGGCCGGTCCCCCACCCCGGCGGGTCCTCGACGACGACGAGCTCGGCCGGCTCGGGGTGGCCGCCGCCATGTGGCTCCAGGCGGCCAACCGGGGCTCGGCGCAGGTGCTCGACCGGGTCCGGAGCGGCTACCGGAACGCCCGGCTGCCACCGGAGCGGGTGGTGTTCGCGGTCGGCGAGCGCCGGGTGACCATCCACTACCGGGCCCGGCGCGACGGCACCTTCGTGCTCGGCTACGACGCCGACAAGGGCACGGCGCGCATCCACGGCTGGTCCCCGGAGCACCTCGACGTCGAGTGGGCCGACCGGCGGAGGAGCTACCGGGTGACCCGGATCGAGGACACCCTGCACCTGACGGGGCCGCACGGCACCACCACCATGCAGATCGTGCCCCGGTTCGAGCCCCCTCGGGTCGAGGCCCCTTCGGGTGGGCTGGTGGCACCCATGCCGGGCGTGGTGCTGGAAGTCCGGGTGGCCGCAGGCGATCGGGTCGACCGGGGTCAGACCCTCGTGGTCCTCGAAGCCATGAAGATGGAGCACCACATCGAGGCTCCAGCCGACGGCATCGTCGCCGAGGTCCGGGTGGCCAAGGGCGACCAGGTCGACAACGGGGCCCTGCTGATCGCGTTCGAAGCTGCCGACGCCGACGAGCCGGCATGACCGAGCCGGTCCGCATCGCCAACTGCTCGGGCTTCTACGGCGACCGCGTGTCGGCCGCGGCGGAGATGGTCGAGGGCGGCCCGATCGACGTCCTCACCGGCGACTGGCTCGCCGAGCTGACCATGCTCATCCTGGCTCGCACCCGGGCCAAGCGCCCTGGTGGGGGCTATGCCCGCACCTTCGTCACCCAGATGGAGCAGGTGATGGGCACCTGCCTCGATCGGGGCATCAAGGTGGTGGCGAACGCCGGCGGCCTCGACCCCCGGGGCTGTGCGGAGGCGGTGGCCGAGGTGGCCGAGAAGCTGGGGCTGGCCCCGGCGATCGCAGCGATCTCGGGCGACGACCTGATGCCCCGGCTGGCCGAGCTCGAGCTGGCGCACTTCGAGACCGGTGAGCCCATCGATGACCCGGGGCGGTTCATCAGCGCCAACGCCTACGTCGGCGGGTGGGGCATCGTCGAGGCCCTCGACATGGGTGCCGACATCGTGATCACCGGCCGCACCACCGACGCCGCGGTGGTGTGCGGACCGGCCGCGTGGCATCACCGCTGGGCCCGCGACGACTGGGACGCCCTGGCCGGCGCGGTCGTAGCCGGCCACGTCATCGAGTGCGGCACCCAGGCCACCGGTGGGAACTACTCCTTCTTCACCGAGGTCCCGGGTATGGCCCGGACCGGGTTCCCCTGGGCCGAGATCGCCGCCGACGGATCCTCGGTGATCGGCAAGCACGACGGCACCGGCGGCGAGGTCTCGATCGGCACCGTCACCTCCCAGCTGCTCTACGAGATCGGAGGGCCCGCCTACCTGGGACCCGACGTGACCGCCCGGTTCGACACCATCGAGCTCGCCCAGGTCGGGCCCGACCGGGTGCGCATCAGCGGCACCCGGGGGGAGCCGCCCCCGCCCACGCTGAAGGTAGCCATGAACGAGCTGGGCGGGTACCGCCAGGATCTGGCCCTGGCGCTGGTGGGTCTGGACATCGAGGAGAAGGCCCAACTCCTCGACGAGGCGTTCTGGCGAGCGTGCCCCTACGAGCCCGGCGACTTCGACTCGGTCACCACCCAGCTGGCCCGCACCGACAAGGACGACCCGGCCAGCAACGAGGAGGCGGTGGCGATCTGGCGGCTCACCCTGAAGGACGCCGACGAGCACAAGCTGGGTCGGGCCATCGGCGGCTCGGTCAACGAGCTCGGCCTCGCCACCATCCCCGGGTTCTTCGCGGTGGCCAGCCAGCGCAGCCCCCGGGCGTTCGGCGTCTACACCCCGGCCACCGTCGACCCCGCGCTGGTTCCCCAGCACGTGGCGATCCTGGGCGACGGCCGGACCGTGGTGGACTCCATCGCGTCCACCGGCGCGGTCGACGTCGAGCCCACGCCCGGGCCCGACGCCGAGCCCCCTGGCGCGCCGACCCAGCGGCTGCCCCTGGGCACGATCATCGGGGCCCGGTCGGGCGACAAGGGCGGCAACGCCAACCTCGGCGTCTTCGCGCGCAGCGACCAGGCCTGGGCGTGGCTCGACCGGTTCCTGACCGTGGAGCGGTTCCGGGAGCTGCTGCCCGAGACCGCGGATCTGCCCGTGGAGCGCCACCGGCTCGCCTCCATCCGCTCGCTCAACTTCGTGATCATGGGCATCCTGGGCGAGGGGGTGGCCGCGTCCACCCGCCAGGACGGCCAGGCCAAGAGCCTGGGCGAGTGGCTCCGGGCCCGCCACGTGGACATCCCCGAGGCCCTGCTGTGAGCGCCGGCCAGCGCTCGGACACCGACCACGACGCCATCCGCAACGGGGTCCGGCGGGTGTGCTCGGGATTCCCCGACGCGTACTGGCGGGCCTGCGACGAGCGCCACGAGTTCCCGTGGGCGTTCTACCAGGCCATGGCCGAAGGCGGCTGGATCGGCATCGCCATCCCCGCCGAGCACGGCGGGGGCGGGCAGGGCATCACCGAGGCGTCGATCGTCCTCGAGGAGGTCGCGGCCAGCGGCGCGGCCATGAACGGCTGCTCGGCCATCCACCTGTCGATCTTCGGGATGGAGCCGGTCCGGAAGTACGGCTCGCCCGAGCTGGTCGAGGAGATCCTGCCGAAGGTCGCCGACGGCAGCCTGCACGCGGCCTTCGGCGTCACCGAGCCCGACGCCGGGACCGACACCACCGCCATCACCACCCGGGCCGAGCGCGACGGCGACGAGTACGTGGTGCGCGGAGCCAAGGTATGGACCAGCAAGGCCACCGAGTGCGACGTGTGCCTGCTGCTGGTGCGGACCACGCCCCGCGAGCGCTGCGAGAGCCCCACTCGGGGGATGACCCTGCTGCTGGTCGACCTGCAGGACCCGGCGGTGCAGATCACCCCCATCCCGAAGCTGGGTCGGAACGCGGTGGTGTCGTGCGAGGTCCGCTACGACGGGCTGCGGGTGCCGGTCTCCAGGCGGGTGGGTGAAGAGGGCGAGGGCTTCCGCTACCTGCTGGACGGGCTCAACCCCGAGCGCATCCTCATCGCCGCCGAGGCCCTCGGGATCGGGAGGGTGGCGCTCGCTCGAGCGGTGGCCTATGCCAAGGAGCGGGTGATCTTCGGGCGTCCCATCGGCCAGAACCAGGGCCTGGCGTTCCCGCTCGCCGACAGCCATGCCCGGCTGCGAGCAGCCGAGCAGATGATCCGGCTGGCGTCGGCCCGCTACGACGCGGGCCTGCCCTGTGGCGAGGAGGCCAACCTCGCCAAGTACCTCGCCGCCGAGGCCGCCTTCGACTGCACCGACCGGGCCATGCAGACCCACGGGGGGTTCGGCTACGCCAAGGAGTACGACGTCGAGCGCTACTGGCGAGAGGCCCGGCTGATGAAGATCGCCCCGGTGAGCCAGGAAATGGTGCTCAACTACGTCGCCACCAAGGTCCTGGGCCTGCCGAGGAGCTATTGAAGCACCCGTCTCGGGATTTCAGACCTGCCGGTTCGGGCGGAAACGAGGGGGTCAGAAATCCTCACGGTGGTCGGCTGCCGGTCCGCGCTCGCGCGCACGGTCGGTCCAGTCGACCCAGTCCACCCCACTGCGGTCGAGGTAGAAGTCGATGGCGGTGCCCAGCGTCGGCTGGAAATGGGCGTCGCCCACCACGTCGTAGAGCCCGTAGCGGCGCAGGCGGTCCCGGACCGGTCCCTTGAGCTCGGCGAAGGTCAGGTCGATGCCCCGCTGCTCGAGCTCCTGCAGTACCCGAGCCAGCACCTCGGCGCCGGTGGTGTCGATGTCGGTGACGGGCTCGGCGGCCAGGATCACCTCCCGGATCGGGCCGTCCGCCCGGTCGATCTCTCCGAAGAGGCGGCGGGCGAAGTGGTCGGCGTTGGCGAAGAAGATCGGGGCGTCGAACCGGAACAGCAGCAGCCCGGGTATCTGCTGGGCCTGGGGGTTCCGCTCGACGTCGTGGTAGCCCTTGCGCTGCTCGATGCGCCCGAGGACCGCGTCGTAGGGCCGCCACAGTCGCCGTACGAAGTTGCCCAGCGACAGCAACGTCGCGACCACGATGCCCTCGAGGACGCCGATGACGACGACGCCCAGGCTTGCCGCGACCGACAGGAGGAACTCGGTCCGGCGAACTCGCGCCAGCCAGCGCAGCGACGCCAGGTCGAACAGCTTGAGGCCCGCGGCGATGACCACCGCCGCCAGACCCGCGGAGGGGAGGTCCTCGACCAGCCCTCCCCCACCGACCAGCAACGCCAGGACCAGCACCGCGCCGACGACGCCGAGCAGCTGGGTCCGACCCCCGCTGGCCTCGGCCACGGTGGTGCGGCTGGTGCTGGCGCTCACCGGGAACCCCTGGAAGAAGCCGGTGGCCACGTTCGCTGCGCCCAGCGCGATGATCTCGTGATTGGGGTCGGCCATGTCGCCCGAGCGGGCCCCGAAGCCCCGCGACAGCGCGGTGGTGTCGCTGAGGGTGAGCAGGGCGACGCCGGCCGCGGAGATCAGCAGCTCCGGGATGTCGCCGGGCTCGACACCGGGCCAGGCGGGGGCGGGGAAGCCGTCGGGTACCTCGCCGACGACGGGGACACCCTCCGCGGCCAGGTCGAACACCGCGACCACCACGGTGGCGCCGACCATCGCCACCAGCACCCCGGGCATCCGGGGGAACCGCAGCGCCATGAAGACGATCACCACCAGACAGCCCAGGCCGACGAGCAGCGCGGTGCCATCGGCGAGCCCGTCGCCCAGGCCCTGGATGAAATCGACGAGCTCCGCGAGCGTGGTCTCTCCCGACACCGAGAAGCCGGCGAGCTTCGGGAGCTGGCTGACGATCATGACGATGGCCAGACCGTTGAGGTAGCCCACCCGAACCGGCCGTGACAACAGCTCGGCGATGGCCCCCAGGCGCGCCACCCCGGCCCCCATGCAGAGAACCCCGGTGAGCAGGGCCAGCATGCCCGCCGCCGCGATGGCCTGCGACGGATCGTCGTCGGCGCCGACGAGCACGAGCGACGCCGCGATCAGCGGCGCCAGCGACGAGTCGGGCCCCAGCATCAGGATGCGCGAGGGTCCGAACACCGCGTAGGCGAGCAAGGCGGCGACCGTGGTGTAGAGCCCGGTCACCGCCGGGACCCCGGCGAGCTCCGCGTAGGCGAGGCCGTGGGGCACCAGCAGCGCGGCCACTGCCACACCGGCGACCACGTCGGCGCCGATGTCGTGCGGCCGGGCCCGGCGCAGCACCCGGGCCCGCTCCAGGGCCGGCACCCACTGCTGCCACTTCGGTCGGCGCGGCCAGGACGGTGGCCGGCTCCCCTCGTTCATCCGCTGGACCCTAGGCGGTCCTCGCCGCGCTGGGGATGAGCCGTTGCACCGGTTTTGGGGCATGCGCTAGAAAACGAGGGCACTGCCGTCGTCCAGGGGGAACCTCCATGGCATCGAGAATCCAACCGCTGGCGCCGGGCGAGAGTCCCGACGCCGACGTCAACCAGATCCTGCAGGAGGGCCGCGACGGCTGGTGGGGCGACGCTGCGATGTTCGGCGTCATCGGCCGCAACCCCGAGATGCTCAAGGCCATCGTCCCGGTGTTCGCCTCGTTCTTCGGCATGGGCTCGGTCGAGCCCCACATCCACGAGCTCATGCGGCTGAAGACTGGCCAGATCAACGACTGCGCCTATTGAATGACCGTTCGTACCACCGCCGTGCGCGGTGAAGTCGGTCCCAGGGAAGCGGCCTGCATGGCCCACCAGCCCCAGCCCGGACAGGAGCTCACCCCCCGAGAGGCGCTGGGAGTGTCGCTCGCCGAGCGCATCGCCCTCGATCCCCACACCGTCACCGACTCGTTCTTCGAGTCGTTGCGGGAGCACTTCAGCGACGACGAGATCGTCGAGATGGTCTACGCCTGCGGGATCTTCAACTGGGGCAACAAGTTCAACATCACGATGAACCTCGACTCCGAGCCCGAGAGCGAGTACGAGACCGGGCTCAGCTACCGCCAGGAAGAGATCGGCTGACGGACGTGTCCGAGGCCATCGACGAGGTCGG
>JBFKRY010000169.1:0-8177 GCA_041636995.1 Acidimicrobiales bacterium | reverse complement strand
TCAACGTGGTCCCGCTGGCCGAGCTGCTGCGCAGCGGCCAGCGGGGTTCCGCGCCGATGGCTCGCTGGCGCTCGCAATCGGTGCGGAGCCGCCGAGCTCTGGCCGTCGCGGGTCACTTTCGCCGATGGCACCCATGCGACAGGATGTCGTGCATGAACGCCGGCCCGGCCCTGCACCCGGCCCTGGAGCCGCTGGCCTTCGTGCTGGGGAGCTGGAAGGGCAAGGGCGCAGGGCGGTATCCCGACATCGACGACTTCGAGTACCTCGAGGTCGCGACCTACACCCACGTGGGGAAGCCGTTCATCGCCTACACCCAGCGCACCCGCGACGCCAGCACCGGGGCGCCACTGCACGCCGAGACCGGCTACCTGCGGCCCATCGACCCCGGCAGGGCCGAGTTCGTCATCGCCCAGCCCACCGGGATCGTCGAGGTCCTCGACGTCGAGATCCGGGACACCAGGCTGATGATGTCGTCGACCACGGTGCTGCAGACACCGACGGCCAAGCACGTCGACTCGGTGGTGCGCGACCTCCAGGTGAGCCGGGACGAGATGCGCTACGCCATCCAGATGGCCGCGGTCGGCCACGAGCTGCAGGCCCACCTCGACGCCACCCTCAGCCGCGCCTGACGGCTCCGGACCGACGGGTACCCTGCTGCACATGGCTCGTGGGCGGTCCGAGAAGGTGCTGACCTGGGTGTTCGACGGCGCGCTCGGCCGCGAGCCCGACGATCTCATCGTCGAGGAGCCGCTGTCGATCCAGCTCGACGGCACCCTGGTCAGCACCACCATGCGCACCCCTGGCGACGACTTCGACCTGGCCGTCGGCTTCTGTCACGGCGAGGGGCTGCTCGCCGGCCATCCGGTCACCGGCATCCGGTACTGCTCCCTGGGGCCCGCGGTCGAGACCGACTTCAACGCGGTGGCCGTCGAGACCGGCGGCCGGGCCCCCACGCCCACGCCGCGGCTGGGCACCACGAGCAGCTCGTGCGGCCTGTGCGGCGCCGAGGCCATCGCCAACCTGGCCGACCGGCTCGACCGGCTCGACGGGGTGGAGCCGTTCCCCCTCGACGTCCTGGCCGCGGTACCCGAGGCGGTGCTGGCCAGCCAGGAGCTGTTCGCCACCACCGGCGGGGTCCACGCTGCTGCCGCCTTCGACCGCGGTGGCCGCGTCGCCCTGGTGCGGGAGGACATCGGTCGCCACAACGCCGTGGACAAGGTGGTGGGACGCCTCCTGCTCGAGGGGCGGCTGCCGGCCGGCGACCTGGGGCTGTTCGTCTCGGGTCGGGCCTCGTTCGAGATGGTCCAGAAGGCCTGGGCCGGGGGTTTCGCCGCGGTGGTCGCAGTGAGCGCCCCTTCGGCCCTGGCGGTCGACACCGCCCGGGCCGCCAACCTCCAGCTCGCCGGGTTCGCCCGGGGCGGGCGCCTCAAGCTCTACGCGCCGGCGGCGCTGGAACGCCACGTCACCCCCTCCGCCGAAGGACCGGCTGATCCCGACCGCCGATGAGACGTGTCATCTGGGCGGTCGCCGTCCTCTTGGCCTTCGCGGGCTCCGCCGCGCTGGTCGCGGTCCTGTCCGGGACCTTCGACGGCGAGCCGGCCCCGGTGACCGCCCCGGGCAGCCCCGGCTTCGACAGCTCCGGGGTGCCCCTCGGCGCCGATCTGTCCGGCACCGGCGGCTCGTTCTCGGTCGATCCGGAGAGCCCCGGGCCCCGAGCCGTCGAGGACGCCTCGCCGGCCTACACCTGGTCGGTGCGGTCCATCGGCGGCGGCGGCTGGGTCAAGGGCATGGAGATCCACCCGAGCGGGGAGCCCGTCATCGCCCGCACCGACGTCGGCGGGGCCTACCGCTACGACCGCGCCACCCGCACCTGGCAGCAGCTGCTGCTGGCGGACCGGGTGCAGGATCCCAAGGAGAACGACTACGCGGTCGATTCGGTGGCCCTGGCACCCACGGACCCCGACCGCATCTACCTGGCCGCGGGCGAGAGCGACGACAACGCCGGTCCGGGGTCCCGGCGGGGCCGGGTCCTGGTGAGCCGCGACGGCGGTGAGACCTGGACCTCGTCGAACCAGCCGGTGGTGACCCACGGCAACGGCCTCAGCCGCAACGGGGGCGAGCGCATGGCGGTGGCCCCCGACGACGCCGACGACGTCTGGCTCGGGGGCTCCGAGGGGCTGTGGCGCAGCCGGGACGGGGGTGTCAGTTTCGAGCCCGTGGCCACCGCACCCCGGGGCAATGCCTCGATCGTGGACCAGCGCGGCGTCGAGTGGGTGGTGACCGGCCCCGGCGTGGTCTACATCGGGGTCTCGGGCGCCGGGGTCTTCCACAGCGTGGACGACGGGGCCTCGTGGGAGCTGCTGTGGGAGGTCGCCGGACGGCCCTTCGACGCCGAGCTCGACGGGGCCGGGGTCCTGTGGGCGGTCAGCGTCGACGACCGCACCGTCCATCGCTACGACCCCGCCACCGGGGAGATCACCGTGGTCGAGGAGCTGTCGGGTGAGGAGCTGCGAGGCCTGGCGGTCGGTCCGGACGGGAACCAGGTGGTGGTGGCCGCCCTGAACCACCTCTGGCGCAGCACCGACGGTGGGGCCAGCTGGCGTCGGCTGCCGCTGCGGTTCGAGTGCCCCTCCATCCCCTGGATGGACACCTACGACTTCACCCTCTTCACCGGGTCGAGCCCCGAGCTGGATCCCCTGGACCCCGGGACCCTGTGGATCCCGGAGGGCTTCGGCATCTGGGCCGTGCCCGACATCGCCGCCGGCGAGGCGGTGCTGGAGTGCCGGGTGGACGGCGTCGAGGAGATCGTGATCAACGACCTGGTGGTTCCCGAGTCCGACGTGGTGGTGGCCGCGTCGTGGGATCGGGCCCTGTTCCGGGTGCCGCCCGAGGGTGCCTCCGGCGCGGTCATCGGGCCCAGCAACCGGCTCAACTCCGGCTGGGACCTGGCCACCACCGCCGCCCAGCCCGGCTTCGTCGCCGCGGTCGTGGCCGACGCCCGGTTCTGCTGCGAGGCCGACGGCGAGGCCTATCGGTCCGGCTTCTCGGGCGACGGCGGCCGCAGCTGGGTCCCGTTCGGGTCCTACGCGGCGGGCACGCATCCCGACGAGCTGCGCTTCGGCAACATCGCGGTCGACGCCGCCGATCCCGACGTCATGGTCTGGCTGCCCACCTGGAACGGGGCGCTGCACCGCACCACCGACCGGGGCCAGACCTGGGAGCGGGTCCTCCTCCCGGGCACCGAGGAGCGGCGAGACGAGGACGGGGGCTACAACGGCGGCTCGCATTTCGAGTACTACCTCCAGCGAGAGATCCTGGTGGCCGACCCGGTCACCGGCGGGCGCTTCTACCTCTTCCACGCCGACCTGGGCCTCTACCGCTCCGACGACGGCGGGGCCAGCTGGCAGGTGGTCTCCGCCGACGGTCTTCCGGCGGGGTGGACCGTGGGCTGGTTCAACGCCCAGCTGAGCGCGGTCCCCGGCGAGGCCGGCCACCTGCTCTACTCCCCCGGCTTCCTGCTGGAGGGCGCGTTCCCGCTGTTCGAGAGCACCGACGCCGGCGAGACCTGGACCGCGATCGAGGGCACCAGCGAGGTGGACGTGGTGGGCTACGGCGCCCCCCTCGACGGCAGCAGCTCGCCGACCGTGTACCTCTCGGGCCGCGTCGACGGCCGCCGGGGCATCTACCGGTCCTCGGACATGATGGCGTCCTGGGAGCGCATCGCCGACGCCCCGGCGGGGCTCTACAAGAAGGTCAACGCGATCACCGGCGACCCGGAGATCCCGGGCCGGGTGTACGTGGGCTTCGGGGGCACGTCGATCGTGCAGGGCGACGAGGCCTGACCGCTCGGTCCTACACTCGCCTCCATGTCAGGTCCGGTGACCCCCTCGGTCGGTCTCGGCGTGCTGCACCTGTTCGCCAGGGTCGGGATGCTGGCGGAGCGAGCCGCGGTCGAGGCCGCGGTGGAGAAGGCCGTCGCCGACGGCGATCAGGTGATCCCGGTGGCGATCCTGGGCCACAAGGCCGACCTGGCGTTCATGGCGCTGTCGGAGGACCTCTGGCGGCTGCGCCGGCTGCAGACCGACCTGACCGCCGCCGGGCTCGACATCGTGGACTCGTACGTCTCGCTCACCGAGATCAGCGAGTATGCCGCCGGCGTGCCCGAGGAGATGCGCCAGGCCCGGCTGTACCCGCAGCTGCCCCCCGAGGGCAAGCCGGCATGGTGCTTCTACCCGATGAGCAAGCGCCGCGACGTCGACCAGAACTGGTTCACCCTCGACTACGACACCCGCAAGGAGCTCATGTACGAGCACGGGGCGTCCGGCCGCCGCTTCAGCGGCCGGGTGCTGCAGCTGATCACCGGATCCACCGGGATCGACGACTACGAGTGGGGAGTGACCCTGTTCTGCGAGCGTCCCGACGACCTGAAGGCAGTCGTCTACACCATGCGCTTCGACGAGGCGTCGGCGGTCTATGCCGAGTTCGGACCGTTCTACACCGGCATCGTCGACGAGCTCGGGGTGGTCCTCGATCGCAGCGGGCTCGGCGCCTGAGCGGCGCCGAGGCGGGGGCGGCTTGGTTTCGGGGAGCGCTGGCCCTAGCCTCTTGGGATCGCCTGCGGAGGCAGGCTCGAAAAGGGCCCGGTTCCGAGCCGGTTCCGCTTCCTGGAGGGATCCATCGACATGAGTAAGACGCTGTTGCGCCTGCTCGCGATCTTGCTGGCTTTTGCCTTGATCGTGGCGGCATGTGGGGACGACGACGACGAGCCGGTCGCCACCGACGACACCGGCGAGCCCGAGCCGGAGCCCGAGCCCGAGCCCGAGCCCGAGCCCGAGCCGGAGCCGGAGCCGGAGCCCGAGCCGGAACCGGAGCCCGAGCCGGAGCCCGAGCCCGAGCCGGAGCCGGAGCCTGCTTATGGTCCCGGTGAGGACTGCAGCGCCGACGAGGGCGGCCTGAACATCGGGACCCTGCTGCCCGAGACTGGTGCCCTGGCGTTCCTGTCCGCGCCGCTGCTGGAGGGCGTGGATCTCGCCATCTGCGACATCAACGCCGCCGGCGGCGCCAACGGCGTGGGGGTCGAGCTGTCGCCGGGCGACTCGGGGACCGATCCCGACATCGCCAACACCACCGTCGACCGGCTCCTGGCATCGGAGAACGTCGATGCCATCATCGGCGCGGCCGCGTCGGGCATCTCCGGTGCGGTGATCGACAAGATCACCTCGGCCGGGGTGGTGCAGTGCTCGCCGTCCAACACCGCCGCGGGTCTGGGGACCTCCGGTGACGACGGGTTCTACTTCCGGACCGCCCCGTCGGACGACCTCCAGGCCCCGGCGCTCGCCGAAGTGGTGCTCGACGACGGGTTCACGAACATCGCAGTCGTGTCCCGTGCCGACGACTACGGCGTGGGGTTCAACGCGTTCTTCGAGCCGGCCATCGAGAACGGTGGCGGCACCATCGTCTACAACACGCCGTACGCGCCCGAGGCGACCAGCTTCGACGACATCGTCCAGGACGTGGTGGCGTCGGGTCCCGATGCGGTGGTGCTGGTGGCCTTCGAGGAGGGAATCCAGGTCCTGCAGACCATGATCGAGCAGGGCGTGGGTCCCGACGAGATCCAGATCTACATCACCGACGGCATGGCCACCGGTGAGCTGGGCGCGGCGATCGACGAGGCCAACCCGTCGGTGGCCGAGAGCATCAAGGGCACCCAGCCCTCGGCTGCTCCCGGCAGCGGCGCCAGCTTCTTCCCGGATGCGTTCGCGGCCTATGCACCTGGCGTTGACACCATCTTCTCCGCCCAGGCCTACGACTGCGCCATCCTCATCGCGCTGGGGGCCCAGGCCTCGGGCTCGAACGAGCCGGCCGACATCGCCGCGGCGATGGTCGACGTCTCCATCGGCGGCGAGAAGTGCTCGCAGTACGCCGAGTGCGTCGAGCTGCTGGCGGGTGGCGCGGACATCGACTACGACGGCGCCTCGGGCCTGATCGACTTCCTCGATGTCGGCGAGCCCAGCGTCGGTGTCTACGACGTCTACGAGTACGACGCCGACGGGGTGCAGCAGGTCATCGACGAGCTGACCTTCAGCGCCTCCTGACCGCTTCGTGAGCGAGGGCCCCGGCTCCGGCCGGGGCCCTCGACGCGTGCGGGGTCAGGTCTGGGCCAGGGTGCCCAGATAGAGCTCGATCACCTTCGGGTCGTGCAGCAGGCTCTCGCCGGTGCCGTCGTAGGCGTTCTTGCCCTCGTCGAGCACGTAGCCCCGGTCGCTGATCTTCAGGCAGCGGGTGGCGTTCTGCTCCACCATCACGATCGAGACCCCGGAGTCGTTGATCAAGGCCACGTTCTCGAAGACCTCGATCTGCAGCGCCGGTGACAGGCCCGCCGAGGGCTCGTCCAGCAGCAGCACCGCGGGCTGCATCATGAGCGCCCGGCCCATCGCCAGCATCTGGCGCTCGCCGCCGGACAGCAGGCCGGCCCGCTGGCCCGATCGCTCGCCCAACCGGGGGAACAGCTCGTACACCATGTCCACCCGCTGGCCCACCTGATCCGACTGGAGCTGGTAGGCGCCCATCTCGAGATTCTCCACCACGGTGAGCGACGGGAAGACGTTCTCGGTCTGGGGCACGAATCCCACGCCCTTGGCCACCAGGTCGTGGGCCGCCCAGTTGGTGATGTCGTCGCCCTTCAGGAGCACCCTCCCGCTGCGCACCTCGACCAGACCGAACATGGCCTTGACCAAGGTGGACTTCCCGGCGCCGTTCGGGCCGATGATCCCCACCAGCTCGCCCTCGTGCAGCTCGAAGTTGCAGCCGGTCAGGATGTCCACGCCGGGCAGATAGCCGGCCACCAGATCCTCGGCGATCAGGACCGGCTCAGGCATCGCTCTGGCCGTCCTCGTAGGGACTCGGCCCGCCCAGCGTCGTGCCCAGGTAGGCGTCGATCACCGCCACGTTCTGGGACACCTCGTCGGGGGTCCCCTCGGCGATGACCTCGCCCTCGGCGAGCACCACGATCCAGTCCGAGATGCCCATGATCACGTCCATGTCGTGCTCGATGAAGAGCACGCTCACGCCCTCGTCCCGCAAGGCCTCGACGTGCTGGAGCAGCGACTGCACCAACGCGGGGTTGACCCCGGCCATGGGCTCGTCGAGCAGGATCAGCGTGGGCTCGGCCATCAGCGCCCGCGCCATCTCGAGGAGTTTCCGCTGCCCTCCCGACATGGTGGCGGCGTACTCGTCGCGCATGTGGATGAGGTTGAACCGGGTCAGGAGCTCCTCGGCGCGCTCGGTGATGGCCACCTCCTGGTCGCGCCAGCGCGCCGGGAGCAGGGCCTGCAGCAGTGACTCGCCCCGCTGGTGAGCGGCGCCGAGGAGCATGTTGTCGATGACGGTCATCTTCGCCAGCGACTTGGTGAGCTGGAAGGTGCGGACCATCCCGGCCTGGGCGATCGTATGGGGAGACCAGCCGGCGAGCGGCTTGCCGTCGAATCGCCACTGGCCCTGCTGGGGGGTGTCGAAGCCGGTGATCAGGTTGAACAGAGTGGTCTTGCCGGCCCCGTTTGGGCCGATGAACGCGGTGATGATGCCCCGCTGGACCTCGAGGTGATCGACGCCGACGGCGCGAAGACCACCGAAGCGCCGCACCAGGTCGTCGATCACCAGGATCGGATCCGGCTTCCGCGAGCCGGGCTGGGCCTCGACGCCGCGCATCGCCTCGCGGGGGTCGGTCACCGTTCCGACTGGCTCAGCGGACATCGATCTGTGCCTCCTCCTTCTTACCCACCAGGCCCTGGGGTCTCCAGATCATCAGGACCCCCAACATGATGCCCATCATGATGAGCCTGACGCTCGCCACGTCGCTCGACTGGAGCAGCCAGTCGGGCACCCAGCCGGAGTTGACCATCTGGCGGAGCAGCTCCTCGACGAAGATGATCACGAACCAGAACGTCACCGCACCCACCAGCGGCCCCCACATCGACGCCGCGCCGCCCAGGATCAACACCGTCCAGATGAAGAACGTGGTCTGGGGACGGAACTGCTGAGTCTCGACGAAGCCGGTGTCGAAGGCGTCGAGCATGCCGGCCAGGGCCATGATGAGCCCGCCGATCACCAGGCTCTGGAGCTTGTAGGCGAAGACGTTCTTGCCGAGGGCCCGGGCCGCGTCCTCGTCCTCCCGGATG
>JBFKRY010000168.1:0-8188 GCA_041636995.1 Acidimicrobiales bacterium | reverse complement strand
TTCGCCGATACCTCCATGAACGACGTGGCCATCGAGGCCGGGGTGACCCGGGTCCTGCTCTACCGCCACTTCGAGTCGAAGGAGGCGCTCTACCGCGCGGTCCTCGACCAGATCCTGCAGCTGCTCGACGAGTCGTGGACCGAGCTGCGCGACAGCGGCTCGGGCGACGCGGTGATGCGCACCCACATGACCGCGGCGCGAGCCAACCCCGACGGCTACCGGCTGCTGTGGGACCACGCCATGACCGAGCCCGCCTTCGCCGCCTACGCCCACGAGGTGCGTGAGGTGCTGGTGGCCATCGCCGACGAGCGGGTGGGTCGGGCCATCAAGCCCGAGCTGCGGTCCTGGGCCATGGCCACCCTGGTGGCGGCGATCGTGGAGTCCGTGCTCGGCTGGCTCGATCACGGCGACCCCGCCCACGACGAGCTGTTCATCGCCACCTCCACCGCGGGAATGGTCAACCTGGTGGAGGGCTGGGCCCAGGCCTGACGGACCCCGGCCGGGCACCCGGGGCCAGCTCAGCCCGGGCGTACACTGACCGATTGATGGGGATGAACCGACCGAGAGCTGCTGCGCCCGCGGTCGCGATGCAGGTGGTCCGGGGGTTCTGCATGGGCGCCGCCGACATCGTGCCCGGGGTGTCCGGAGGCACCATCGCGCTCGTCCTCGGCATCTACCACCGGCTGGTGGACAACGTGCACACCGGAGCAACCGCGCTCGGACGGCTGGTGAAGATCGACCTGCATGGCGCCATGGAGCGCCTGCGAGCAATCGAGTGGATGTTCCTGCTGCCGCTCCTGGCGGGGATCGGCGCCGCGCTGCTGGCGCTCTCGCAGCTCATCGAGGACCTCCTCCACGACCACCCAGAGGAGATGGCCGGGCTCTTCCTGGGCCTGGTCGCGGCATCGGTGATCATCGCCATCCGCATGATCCGCCACTGGTCGGCGGAGATCTGCGCGCTGGGCGCCGCGGTCGCACTGGTCACCTTCGCGGTGCTCGGCCTGCAGGGCGGCTCGGTCGTCGACCCCGCGCCGTGGCAGTTCGTCGGCGCCGGCGCCCTGGCCATCTGTGCCATGATCCTGCCGGGGATCTCGGGCTCGTTCCTGCTGCTCATGCTCGGGATGTACGCCCCGGTTCTCGGCGCGATCAACGAGCGCGACCTGGTCCAGATCCTGGTGTTCGCCGGTGGCGCGGTGGTCGGCCTGGCCCTGTTCTCGACCCTGCTCAGCTGGCTGCTGCGGCGCTTCGCCGACGCGGTGCTCGCGGCCCTGACCGGGCTGATGGTGGGCAGCATCCGGGTGCTGTGGCCCTGGCCCAACGGCGTCGGCGTCATCAGCGACGACGAGGCCGAGCTGATCTCGGGCACCGGGCTGGGCTGGGCCGACACCACCTCGGACTTCCTCTGGCCCACCCTGCTGGCGATCGGCGCCTTCGTGCTCGTCCTCGGCCTCAGCACCTATGCCGAGCGCCGCATCGGGCGCGATCCCGCCCGGGCCGACACCGTCGCCGTCTGAGCTCGGGGGGTCAGACCCCAGCCCGATCGGGGGGTCAGACCCCGTTGCTCGTCCCCTGGGGCTGGTTCAGCTCGAGCCAGCCGCAGCCGGTGCGGCCGTCGGCGGCGGTGTAGCGCACCAGCGCTCGGGCCAGGCGCGACACCCGACCGTCGGGGGCCGTCAGCAGCACCGGCGACCACGACACCGGCTCCAGCGCCAGGTAGAGGTCGTCCAGGCGGATCCTCGCCGAACGCGCCAGGCCCTCGTCGTCCAGGTCGGCCGTCAGTGCTCCGGTCCCGATCGGGGCCGCGTCGGCACCGACGTAGCCGATGCTCCAGGCCCGATCGTCGACGATCGTCGCGTGGAACGGAGCGCCGTCGTCGAGGCGTCCCGAGTGCCAGCACCAGCCGATCTGCCACCAGTCGCGCACGCCCCAGGAGTGGTCCCGCTGGCCCCAGCCGTCGAGCTCGATGGTCTCCTGACCGACCAGGATCTCGCCGTGCACCCGGCAGGGCACCTCGTACCGCGTGGTCACGTCGTACTCGAACACCGCGCCGTCGGTGTCCCACTCCAGGTCGAAGCCCAGCGGCACGGGGTCACCGCGGCCGGTCCGGTAGACCTCGGTGGGATCGTCGAGCGCCAGGCCGAACGCCTCGAGCCCGACGCTCATGTGGCTCAGGGCCTCGCCGGCGACCACGTCGGTCCACAGGCCGGAGAAGCGCAGCTCCAGCCCGGGTGGCTTCGGCAGTGGCGCCTCGTGCTCGATCACCGTCACCAGCGGCAGGCCCTCGCGGACCAGGCACGCCCAGTACCAGCTGCGGCCGAGGTTGGGGTAGAGGCCCAGGCGCACGTAGCCCCCGAGCGAGCCGTCGGGCCGCCAGAAGTCCAGATACCAGGACTCGTTCCACAGCGGGTCGTCGCCCGGTTGGTGGCGACCGTCGTCGGCGAGCACGGCCCGCATCCTCCCACGGCGCCGGTTGCCCGCGCTCGTGGGCCACTAGTGTCCGGCCAATGATCGACGCGGCAGAGGCGGCCCTGGTCGGCGACACCGAGCGGGTGGAGATGGTGATCTCCCGGCGGGGCCCGGACCGCTACCGGGTGGCGTCGACCCTCGGGTGGCGTGAGCTGGTGCGGACCCCCGGCGCCATCGAGCTCGACGCTGGCGAGGGCGCGGACCCGATCGGCGACCAGGCCACCGACCGCTTCATCGGGCTGGCCACCGAGCGCGCCAGCCGCTTCCCGGCACACCCCACCAATGCCTACCCCTACGCCGCCGACCAGATCGCCCAGCTGTTCGACCACCCCGCAGCCCCCGACGTGATCGCGCTCCGCACCGCGGCCTTCAACGTGAAGGGCAACCTGGGCGAGCACGGCAGCCTCGGGGCGGTGCAGTCGAGGGCGGGCTTCGTCGCCAGCGGCGCCGGCGTCGTCGCCGAGGGCATCGTCGACCGGCACCTGCGGGGCGTCGACGTGGCTCCCACCATCGCCTCGCTGCTGGGGTGCACCCCCGACGAGTCCGGGCGGCTGCTGTCGGGCCAGGACGGCACCGTCGACGACCGGCTGCTCACCGGGGAGACCGTGGAGCACGTGATCGTCTTCCTGCTCGACGGGCTGAACGCCAACCTGCTGGTCGACGCCATCGACGCCGGGGAGGTGCCCACCATCGCCGGGCTGGTGGCGGAGGGGGTCTGCTATCGCGAGGGATCGCTGGCCTCGCTGCCGACCGTGACCCTGCCGAACCACGCCACCCTGCTCACCGGAGCCCATCCCGGCCACCACGGGGTGCTCGCCAACACCTGGCTCGACCGGGCAGGGGACCGGATGCCCGACCTGCTCGACTACGAGCAGATGATCCGGACCTCGGACTGGATCCGCCCCGAGGTCGAGACCCTGTTCGAGGCCCTGCGCCGCAACCTCCCCGAGTCGTTCAACGCGGCCATGTACGAGTACGCCGACCGGGGCGCCGACTGGTCGACCTACGCGGAGCTGCGTGCCGGCCGCCGCCCGGCCCACGTCCCCCGCCGGACCGATCCGATGCCCGACACCACCGAGCGCTGGATCGAGCCCGACACCCAGTACCACTTCATGTCCCGCATCGACACCGCCAGCACCCGCCAGGCCTGCGAGCTGCTCGACCCGGCCGGGCCCTACCCCACCCCGACGTTCCTGTGGGTCACCTACAACGTGACCGACGCCGCCGGGCACCACGCCGGTCCCCACGGCGAGGAGGCCCGCGACGCGCTCCGCGACAGCGACGCCCGGCTGGCCCGGGTGCTCGACGCCGCCGAGCACGCCGGGATCCTCGCCGACACCGCGGTCTTCGTCCTCGCCGACCACGGGATGGAGCAGACCGACCCGAACGTCACCGGGCACTACCGGCCCCGCCTCGACGACGCCGGGGTCGCCTACCGGGACCTCGACGACGGGCTGATCTACCTCGGGTGACGGCCACGGTCCACCTGCTCGCCAACCCCCAGGCTCGGGCGGGGGGCGCCGCCGCCGAGGTGGCGACCACGGCCCGGGTGCTGCGCGACCGCGGGCTGACGGTGGTGGACCTGGCCGCAGCCGACGCACCCGAGGTCGAGGCCCTGGCCCGGGCCGCGGTGGCCGAGGGCGCCGAGCGGCTGGTCGTCGTGGGCGGGGACGGCATGGTGCACCTGGCCATCCAGGCGGTGGCCGGGACACCGACGGTGCTCGGGCTGGTCCCTTCCGGCAGCGGCAACGACTTCGCCCGCGGCGTCGGGGTGCCAACCGAGCGGCCCGCCGCCATCGAGGCCGCGCTGGACGAACCGGCGCCGGTCGACCTGATGCGGATCGGCGACCGCTGGGCCGCGTCGGTGGCCACCGCCGGTTTCTCGGTGGACGTGAACGCCCGGGCCAACGCCATGCGGTGGCCGTCGGGCGGAAGCCGGTACACCATCGCCACCCTGCGGGAGCTGCCCCGGCTGGCCGCCCGGCGCTTCGAGCTGCGCATCGACGAAGAACCGCTGGCGGTCCCGGCCACCCTGGTCACCGTGGCCAACACCAGCAACTTCGGGGGCGGCATGCGGATCACCCCCGGCGCCGACCCGACCGACGGGGTACTGGACGTGACCGTGGTCGGCGCGGTCGGCCGCGTCGAGCTGCTGCGCTGGTTCCGCACCGTGTTCAGCGGCACCCACCTCGAGCACCCGAAGGTGACCACCTACCGGGGGCGACGGATCACGATCGCAGCGCCGCGCACCGAGGTGTGGGCCGACGGCGAGCCGGTGGCCCGGGCGCCGGCGACCATCGAGGTGGCGCCGGGCGCGCTCCGGCTGGCGGGCGGGCCTACCCTGGCCGGATGAGCGAGTTCCTGTCCGCCGGCTGGATCGAGGAGCTCGACGCCCACCTCGCGGCGACGGGGCGGGGGTCCTCACCCACCCCGCTCACGGTCCAGTACGAGATCGACACCGGCGACGGCACCGTGCGTTACCACCTGGTCCTCGGGCCCGATCTGGACCGGGCCAAACCCGGCGCCGCCGACAGCCCCGACGTCACGTTCCGACTCGACCGCGAGACCGCCCGGCGGATCAGCGACGGCGAGCTGAGCAGCGAGGAGGCCTTCATCACCGGGCGGCTCGATCTCGAGGGCGACCCGGCGCTGCTCATCGACGCCTACAAGGCGAGCACCGGCAGCGATGCCTGAGCTGCCCGACGTGGTGGTCTACCTCGAGGCCATCGAACGCGAGGTGGTCGGCCACCCCATCGAGCGCATCGACGTGCGGGGCCTGGCGGTGCTGCGCTCGTTCGACCCGCCCCTCGCCGAGGCCCACGGCAAAGCGGTCCTTGGCACCCGGCGGCTGGGCAAGCGGCTGGTCCTCGAGCTCGAGGGCGACCTGTTCCTGGTGATCCACCTGATGATCGCCGGCCGGCTGTTCTGGCGCGAGCCCGACGCCAAGCCCGGCAAGGACGGGCTGGTGGTGATCCGCTTTCCCCACGGGGCCCTGGTGCTGCGGGAGGTGGCCAAGAAGAAGCGGGCCCGGCTGTGGCTCCATCGGGGCGAGGCCGAGATGCTGGCCGAGCACGACCGGGGCGGGGCCGAGCCCCTGGAGATCGACCGGGAGACCTTCGCCGAGCTCCTCACCGCCGAGAACCGCACTCTCAAGCGAGCCCTCACCGACCCCCGGACCTTCTCGGGCATCGGCAACGCCTACTCCGACGAGATCCTGCTCCACGCCGAGCTGTCACCGGTCAAGCGCACCGGCCAGCTTGGCGACGACGAGATCGACCGGCTCTACGACGCCACCCAGCGGACCCTCACCGAGTGGACGGAGCGGCTCCGGGCGGAGACCGGCGACGGCTGGCCCGAGAAGGTGACCGCCTTCCGGCCCGAGATGGTGGTCCACGGCAAGTTCCGGGAGCCGTGCGCGGTGTGCGGCACCGAGGTGCAGCGCATCGCCTACGCAGAGAACGAGGTCAACTACTGCCCCCGGTGCCAGACCGAGGGCCGGGTGCTGGCAGACCGCTCGCTGTCGAGGCTGCTGAAGGACGAGTGGCCCAGGACCGTCGAGGAGCTGGAGGGGTTCCGGTCGTGACATCCGGCGATCGGCCGAGGGTGGACCCGGGCGATCAGCCGGCGGCCACCACCAGAATCTGGCCCACTGCGACGTCGTCGAGCGCTGCGGTGCTGCCGTCGGGCCAGCGGACGTCCACGCCGACCGGGGCGGCCGAGGGCACCCCGAAGTGCAGCCGGGGATCCTCCGACGAGAGGTAGCTGCTGCCCGCGAGCAGCTCCCGTCGGACGGCCGGCCCGTCAGCGGGTCGAATGGTGACCACGGTTCCCGGCAGCGGCGGGTCGGGGGCCACCGCCAGCCAGTGCCCCCGGGCCCCGCTGTTGCGGAGCAGCCCGACCCGGCCGCCCACGGTCGCGACCGCCAGGTCCACGTCGCCGTCGTTGTCGTAGTCGGCCGCCGCGAGTCCCCGGGCCAGATACGGGCCCGCGTCGTCGAGTCCCGCACGCAACGCCAGCGCGGGGTCCACGGCCCCGCCCCATCGAGGGACCCCCCCAACTCGCATCTCCAACCCGTGTTGCCCGGCACCCTCTGGGAACGCTCCCAAAACTGTCCACTCGCCCCGGCGTTCAGAGCGGTGAACTCCGGAACATCACCGACGGCTGGCGGCCTCCCAAGCGGCGTCGGTCCACCAGCGGAGATCGGAGACGTCGTCGCGCCCCCGCAGGGCGCCGTCGATGGCCGCCGCCAGGGCCCGGCGGTCGGCGGCGTCGGACATCCCGAGCAGACGACCGGTCCCAAGGATGGTGCGGCCCACATGGACCGTCCAGCCGCCGTCGGGGGCGGGCACGACCAGGACCAGGGCGATCCGGCGGCCCACCCGAGCGTCGAACGCCACACCGTCGCCGACCTCGCTGATCCTCCCGCACGGGTGGCCGGCGTCGGTCAGGCTCGCGATCAGGGCGTCGGCGAGCTCTCGGGCTGCAGCCGGCGAGCCGAAGGTGGCCACGGTGTCCGGGGGCGGGGGCTTGACCACGTCAGCGCCGGATCAGAGGAGGCCGAGGTCCTTCACCGTGTCGCGCTCGGACACCAGCTCGGCGGCCGAGGCGTCGATGCGGGCCCGGCTGAAGTCGTCGATGTCGAGGCCCTGGACGATCCGGTACTCGCCGCCGGCGCAGACCACCGGGAACGACGAGATCACGCCCTCGGGGATGTCGTAGCTGCCGTCGGACGGGACCGCCATCGACGTCCAGTCACCGTCGGGGGTCCCCATCACCCAGTCCCGCACGTGATCGACGGCCGCGTTGGCGGCCGAGGCGGCCGACGACGCGCCCCGGGCCTTGATGATCGCGGCCCCCCGCTGCTGGACGGTGGGGATGAACTCGTTCTCGAGCCAGTCCTGGTCGTCGATGGCTTCGGCCGCGCTGCGGCCCCCGACCTCGCAGTGGAACAGGTCGGGGTACTGGGTGGCCGAGTGGTTGCCCCAGATCGTCATCCGGTGCACGTCGCTGACCGGCACGTGGAGCTTCTGGGCCACCTGGGTGACCGCCCGGTTGTGATCCAGGCGGGTCATCGCGGTGAAGTTGCGGGGGCTCAGGTTCGGGGCGGCGGCCTGGGCGATCAGGGCGTTGGTGTTGGCCGGGTTGCCCACCACCAGCACCTTGACGTCGCGGCTGGCGTGGGCGTCGAGGGCCCGACCCTGGGGCCCGAAGATGGCGCCGTTGGCCTCCAGCAGGTCGGCCCGTTCCATCCCCTCCTTGCGGGGCATGGCTCCGACCAGCAGCGCGTAGTCGGCGTCGCCGAAGGCCACGTCGGGATCGTCGGTCTTCTCGACGCCGAGGAGGAGCGGGAACGCGCAGTCGTCGAGCTCCATGTGGACGCCGTCGAGGGCCTCGAGAGCGGGCGTGATCTCGAGCAGCTGCAGGATGACCGGCTGGTCGTCCCCGAGCATCTGGCCGCTGGCGATACGGAACAGCAGGGCGTAGCCGATCTGGCCAGCGCCGCCGGTGACGGCGACGCGCACGGGAGTCTTGCTCACGGGGTCTCCTCGGTCGGAAGGGGCGAGGGGGAGACTAGCTACTCGCTCCTGAAGAAGTCGGTTCGTCGCCGATTGCGAGCGTGAGCGAGCCATCGGTGAGGAACCCCGCTGGTCGCTGCGCAGCAGCCTGACCTGCGGGAACGCGTTGAGTCCCGGCGGAGCCGGGCCGATGCGACCGTGTCGGC
>JBFKRY010000167.1:0-8190 GCA_041636995.1 Acidimicrobiales bacterium | reverse complement strand
TACGGCCACGTCAACCACTCGGTGTACGTCCAGTACTTCGAGGTCGGCCGGGTCGAGGCCCTGGACGGTGTCGGGATGAGCCTCGACCGGCTGCAGCGCGACGTGGGCCTGAGCGTGGTGGTGGTCGACATCGCGACGCGGTTCCACCAGCCCGCCCACCTCGGTGACCTGCTGGTGGTCGAGACCGGTATCAGCGCCGTCAGCCGGGTGCGGGCCACCTGGCTGCAGCGGATCAGGCGCGGCGACGACGTCGTCGTCGCCAGCCAGCGGCTGACGTCGTGCGCGCTGTCGACGACCGATCGGCCGGTCCGGTTCCCCGCCGAGCTCGTGGAGGCGCTGGCGGTGTACCGAGTGGACGAGGGCTGGCTCGATCTCGGGTGAACGGGGTGTCGGGTCAGCTCGGAGGCGCCTCCCTGGGGGTCGACGGCGGTCGCAGCTGGGGTGGCGGCTGGTAGCCGGGTTGGTAGCCGCTCTCGATGGGCGCGGTGAGCGAGGACGTGGAGCCGCCGGTGCCGGTGGAGGAGGCGCTCAGGGTTGGCGCGCACGGGAGCATGATGTTGTCCAGGTAGATGCCCTCGGTGCGCTGGCGGAGGTGGTCGACGGTCTGGAAGTCGAACTCGAACTGCACCGGGGAGGCGAGGTCGATGCCCGGCGGGGTGCCGATCGGCACGGTGATCTCCACCCATTCGCCAAACGTCGTGTACAGATCCCAGGAGCTGGACGGATCCTCGGGGTGGTCGATCACCTGGGCGCCGGCCTGGTGCTTGTCCCAGAGCTGCACCCGCGTGGCACCCTGCACGATGAAGAAGCGGAACACGTCGTACTGCACGGCGTACTCGATCGCCATGCGGAGCCGGAAGCAGACAACGTCACTGGCCGAGGCCGTGGTGGCCGGCGAGGTGAGCGTAGAGCTCGATGGGCGGTTCCGGTGCCAGTAGCTGGGCTGGCCGACCACCGGGTGGAGGCTGTTGGAGGTGTTGGGACGGCCGAACCACACCGAGTACAGCCCGCTGGACGAGTGGAGCGAGCTGATCCGCCAACGCGCCGGCCCCGACGAGTTGACCAGCCACCCCTGGAGGCTGCCGTCGTCGAAGTCGTAGTCGGTGTAGCAGCCGCTCAGCGCCATGGCCGAGGCCCGCTCGGTCGCCAGGATCTCCGGCGCTGCCCAGGCGACGGCGCTCGTCGCCAGCAGTCGGCGCACCAGGTCCCGACGACGCATCGTCGGCGCCCTGTGCTCGGCTGTTGAGGCGTCGGCCTCGTACATCTGGTCGTCCCGTTGGCTGTCCCACTCACCAAGGACGCGACTACCCGACCCTCCAGGGGGCCGGTGAACGCCTCCACGGCCAGTCCCCATCGGCACCAGCGGAGGGGGAATGAGGCTCCCGACCTGGGTGATCGAGGTCGCTCGACGTGGGCCGAACGGCCCAGGACCTGGGTCGTCGGACCAGGCTGGTCCCTCCGCGTGCGGCCGCCGGCGGTGGACCAGACTGGGCTGGTGCCCCCATTCGACCCCGAGCTCCGGGCGGCCACCGAGCGCTGGTTCGTGCGCCGGGGCCTGCCCCACGTCATCGAGGGGTACTCCGCCACCGAGGACGTGTTCACCCGGGCTGCGCCGTTCCTCGCCGCGGTCTTCTTCCTGGAGGTGTTCGGCTCCTTCGACGACCGCTTCAGCGGCTGGTCCCAGGTGGCGGTGTTCGTAGCCGGGGTGGCCATCCTGGTCTGCGCGGTGGCCCTGGTGAACCGAATGCGGGGCCGGCGCCTGTTCCAGCTGCCCGACGACGTGGGGGTCCCGGAGCTGGCCCTGTTCGTGTTGGTACCGGCGTTGCTGCCGGTCCTGTTCTCGGACGAGCCCGGTTGGCGGTTCCTGGCGGTGGCCGTCCTGAACCTGGTGCTGCTCGGGGTCACCTACGTGATCACCAGCTTCGCGCTGTTGCCGATGATCCGCTTCGGGGCGCTGCAGATGACCCGGCGGCTGGGTCACATCGGCCAATTGGTGGCGCGGACGCTGCCGCTGCTGCTGCTGTTCACCGCCTTCATCTTCCTGAACGCCGAGATGTGGCAGGTGGCCAGCGACTTCCCCGCCCTGTACTACGGCGTGGTCGTCGCCGCCCTCGGCCTGTCGGGCACCGTGTTCCTGGGGCTGCGGGCGCCCCGCGAGGTCGCCGATCTCGAGCACTTCGAGACCTGGCGAGCGGTCACCGCGCTGGCGTCGAGCACCGACGCCCCCCTGGCCGGGGTCGGGCCCGGGGATCCGTCCCAGCCGCCCTCGGTGCGGCCCCTCGGTCGCGGCGACCGGGCCAACGTGACCCTGCTGGTCATCATGTCCCAGGCGGTGCAGGTGGTGCTGGTGGGGCTGGTGATCGGCATGTTCTACGTCGGCTTCGGCTTGCTGGCGGTGCGGGCGGCCACCATCGACCAGTGGACCGTCGCCGGCGTCGACGCCCTGGCGAGCTTCGACCTGGCCGGCTCCACCATCGTGATCACCTGGGAGCACTTGGCGGTCGCCGGGTTCATCGCCGCCTTCTCCGCGCTGCAGTTCGCGGTCTCGATGGCCACCGACGCCGCGTACCGCGACGAGTTCTACGAGGACGTGACCCGGGAGATCCGCGAGACCCTGGCGGTCCGGGCCCTCTATCTCGACCGGCTCGCCGAAGCCGAGGCCGAGGCCGCCGCCGACGCGTGACCGAGGCCCGGGCCGGCGGCGCTAGGCGATGTCCACCAGGATCGGCCGATGGTCCGACACGTGGCGGGCCCGGTCCTCGGCGGGGATCGTCGTGTCCTCCGCAGCGAGGAACTCGGCGCTGGCCACCCGGCCAGTGTGCTGGCCGGCCAGGCCCGGGCTGCAGATGATGTGGTCGAGCAGCAGCTCGCGGTCGTCGATGTTGTCGATGTAGTCGTCGAAGATCGCGGTGAAGGCGTCGGGCTCACGGCGGAGGATGGCGTGCTCGAACTGCAGCTCCGGGTAGAAGACCGATCCCAGCAGGATGTCGGTCACCCCGTGGGTGACATAGTGGGTCTCGAAGAAGTCGAAGCCGGGCCCGTCGTTGAAGTCACCGGTGACCACGATGCGCCGGTCCGGATGCTCGGCGAGCAGTGCGTCGAGGTAGCGCCGGCCCCGCATCGCCTCGGCCGAGATCCGTCGCCGGTTCACGAGCGCCACGGCCACGAACTGCTGCCGGGTCGTGGGGTCGTTCCACAGCTGCTGGCCCCGGTTCACGAACTTGGACTTGGTGTGGAGAGTCATGATGCGCAGCGGGGAGCCGTCGTGTTGTCCCTCGATCACCAGCGGGGTGCGCGTGAAGTTGTAGTCGGCGAGCACCAGGTCGCCGTCGACGTCGGCTTCCCACGGGTCGATCAGCGCGTTGGTCGCCACGTCCATCGGGCCCGCCGGGTTCTGGAGCGCGCCGCCCACCTTCACCAGGATGTAGACCTTCTGAGCTGCGCCATCGATGCCCTGGAAGATGGTGAACCGGGGGTTCCCGGCAACGTCGGTCAGGAAGCCGTTGGCGAACAGCTCCATCTCGCGGCGGTCGGACGGACCCTCCTGGATCGTCAGCACGTCGGGGTCGAGGCCGTCGACCACGTCGGCCACCCGCTGGGCCAGCGCCTGTACGTCGGGGATGCCGGCGTGGGTGTCCCGCCACGCCACCTCATTGCCCCCGACGAACCAGTTGTTCATCCACTCGATGTTCCAGTCCATGATCCGCAGCATGAATCTCGCCTCCTCGATCGTCGAGGGTCCGTCGTATCCGACCGTCGTCGCGCTGTCGAGTAGCTTCGGGCGATGGGCGACGGTGTCGATCCCCCCGAGCTGCCCGAGGAGCAGCGGGTCGCCGACGAGCGGACCACGCTGCTCTCCATGCTCGACTTCTACCGGACGGTGCTGGTGCGCAAGGCCTGGGGTCTGACCCCCGAGCAGCTGGCCACGCCGCTGCCGCCGTCGGACCTGACCCTGGGTGGGCTGTTGCTGCACATGGCGGCGGTGGAGGACGGCTGGTTCCACCGGCACTTCGCCGGCGGCGACCTGATCGAGCCCTGGGCCAGCGCCCCCTGGGACGCCCAGCCGGACTGGGAGCTCGAGGTCGCCCAGGAGTGGGCCCCGGGGGACCTGCACGCCCAGTTCCAGGCGTCGGTGGCGCGGAGTCGGGCGGTGACCGCGGATGCATCGCTCGACCAGATGGCGGTCGGGGAAGGCCGCGACCCGTGCAACCTGCGCTGGATCGTGGTCCACCTGATCGAGGAGTACGCCCGCCACTGCGGCCACGCCGACCTGTTGCGCCAGGCCATCGACGGGGCCACCGGCGACTGAGCCCCCTTGCCGGGCGAACATGTGTTCGATAGTGTCGCGAGCCCACTATGGGTTGGCGAAATCCTCCGGTGCCGTGGTCCGAGCTCGAACGCCGGCTGTCCGATCGTCGGGGGGGCCGCGCCCCGAGTGGCCTGCCCGACGCCTGGGCTCCTGGCGACGGCGGCGACAGCCCCGCCTGGTCCCGCAAGCGCACCCCCTACGAGGCCCCGGCCATCGATCGCGGGGCCGGGGGACCGGCGTATGCGGAGCTGCACTGCCACTCCAACTTCAGCTTCCTCGACGGAGCGTCGAGCCCCGAGGAGCTGGTCGAGGAGGCGGCCCGGCTCGGGCTCGAGGCCCTGGCGCTCACCGACCACGACGGCTTCTATGGCGTGGTGCGCTTCGCCGAGGCCGCCCGCGAGCTGGGCCTGCCCACGGTGTTCGGCAGCGAGGTCACCCTGGTCGATGATGGAGCGGATCCGCAGCGCGAGCCTGTTGCGAGCCCGCGGCATGTAGTAATCCTGGCCCGGGACCCCGACGGCTACGCGCTGCTGAGCCGGGCCATCAGCGCGGCCCAGATGGCGGGCGAGAAGGGCGCGCCGAGGCTGACCCTGACCGAGCTGGCTGCCATCGGCGCCGACCGGGGTGGCGGTCACTGGCAGATCCTCACCGGCTGCCGCCAGGGGGCGGTGCCCCGGGCCCTGGTCGAGCAGGGCCCGGCGGCGGCTCGCCGTGAGCTCCACCGGCTGATCGAGGCCTTCGGCCGCGACCGGGTCACCGTGGAGCTGTGGGACCACGCCCACCCCCTCGACTCGGTCCGCAACGACGGCCTCGTCGAGCTGGCCGTGGCCACGGGCGTCGACCTGGTGGCCACCAACAACGTCCACTACCACGCGCCGGCCCGGCGGCGCCTGGCCACCGCCCTGGCCGCAGTGGGGGCCCGCTGCTCGCTCGACGAGGTCGACGCCCAGCTCCCGGCGGCGGCCACCGCCCACCTCCGCTCGGGCGCCGAGCAGGCCCGGCGCTTCGCCCGCTACCCCGGGGTGGTGGCCCGAGCCGCGGAGCTGGGGCTCGAGTGCGCCTTCGACCTGCAGCTGGTGGCCCCCGACCTCCCGCCGTTTCCCTGCGGCGAGGACCACGACGAGATGTCGTGTCTGCGCCGGGTCACCACCGAGGGCGCCACGCGACGCTACGGCCCCCGGGACGCCGAGCGGGTGCCGGGGGCCTGGCGCCAGGTGGACCACGAGCTCGAGATCATCGAGCGCCTCGACTTTCCCGGCTACTTCCTCATCGTCTGGGACATCGTCGAGTTCTGCCGGAAGGCCGACATCCTGTGCCAGGGCCGGGGCTCGGCCGCCAACTCCGCGGTCTGCTACGCCCTGGGCATCACCAACGCCGATGCGGTGTCGCTGGGTCTGCTGTTCGAGCGGTTCCTGTCGGCGGCCCGCGACGGCCCGCCGGACATCGACATCGACATCGAGAGCGGCCGGCGCGAGGAGGTCATCCAGTACGTCTACGAGCGCTACGGGCGCCAGTACGCCGCGCAGGTCTGCAACGTCATCACCTACCGGGCCCGCTCCGCGGTGCGCGACATGGCCAAGGCCCTGGGCTACGCCACCGGCCAGCAGGATGCCTTCGCCAAGTCGATCGACCGCTGGGGCGGCCTGCGCGACGCCGTCGGGACGAGGACATCTCGGGTGGAGGGGCGATCGGGGCAGGGGCCCCGATCACACCGTGATGAGGCCCTCGAGCCGAAGGGCCATGGGCGGGGCCCCACCAGCACCCCGGCCCCCGAACCCGGCCGGGGTGAGCCCGACGTGGTGCCTCCCGACGTCCTGGCCCTGGCCTGCGAGCTCGAGCACGCCCCCCGCCATCTCGGGATCCACTCCGGGGGCATGGTGCTGTGTGACCGACCCATCGTGGAGGTGTGCCCGGTCGAGTGGGCCCGCATGGAGGACCGCAGCGTGCTCCAGTGGGACAAGGACGACTGCGCGGCCGCGGGCCTGGTGAAGTTCGACCTGCTGGGCCTGGGGATGCTCACGGCCATCCACGAGGCCATCGACCTCGTCGCCGAGCACCACGGGGTGCGGATCGACATCGCCGCCCTGCCCCAGGATCCCGACGTCTACGACATGATGTGCCGGGCCGACACCATCGGGGTGTTCCAGATCGAGTCCCGGGCCCAGATGGCCACCCTGCCCCGGCTCAAGCCCCGCTGCTTCTACGACCTGGTGGTGGAGGTGGCCCTCATCCGTCCCGGGCCGATCCAGGGGGGCTCGGTGCACCCCTACATCCGGCGCCGCAACGGCCAGGAGCCGGTCTCCTACCTGCACCCGCTGCTGGAGCCGGCGCTGGCCAAGACCCTGGGCATCCCGCTGTTCCAGGAGCAGCTGATGCAGATGGCCATCGACGTGGCCGGGTTCACCGCCGCCGAGGCCGATCAGCTTCGCCAGGCCATGGGATCCAAGCGGAGCCGCGAGCGCATGGAGCGGCTGCGATCACGCCTGTACGACGGGATGCGAGCACGGGGCATCACCGGCGAGATCGCCGACACCGTCTGGGAGAAGCTGGCGGCCTTCGCCAACTTCGGCTTCCCCGAGAGCCACTCGGTGAGCTTCGCCTATCTCGTCTACATCTCGGCCTGGATCAAGCACCACTACCCGGCCGCGTTCTGCGCCTCGCTGCTCAACGCCCAGCCGATGGGCTTCTACTCGCCGCACACCTTGGTGCAGGACGCCCGACGCCACGGCGTCGAGGTCCTCGGTCCCGACCTGAACGGCTCCCGGGCCAAGGCCAAGCTGGTCGACCACGACGGGGAGGCTGCGGTTCGCCTCGGGTTCGAGTACGTGCGCCACGTCGGCGAGGACCTGGCTCTGGCCATCGAGCAGGGTCGGCCGTACCGGTCCATAGAGGACCTCCGCCGCCGTCTCGATCTGGATCAGCGCGTCCTCGAGGCCCTGGCCACCGCCGGGGCCTTCGACGGCTTCGAGCTGGACCGCCGCCAGGCTCTCTGGCAGGCCGGGGCCCTGGCCCACACCGGCGCCCAGCGGCTCGAAGGCATCGTCACCGGGATCGAGGCCCCCCAGCTCCCCGGCATGTCCGATCACGAGCTGGCCGTGGCCAACCTGTGGTCCACGGGCATCGCAGTCGACGGCCACCCCACGGTGTTCGTCAGGGAGAAGCTGGACCAGCTGGGAGTGGTGCCAGCAGCGAAGCTGGCCGACCACGCTCACCCCAAGGTGATGGTGGGCGGGGTGGTGACCCATCGCCAGCGCCCGGCCACCGCCGGGGGCACCACCTTCCTGAACCTCGAGGACGAGACCGGGCTCATCAACGTGGTGGTCTCGAAGGGATGCTGGATCCGGCACCGCCGGATGGCCCGGGGGGCCCCGGCCCTGCTGGTCAGGGGCCGGCTGGAGAAGGAGGAGGGGGTGATCAACGTGATCGCCGAGACCATGGAGCCCCTACCGGTGGCCGCGGCGGTGCCCTCCCGCGACTTCCGCTAGCCACATCCACCTTGAAAGGGCCTGGTTGCGGAATGGCCCGCGGTCGCCGACACGGTCGTCATCGGCCCGGCTCCGCCGGGACTCAACGCGTTCCCGCAGGTCAGGCTGCTTCGCAGCGACCAGCGGGGTTCCTCACCGATGGCGCGCTGAGGCTCGCCATCGGCGACGAACAGCTGGATCCGGGTCCCGGACGCGCTCGAGCCGGATCCGCTGCAGCAGGCGGACCCGGCTCGGGGCATGTCGGGCGAGGCCGGCCCCGGTCGGAGGGGCCGGGAGGGCTCAGTCGTCCTCGTCCTCGTCCTCTCCCTCGTCGTCCTCGTCGGACTCCCTCTCGTCGTCGTCTTCGTCGTCGTCCTCGTCCTCGTCGTCGTCTTCGTCGTCGTCTTCGTCGTCGTC
>JBFKRY010000166.1:0-8204 GCA_041636995.1 Acidimicrobiales bacterium | reverse complement strand
GCGGCTGCGGGTGGACACCTCCGCGGGGGAGTCGCTCGACAGCGCGCTCGACATCCTGCCCGGTCCGGAAGTCGTCCGCCCGGTGGGGAGCGTCGACCTCGACGGTGACCCCGGCTCCGAGGAGCTGCTGGTGGTGGTGGGCGCGGGCGCGGCCACCGATCTCGTGGCCCTGTTCACCCGCGACCGCTGCGACCTGGTGCAGGTCACGGCCGTCGGCGTGCCGATCACGTTCCCGATCGGGGCCAGCATCGGCGCGGTGGGCGGGCTGGAGTGCGTCGACGAGGACGGCGACGGCGCCATCCACTCCATCGTGGCCTGGTCGGGGATCGCGAACTTCGAGGCCGGCGAGGGCGTGTACGACATCGACGGCGTGGTGTACGAGCTGACCGGGGCCTCGCTGGAGCCGGTGGGGAACCGCACGCTCCAGGCCCAGGTGGGCCAGGCCGACTTCGTGTACGGGCAGCTCAGCTGCGGGACGCTGAGTCTGTGAGCAGGACCGCAGTGGAGCGCATCCGGCGCTCCAGCAGGTGCTCGAGCGCCCGGGTGGCGAGGTGGTCGACCTCGGTGGCCGCCGGACCCGGGGGCTCGTTGAGCGCCGCGCCGAGCTGGCCGCCCAGGATCTGCTGCAGCAGGACCACGGCGCGCTCGCTGACCGCGACGCCCCGCCGGTGATCGGGGCAGACCAGCCCACCGTCGAGCTCGGAGAACGCCACCAGCGGTCCGGGGGCCCCGCACTGCACGCAGGCGTCGACCTGGGGGCCGGCACCCTCCAGCGCCAGCAGCTTGAGGAAGAACCCGGCGGCGACCAGGGCGCTGTCGTCGGCAGCCAGCGCCTTCAGCGCCCGGAGCAGCATCTGGTACAGCTCGGGGGCGGGCTCGTCGGGCAGGGCCACCTGGTCGACGGCCTCGAGCATGGCCACCGCCTTGGCCAGCCGATCGAGGTCCTCGCGGATGACCCGGAAGTGGTCGATGGTCTCGACCTGGGTGATCAGCTGGAGCTCACCCCGGCCCTCGTGGAGCTGGAGGGACACGTGGCTCGTGGGCTCGAGGCGGGAGCCGAACTTGCTGCGGGTCTTGCGCACCCCCTTGGCGACGGCGCGCACCATCCCCCGCTCGGGGGTGATCAGCACCACGATGCGATCGGCCTCACCGAGCTTGTAGGTCCGCAGGACGATGCCGTGGGCCCGGTAGTACCGACTGGCCCGGCTCATGCCCCGATCCTACTGCCCCCACCGGGGCTCAGAGTCCGCCGAAGCGCCGGGACCGGGCCTGGTACTCGCGGACCGCGTCGTAGAGCGACTCGCGCGTGAAGTCCGGCCACAGGCTGTCGAGGAACAACAGCTCGCTGTAGGCCACCTGCCACAGCAGGAAGTTCGAGATGCGGGACTCGCCGGAGGTGCGGATCACCAGGTCGGGATCGGGCATCTCGGGGTCATAGAGGTGCCGGGCGATGGCCCGCTCGTCGATGTCGGCGGCAGCCACGCCCGCCTCCACCAGGCTCCGGACCGCGTCGACGATCTCGGCGCGCCCGCCGTAGTTGAACGCGATGGTGAACGTCATGCGCCGGTTGTGGCGGGTCAGCTCGACCGACTCGTCGATCACCCGGAGCAGCCCCCGCGGCATCCGCCAGTTGCGCCGGCCGATCGAGCGGATGCGCACGTCACGCTCGTGGAGCTCGTCTCGGCGGCGCCGGAGGGTGTCGCGGTTGAAGTTGACGATGAACTTCACCTCCGGGCGGGGCCGGCGCCAGTTCTCGGTGGAGAACGCGTAGACGGTCACCCACCGCACTCCCAGCTCCAGCGCGCCCTCGATGCACTCGAACAGCGCGTCCTCGCCCCGCATGTGACCCTCGGTGCGCTCGAGGCCGCGCTCCTGGGCCCAGCGCCCGTTGCCGTCCATCACCACCGCCACGTGGCGGGGGACGGCGTCGGGATCGATGCCCAGGTCGGCGACCGTCCGGCGGTCGAAGGGCGGCGTGATCACGCCCCGGACGGTACTGGCTGGTGCCCTGTCCGCGAACGCTCGTGGTGTCGACGGCGAGCCAGGATCGTCCGACTGCCGGGGCGCATCGACGAAGGAACCCTCGCAGCGGGTTTCGAGGAGACCGAACGCAGGCAGCGGCGGTCCTGGACGCCGGAAGAGCGCGAAGGTTCGTGGACAGGGCACGAGGGCCGTCGGGCATCACCGACGTGCCGGGTGCCGCCGCGTACCCTTTTCGGGCATGCAGGCGCGGCAGAGCGACTGGGTGGACGCCATCCGGTACCTCCGCGGGCTCGGGCGACCGAGGCGGCACCGGATCGAGTTCCTGGTGCAGGCCGTCGCCCTGCTGGTGCTCGCCGTGCTCACCGTGCTCGCCGCGGTGGCCCAGTTCGGCTGAGCACCGGCGGCGGGGAGCGAGCGTGGCGGCAGACCGTTGGCGCGCCACTACCGTGGCGGCCGTGAACGCCGACGAGGTGGTCGCCGAGCTGGAGGAGATCACCGCCTGCCTTCCCGGCGGAGGCCGCCGCCGGCCGGGGCAGATCGAGATGGCCCGGGCGGTCACCCAGGCCATCACCGACCGGTTCCACCTGGTGGCTCGGGCCGGCACCGGGACCGGCAAGTCCCTGGCGTACCTGGTGCCAGCGGTGATGAGCGGGCGCCCCGCGGTGGTCGCCACCGCCACCAAGGCCCTCCAGGACCAGCTCGCCGACAAGGACCTGCCGTTCCTGGCCGAGCACCTCCACTTCGACTGGGCGGTGCTCAAGGGCCGGGGCAACTACGTCTGCAGGCAGCGCCTGGCGGAGCTGGCGAACGACCGCCAGCTGGCCCTCGAGGGGGTGGTTGGCGCCGACGTCGACGCCGAGATCGACGGCATCGTCGAGTGGGCCGAGACCACCGTCACCGGCGACCGGGCCGAGCTGCCGGTGGAACCCAGCCCGGCCGCCTGGGGCGCCCTGAGCGTGACCAGCGACGAGTGCCCCGGCATGGCCCGCTGCCCGTCGGGCTCGACCTGCTTCGCCGAGGCCGCCCGGGCGGCAGCCGCGGAGGCCGACCTGGTCGTGGTCAACACCCACCTGTACGGCATCCACCTGGCCAGCGAGGGCGCCATCCTCCCCGACCACGACATCGCGGTGATCGACGAGGCCCACCAGCTCGAGGACGTGATCTCGGCCACTGCCGGGCTGGAGCTGAGCGGTGGCCGGCTGGCCGACCTGGCCCGGCGGGCCAAGGGCATCATCGCCGACGACGAGCTGGTGGCCAGGATCGGCGACGCCGGCGCCGAGCTCGACGAGGCCCTCGCCGGGGCCGGCGACGGCCGGCTGGCACTGGGGCCGGACTCGCCGATCAGCCGGGCCCTGGGCCGGGCCCGCGACGGCGCCGACCGCCTCCTCGCCGCCCTCCGCAACGTGCGCGGCGACCTGGACCTCGACGTGGCCGCCCGCAAGGAGCGGGCCCAGCAGGCCGCCACCACCCTGGTCACCGAGATCGACCACGCCTTCGCCGTCACCGACGGCGACGTGGCCTATGTGGCCGGACCACCCGGCCGACCCAGCCTGCGGGTGGCCCCGATCGACGTCGGGGAGACCCTCCGCCAGTCGCTGTGGCAGCTCCCCACGGTGATCCTGACCAGCGCCACGGTGCCCGCGGTCCTGCCCGAGCAGCTGGGCCTGGGGCCGGACGCCTTCCAGTTCGTCGACGTGGGGTCGCCCTTCGACTACGACGGCGCTGCCCTCCTCTACTGCGCCATGGACCTGCCCGAGCCCCGCAGCGACGAGTTCGAGGCCGCGGCCCATGCCGAGCTCGAGCGGCTGATCGTCGCGGCCGGGGGTCGGACCCTGGCCCTGTTCACCAGCTGGCGTGCGATGCAGGCGGCGGTCGAGGCCCTCCGGCCCAGGCTCCCCTGGGCCGTCCTGGCCCAGGGCGAGCTCCCGAAGCCGGCATTGCTGGAGGCGTTCCGCGACTCGCCCGAGGCCTGCCTGTTCGCCACCATGAGCTTCTGGCAGGGCGTGGACATCGTGGGGCAGGCGCTGTCGCTGGTGGTCATCGACAAGCTCCCGTTCCCCCGGCCCGACGACCCGCTGCTCGGGGCCCGGCGAGAGCGCGCCGGCCCCGCGGCGTTCCGCAAGGTCGACCTGCCCCGGGCGGCAATGCTGCTGGCCCAGGGCACGGGCCGGCTGATCCGCTCCGAGACCGACCGGGGGGTGGTGGCGGTCCTCGATCGTCGGCTGGGCAGCTCCCGCAGCTACCGGTGGGACCTGCTGCAGGCCCTGCCCCCCTACCGGCGCACCCGCGACCGCCAGGAGGTCGAGGACTTCCTCCGGCGGCTGCGCGACGAGTGACCCGCGGCCGGTAGGCGGCTCCCGGTCCCTACGGTGGGGCCATGGCTCGCCGCCGAGCCCACCGGTCCGTGGCCCTGCTGGTCGCGCTGACGCTGATCGCCACCGCCTGCTCGTCCGGCGGGGTCCCGAGCGACCCGGTGCCGGTCACGATCGAGACCGGGACCGCCCGCAGCTTCCCGCCGGCGCCGTCGGTGCCAACCGGCCCGCTGCACCCCGACGACGTGCGCACCCTCGAGACCATGCTCGGGTCGCTCGAGATCGGGTTCGGCTCCGGGGTGGTGTCCGAGCTCGAGACCCACGCCGATCCCCGGGTGCTGTGGGTGCTGGCCGACTTCCTGCGCTTCGTCCAGGGCTCCACCCTGGGCCTCACCATGGAGCGGACCGTCGAGGCCATCGCCGCCGTGGAGGTGGAGGACTCCCGGCCCTGGGGCGACCTCACCGACCACCTCATCGCCTGGGACGTCCCCGCCCCGCCCGGCTACCCGGCCTTCAAGGGGACGCTGTTCACCGCGGTCGACGACCGGTGGGACTTCCTGTTCACCGACCCCGACGCCACCATCGACTACCGACTGCTCTCCTGGGGAGGCGTCAGGATCGACGACCGGCCCCTCGGCGAGCCCGAGCCGTGCTCGCTCGGCTGCATCCCGGCCCTGGACGACCCGCAGCTGGTGAGCGCGGCCGAGGGCGACTGGTACCCCGGCGACGCGGTGGTCTTCGGGGTCGAGATCGAGGGCGAGGCAGTGGCGTTCCCGAAGAACGTCATGGAGGTGCACGAGATGGTGAACGCCACCATCGGCGGCCGCCGCATCGGCATGCCGTACTGCACGTTGTGCGGGTCGGCCCAGGCGTTCTTCACCGACGAGGTCGCCGGGGTCGACCGGCCCCCGGTGCTGCGGACCTCCGGGCTGCTGTCGCGCTCGAACAAGGTGATGTACGACCTCGACAGCCGCAGCGTGTTCGACACCTTCACCGGTGCCGCGGTCGCCGGGCCCCTGCGCGAGCAGGGCGTGGTGCTGCCCCAGGCCACCGTGGTCACCACCAGCTGGGACGACTGGCGAACCAACCATCCCGACACCCGGATCGTGGCCGAGGACGGCGGCATCGGCCGCAGCTACCCGGCCGATCCGCTGCAGGGCCGCGACGACGACGGCCCGATCTTCCCGATCGGCCCCGTCGACGACCGGCTGGCCGTCCACGCCCAGGTGCTCGGGGTGGTGGTTCCCGGAGGCGGACACGTGGCCTTCCCGGTGGACGCGGCCCGGGCCACCCTCCAGAACGGCGACCAGGTGGAGGCCGCCGGGATCACCCTGGAGCTCGACGGCGCCGGGTTGCGGGCCCGGGCCGGGGGCGAACCGGTGCCCAGCCACCAGGCGTTCTGGTTCGCCTGGAGCCAGTTCCACCCCGACAGCGAGCTCTGGCTTCCGACTGCGTGAGCCCACCGGCGGGCCCCTACCATCGGCGACGTGGCCACTCCCTCGAAGCCTGGCCGCATCCTGGCGTTGCTCGCCGGCACAGCTGCGCTGGCGGCGCTCGCGGTCACGCTGATCCTGCTGACCGGGGACGGTGATGACCCGACCTCGCCGGAGCCACCGGTCGGCACCGCGGCGCGCCCTGCGGGGTTCGGCGAGTGGGTCGAGTGGGACGAGTGGCGGGCCAAGGTCGTCGATGTCGTCGACCCCCGGGCGGCGGGCCTGCTCGACCGCCTCGAGGATCCGCCACCGCCGGGGAGCGCGTACCTGGCCGTCATCTACGACCTGACCTACCTCGGCGACAGGCTCAGCGAGTATGCCGGCATCGAGTTCGACTCGCCCAACGTCGCAGTGTTCGACGACCTCACCTGCTGGCTCGACCCCGACGGCCTCGCCGAGATCGGCATCGCTTCGGTGCAGGAGCTGGTGCCGGGCCAGACCGCGCGGCTCGCGCGGTGCCTGGAGGTGGCTGCCGCCGACCTCTCGGCCGCCGATCTCGACGACGTGATGCTCACGCTCGCGCCGTACCAGCACCCCCAGCGAACCCTGGTGCTGGCCAAGAGCGGCGAGGCCCCGCCACCGCTGGAGCCGATCGACATGGTGGCCGGCCAGCGCCACCTCCCCCTCTCTCCGATCGGTGCACCCCTCGAGGCCGGCGCCTGGCGGGCCAGCGTGGTGGGGGTCCGGGACGCCGTAGCCGACGGTCTGCTCGCGGCGGACGCTGCGCCGCCCGCCGAGGGCATGACCTATCTGGCGGCCACCTACGAGTTCACCCACTCCGGCCCGGTCAGACCCCGCGGTGCGCCGTTCCGGATGTCAGGGCTGGGCTCGATGTTGTTCGAGGTTCAGGGCTGCACCCTCGACGAGGGCGAGCTCGAGGCCCTCGGCCTCGGACAGGACTGGACGACGAGAGCTGGAGCCTCGGGCGCGATCACGGAGTGCTTCGCGGTGCCCACCGACGAGGTCGACTGGTTCGTGATCCGCCTGCAGTCCGGCCTGGGCGGGGGGAACGGCCCCGTCCTCTACCCCGGGTCGCCGTCCGGCTAGCGCTCGCCCGATGTCGGACTACTCTGCCGCTGCTCGCCTGCTCCTCTGGCTCGGCGGCGTGGTGCTGGCCCTGGCCCTGGTCGGCGGCCTGATCCTGTTCGTGACCGGGGGCGACGACGGCGAGCCGCCCGAGGCTGCTGACTCGGCGAGCGCCGGCGACCGCTCCACGGAACGGGACGGCGAGCCCGTTCGAGCTGGAGGACCGGTCGGGACCGAGGACCGGCCGGCCAGGTTCGGCGAGTGGTACGAGTGGGACGAGTGGCGGGCCACGGTGCTGGAGGTCGTCGACCTCGAAGCCGAAGGTCTCACCGGCGGACGGGTGGCGCCTCCCGAACGCTCGATGTTCGTGGCGGTCGTCTACGAGGCGATGTACCTCGGCGCCGACCCCGTCGTCCTCGCCCGCATCGCGGTCGACTCCGACATGAACCGGCCCCTCGCCGAGCCGGTGTGCTGGAACCTCGACCTCACCTCGCTCGGGGTGGACGTTCTTGCGCTCGAGCTGGTGCCGGGCCAGACCCTCCGCCTGGCCCGGTGCATGGACGTCGACGCCCGCCACCGCGATGAGCTCGACCAGGTGAAGATCTCGCTGTCGACGTTCGCCGACCCCGAGGACGAGGTGGTCTTCACCGCGGGCGGCGAGGAGCTCCCGCCGCTCGCGCCGCCGAAGATCAGAGGTCGACGCCTGCCCGAGACGTCGCCCCTCGGCACCGTCCTCGAGGTCGGCGACTTCCGCGCCGGCGTGGTCGCGGTGACCGACGCCGAGTCGGCGGGCCTGTTGTCGCCGGCGTCGCCTCCTCCCAGGCCCGGTGCGAGGTACCTCGCGGTCACGTTCGAGTACTCGCAGGCGGCCGGCACGTTCGACCCCAGGAACCCCTTCCTCGTCTACGGGCTGGGCTCGCGGGTCTTCGGCCCCCTCGACGACTGCGCGCTCGACGACTCGGTCCTCGCCGAGCGGGGGCTGGGAGTCGACCCGCTCGGGAACCTCGACCAGGCCGGCGCGGTGACGGCCTGCCTCGAGGTGCCCGACGACGAGCTCGCCTCGTTCGTGGTCGCGCTGCGAGCCGGCTTCACCGAGGACGCACCGGCCGTCTTCTACCCCGGCGCGCCGCGCTGATGATGGTCAGTAGCCGAGGCGCTCGATGGCGTCGGGGCGGCGCTGCCAGTCCTTGTCCACCTTGACCTGGAGCTCGAGGAACACCCCCTCGGGGAGCTGGGCCCGCACCGCAGTGCCCACCTCCTTGAGCACCTGGCCCTTGTGGCCGATGACGATCCCCTTCTGGGACTCGCGCTCGACCAGGATCTCCACCCGGATGCGGGGCCACTCCCACTCGGTGACCCGGGTGGCGATGCTGTGGGGCAGCTCCTCGCG
>JBFKRY010000165.1:0-8423 GCA_041636995.1 Acidimicrobiales bacterium | reverse complement strand
CTCTGGCTGTTCGGGCCAACCGCATCTCGCAACCCCCTGGGATGACACCCGTCCCGGTCATGGCCATCCTCTCCGGCACGTTCGCGGCAGGCCAGAGGATTAGGTCGGGAACGACCTGTTCGAAGGAGTTGTGGGGCGCTCCGGACTTCAGCCGGGGCGGTGCTGTCGAAGAGTCCCGGTTGACGGTGGGCAGGCCATGGCTCGGTCGACAAGAATGGGCCGATGTCAGTGGAGGAGGGAACATGAGGGTCGCCGAGGCTCTGGCCATGCGGGCCGATCGACAGAGGCGATTCGAGCAGCTCCGGGCGCGAGCGCAGTCGAGTGCTCGATACCAGGAGGGCGAGGAACCCGCCGAAGATGCCAATGCCCTGCTCGTAGAAGCCGAAGCGGTGCTGGCCGAGCTCGAGGACCTGATCCGGCGGGTCAACCGCACCAACGCGGCGACGCCGTTCGACGACGGCACTGTCACCGACGCCCTCGCCCGTCGGGACGTTCTCCGGCTCCGTCACTCACTGTTGACCTCGGTGGCCGACGCCGCTTCCGGTAGAGCTGGAGGTGCGGCTCGTCAGCTGCGCTCGGAGCTGCGGCAGCTCTCTGCTGTTCCCGTCGGTGACCTGCGAAGACAGGCAGACGAGCTGGCCCAGGCCCACCGTGAACTGGACACCCGACTGCAGCAACGGAACTGGGAGGTCGAGCTGCTCGATTGAAGTTGAGTTGGTAGCTGGAGGAGCGAGGCGAGCACAACCCGTGCGATTGCGGGCAATCAATCGCTCCTGGATGTGCGTAGGGCAGCACGGGGGTTCGACTCCCCGAGGTCATCGAGCAGCCCAGCAATGCGCACAAGTGACCGGGCACGTCGCAAGGTGCACTACCGCGTGTTGATCGATCCGACAGCGAGGGTGGGCAAGGGGACTCAACCACAGCCGACCTCGACGGGAGGTCCCGACCTGCGCGAGAACTGCGATGCCCGACCGTCAGGTCCACCAGCCAGTCGGTCGGTCTGGGCGTATCACGCCTGCCGGGTGGTCCGAGCGATTCAGCCGCCCGGGGGACAGGTTCACCGATGGGCCGGATGACGTCTGGCCTACTATCGGTTCGTGCAGCTATGCGAAGTGCGGACTCTCGACGACCTGGATTGGGTCCTCGGCCGGGTCCTTCTGGGCGACCGCGTCCTCGTGCACGCCGGGGGTCTGCGCCAGCCGCGACGAGGCAGCCTCGGCGCCGCAGATGCCTGGCGTGTGCTCGACGCCAGGTTGGCCGAGGTCGGAGCCCAACTCCATGTCGGATGCGGCGACAACGCCCTCGGTCGCCGCCTGCGGGGCACGACGGCATTGGCCGTCCCCGGGTCCGACGACGGTGGCAGCTCAGCTGGTGTCCGAGAGCCGCGCCGTCCCGGACCGAGCAGATCGCCGACGTTCGCGAGCCTGCCGACGCGCGACCACCGGTGAGCGCGCAGGGACGCGGGGAGTCCGACCCGCCCGGGTTCTGCACCATGTCGTCGCGTTCGTGCCAGGGCCGGGACGACATGGCCGTGGATCCGCCGGCCGGGCCCCGTGGAGCGCGCGGGCCCGGGCCCGTAGACTCGACATGCCGCACCGGCGCCGAGCCGGGCGTCGAGTGGCCGGAGGAGGGCTGATGGCTTCCAAGCTGACTGCGCCGAAGATCGCCGCCCGGAAGGTGGCCCGAGGCGCCGAGCCGCTGGTCATGGTCACCGCCTACGACGCCCCGTCGGCGCGGATGGTCAGCGAGGCCGGCGCCGATCTCATCCTCGTCGGCGACTCGTTGGCCATGGTCGTCCTCGGCTACGAGGACACCCTGAAGGTCGGCGTCGACGACATGGTCCACCACACCGCCGCGGTGGCCCGGGCCCAGCCCGACTGCTTCATCGTGGCCGACCTGCCCTGGCTGAGCTACCACGTCTCCCGCAGCGAGACCGTCCACAATGCGGCCCGGCTCATCCGCGCCGGCGCTCACGCGGTGAAGCTCGAGGGCGGTCACGAGCGGCTCCCCATGATCGAGGCCATCGCCGAGGCCGAGATCCCGGTGATGGGCCATCTGGGCCTGACCCCCCAATCGGTGCTGGCGATGGGCGGATTCAAGGTGCAGGGCAAGAGCACCCAGGCGGCGATGGTCCTGCTCAACGACGCCAAGGCCCTGGTGCACGCGGGCTGCTTCGCGCTGGTGCTCGAGGGAGTGCCCAACGAGGTCGGCAAGCTGGTCACCGAGACCGTCGAGATCCCCACGATCGGCATCGGCGCCGGTCCCGACTGCGACGGCCAGGTGCTCGTGTTCCACGACCTGCTCGGCATCGAGGACCGGTTCCAGCCCAAGTTCGTGCGCCGGTACGCGGACCTGAAGGCCCGTGGCGTGGAGGGGCTCAGCCGCTTCGCCGACGACGTTCGCAGCGGCGCGTTCCCCGCCGAGGACGAGTGCTACCACCTCCCCGCCGACGAGGCCGAGGCCCTCGGGCTCTACGGCAGCGCGGTGGCCGGCTCCGAGGACCCGCTCGGGAGCTGGTGAGCGCCGCGCCCGAAGGGGCACTGCGGGCGGCTCCGGGCTAGTGTCGACCGCTACGGGCGGTCCTGGTCCGCCATGGGGCTCGAAGGGAGAACGGGCGTGCAGAGAACCATCAAGCTCAGGGCACTCGTCGTGCTCGCCGTCGTCGCGATGGCGATGGCACTCACGGTGCCGGCAGGCGCCGGCAGGGGAGACCACCACCCGGGTCAGGGCGCGGAGCGATCCCCTGAAGTCGAGCTGCGAATCCTCGCGATCAACGACTTCCACGGCAACATCGACACCGCGTCGGGATCGTTCGGAGGCACCGGCGGCGCCGACTTCCTGGCGACCAACATCGCCGCGGCCGAGGCGGGTGCCGCCAACTCGATCTTCGTGTCAGCAGGTGACCTCATCGGCGCCTCGCCGCTGATCTCGGCGCTGTTCCACGACGAGCCGACGATCGAGGCCATGAACCTCATGGGCCTCGACATCAACGCCGTCGGCAACCACGAGTTCGACGAGGGTCCCGCCGAGCTGCTGCGGATGCAGAACGGCGGCAGCCATCCCGTCGACGGCGACCTCGACGGCGACGGGTTCGCCGGCGCCGACTTCGAGTTCCTCGCCGCCAACGTGGTCGTCGACGAGACCGGGGACACCCTGTTCCCGCCGTACACGGTGCGCAACTTCAAGGGCGTCAAGGTGGCCTTCATCGGTATGACGCTCGAGGGCACGCCGACCATCGTCACCCCGGCGGGGGTGGCTGGGCTCACGTTCCTCGACGAGGCCGAGACCGTGAACGCCCTGGTGCCCCAGCTGCAACGCAACAACATCGAGTCGATCGTGGTGCTGCTGCACGAGGGCGGCCAGTCGAACGGAGGCCAGGACGACTGCGGCACCGAGCTCACCGGGCCCATCGCCGAGATCGTGCCCATGCTCGACGACGCGGTCGACCTGGTGATCGCCGGCCACACCAACGACGAGTTCGTCTGCGAGATCGACGGCAAGTGGGTGACCATGGCCGACAACCGGGGCCGGCTGTTCACCCAGATCGACGTGACCCTGAACCGGGTCACCAAGGACATGACCGTCCGGGCGATCCGGAACCTGCCCAACCTGCGCAGCGCCACGCCAGACGCCGAGGTGCGAGCCCTGATCGACCGGTACGACGCGCTGTCGGCGCCGCTGGCCAACATGGTCATCGGCACCATCACCACCGACATCCTGCGGGCCAACAACGCCGCGGGGGAGTCCGCGCTCGGCGACGTCATCGCGGACGCCCAGCTCGACGCCACCGACGACCCGGGCTTCGGCGACGCGGTGGTCGCGTTCATGAACCCGGGCGGCATCCGCAACGACCTGCTGTTCGCCCCATCGGGCCCCGAGGGCCCGGGCGAGGTCACCTTCGGCGAGGCCTTCAGCGTCCAGCCGTTCGGGAACAGCCTGGTCACGATGACGCTCACCGGCGCCCAGATCCACGACCTGCTCGAGGCCCAGTGGCTCGGCCAGCCGTTCCCGCGCATCCTGCAGGTGTCCGAGGGCTTCACCTACGAGTGGTCGGCGAGCGCGCCCGACGGAGACCGGGTCGACCCGGCGTCGATCATGATCGACGGGGTGGTCGTGGACCCGGGCACCGGCTACCGGGTGACGGTCAACAGCTTCCTGGCCGACGGCGGTGACAACTTCTCGGTCCTCGTCGACGGCACCGACCGCCTCGGTGGCGAGGTCGACCTCGACGCGTTGATCACCTACTTCGGTGCCAACTCACCGGTGCCGCCGGGACCCCAGGACCGCATCGTCCAGATTCCCTGATCGCCGGCCGCGAGGCCGGAGACGAACCTACACGTGAGAGCCCGGCGTTCACGCCGGGCTCTCCGTCGTCGCAGCCGGGCGCCGGCCGGTGGGTCCTCGGTGCTCGGGGGTCGGGCTCTGCGGAGCGCTCGAAGGGGACCACCAGCGAGCGCTCCGCCGGCCGGGCCGGCTCGGTCTCAGTGGTCGGGGTCGGCAGAGCGTTTGAAGGGGACCACCGCGGACACGTCGTCGGGCAGCGGAGCGGCTGGTGCCGCGTGGGCCGGTGGGGCGGCCCCGAGGTCGTCCTGGGCCAGCCAGGCGGCCAGGGCGTCGAGGCGCTTCGCCTCCTCGGCGAGGATCGAGACCTTCCGCGCCAGGCCCTGCTCGACGTGGGCCAGGCGGAGCTCGGCCTCGGCCTCCAGCCGTGCGGCTCGCTGGTGGCGATCGTGGGCGTCGCGGAGAATCTCCTCGGCCCGCTCCCGTGCCTTGCGCAGTCCCCGCTCGGCGTGTGCCCGGGCGTCGCGGATCGCCTCCTCGGCGGTCTGTCGGGCCCGGCGCTCCAGCGCCGCCGCCGAGGCCTGGGCTGTGGACACGATGCGCACGGCGCGCTCGGCCTCGGCGCGGGCAGCGTCCTCATCGCTGCCGCTACGGTCGAGCCCCTCGCCGATTGCGGGGCCGGTGCCGGCAGCGCGTCGGGAGGGAGGCGGGACCGATTCCACCGGTCGGGGGGTACGGCCGGTCCCGACCCGAGTGGCGGCGTGGGCCGGAGGCCGGCGGTGGTCGTCGCGCTGGTCGAGGGCCACGGCCACGTCGGTGAGGAACTCGTCGACGTCCTTCGTGGAGTAGCCGCGCAGCGCTGCCCTGCGGAACTCCTTCATCCGGATGTCGTGACCATTCAGCCCCATGGGACCGCCTGCGCCGACCTGCTGCCACTGCGGGCCACCAGCCTGGTGCGGAGGCTGGCGTGGCGCAAGTTGACGGTGTGGCTCGTGTTGAAGCGCGTCTGCCGGGCCCGGTTCGACCGCGGAGTGGCGACCGCGGGGCGCGGGCTCGGGATCGGGCCCGGCCCGGGAGTGGCGCGGGCGCCGGTCCGGTGGAGTTTCGTCGAAGATCGGATCTCGGCTGTCCATGGCAGACCGGGTGCGTCGAGGGGTCGACCGCCAGGTCCCATCGGCACCCGGGGCCGGCAGCTGAGCGGCGCCGGGAGGGAGTGTCGGGGCCACCCACTATGCTCACGGGCACGACCAGACCAGGCGAACGGCGCCACCCGCCCCGGGTGGACCGGGCGTCTCCAGACCTGTTCCCGCCGCCGAGCGGGGACCTCGCCGGCGGTTCGGACCCGGCTGGCGAGTCCAGAGGAGGTGTTCGCTCGACGTGACCGCGCGAGCCTACGAGATGATGATCATCGTCGACGGCGACGAGGAAGATGCCGTCGTGGACGATGTCGTGAGCCGGGTCGACGCCTGGCTCACCGAGGGCGGAAGCCGCCTGGCCACCACGGACAAGTGGGGCAAGCGCCGCTTCGCCTACGAGATCAACCACAAGAGCGAGGGTCACTACGTGGTTCTCGAGATCGTCACCGAGCCGAGAGACATGGCCCCGCTCGAGCGCAGCCTCCGTCTCGCGGATGAGGTCGTCCGCCACAAGCTCATCCGTCTGCCCGACCACGAGGCGGCCCGTCGGGGCCTGCTCGAGACCGGCTAGCCGGGCAACCGAGAAAGAAGAGAGGCGCACACCATGGCCTTCGACAACACCGTCACCGTCGTCGGGAACCTCACCCGCGACCCCGAGCTCCGATTCACCCCGAGTGGCGCGGCAGTGGCCAACTTCGGCCTGGCCTGGAACCGCAAGGGCCGCGACGGCGAGGAGGTGGTGTCGTTCTTCGACATCACCGCCTGGAACCAGCTCGCCGAGAACGTCAGCGAGTGCCTCTCGAAGGGTATGCGGGTGGTCGTCTACGGGCGGCTCGACCAGCGGTCCTGGGAGACCCAGGACGGCGAGCGCCGGTCCAAGGTCGAGATCGTCGCGGACGAAGTGGCCCCCAGCCTCAGGTGGGCCACCGCCGAGGTCACCCGCAACGAGCGCCGTGGCGACTCGGTCGGCGCCAGCAGCGGCGGCGGCCGACCGGCCGGCAACGCCCCGGCCTACGACCCCTCCGAAGAGCCCTTCTAGCAATCGACCGAGGCTTCGCGCCAGGAGAAGCCAGGAGAAGCAGGAACCCATGCCACCACGGACAAAGCGCGGCAAGAACAAGGACAATGCCCGCCGCAGCAAGAAGAAGATCAGCATCCTCACCCAGGAGAAGATCGAGTACGTCGACTGGAAGGACGTCAACCTCCTGCGGCGATTCGTCTCCGACCGGGCCAAGGTTCGGGCCCGCCGGGTGACCGGCAACAGCGCCCAGCAACAGCGCGAGATCGCGCTCGCCATCAAGAACGCCCGGGAGATGGCGCTGCTGCCGTACTCGACCCGGATCACCACACAGCGGGGTGGTCGTGGGCGTCGCGACGACCGGCGCGACGACGCCCCTCCCCGTCCCACGACCCCACCGCCGCGGCCGGGCGATGCCGGTCCCGACAACGGCGACGAGGCGGCCGACATCGCGGAGACGGGCGATCTGCCGGACACCTCGGAGCTGTCCGAGCTGTCGGGGACGGAGTCCTCCGAATGAGGGTCGTCCTCCGCACCGATGTCGACGGGCTGGGCAAGAAGGGCGACGTCGTCGACGTGGCCGACGGCCACGCCCGCAACCGGCTGATCCCGAAGGGGCTGGCGTTGAAGGCCACCCCGGGCGCCGAGCGTCAGGCCGAGGCCATGCGCCGGGGCCGGGAGCTCGTCGACGCTCGCGAGCGGGCCGACGCCGAGGAGATGGCAGCTCGGGTGGCCGACAAGCTCATCACCATCGCGGCCCGCGCCGGCGAGGGCGGCAAGCTGTTCGGCTCGGTCACCACCGCCGACGTGGCCCGGGCCCTCGAGGAGCAGGCCCACGTGGTGATCGACCGCCGGGTCCTCGAGGCCGACGACGCCATCAAGGAGCTGGGCACGCACACCGTCACCGCCAAGGTCCACCCCGAGGTCCACTTCCCGATCACCGTCGAGGTCATCGCCGACCGCTGACGCCGTCGATGTCAGCCACGTCTGCGGGTGAGGGTCAGCAGCGCGTCGACGGTGGCCCGCAGCCGTTGGTGGTGGGCGCCGGCCCAGTAGACCTGCTCGCAGCGGCGGCAAGTGGCGAACTCGTCGTACGACTGCCGGGTGCCGGACTCGATCCGGTCGACCACCTCCGCCTTGGCCACCGGCGCGAGCTCGCCCCCACAGCGCAGGCAGCGGGTGAAGGGCCGGGCCCGGTCGGCCAGGTCGTAGCGACCGATCACCTCCAGGGCCTGACGCACCGGCCGGTTGGAGCGCACCAGGTAGCCGTGGGTCACGATGCGGCGCTTGAGCAGGCCGATGTCTCGGGTCAGCAGGCTTCTCGGGCCCTCGGCCGCGAGGGCCGCCAGCTCGTCGTCGCCGGCGTCGTTCCGGTACCAGGCGTCGAAGCCGAGCAGTCGGAGCAGCCGCGCCAGGGCCCCGAGGTGGACATCGACCACGAACGAGGAGGGCTCGGCGGGCGGCTGGGCCAGTAGCCGCAGCGGCGGGTAGACCGCCACCCGCTGGCCGTCCGCCACGCGGGCATCGGGGTCGACGACGTCGCCGTCGACGACGATCAGGCCCACCTCGGTGTGGGGCACGTTGCACGCCTCGATCAGGTCGATGACCGTCTGGTGGGGCTCGTACGGTCGGGCCAGACCACGCTGGCGCAGCGCCCGAGGCAGCAGGTCGTTGATGGCTCCGTAGAACCGAACCTCGACCGCGCCCATGCCGGAGAAGGTACTCGCGAGCGGAGCGGCTGGGCGCCTCCGGCGCAGCCGCAAGCGTACAAACGCACTCCTACCTCCGGCCGCAGCGAACCTGCGGCAACGGAGGACGCGCGGCCCCCGAACCGGCCCAACCCAGCGACGAGGGACGAGGAGCGGTAGGGCGCCTCCGGCGCAGCCGCAGCCGGACAAGCGTCCGGCTGCGAACCAGCCCGGAGGAGCGAGGGCTCGAGCGACGACCGGCGCCTCCGGCACAGCCGCAGCCGGGCAAGTGTCCGGTTG
>JBFKRY010000164.1:0-8457 GCA_041636995.1 Acidimicrobiales bacterium | reverse complement strand
TGCCTGCACCGTAGTCACCGCACCGCGAGCCTGTCTGCGGAGCAGTACGCACAACGCCACGATGACGACGACGGCTGAGCCGCCTGGGCTCGGGGTGGAGGCGGGTCGGTGGTCAACCGCCGCCGACTGCGCAGGAGGCCCCGACCAGCCCGTTCGAGCTGCTCAGGGCGCAGTTCCACTGGCGCCCTCGGCAGGATTCGAACCTGCGCACATGGCTCCGGAGGCCACTGCTCTATCCCCTGAGCTACGAGGGCTGCGCTCCGGCGATGCGGAGACCCGCCATCATACGAGGCCGGCGCCCGGTTCCTCCACGACGATGCCGGCGTTGGCCAGCAGCTCGACGGTCTCGGCCAGCGGCAGGCCCACCACGTTGGAGCGGCTCCCGTCGACCAGGGTGACGAAGTCGCCCGCAGTCCCCTGGAACGCCAGAGCCCCCGCCTTGTCGTCGGCCTCGCCGGTGGCCAGGTAGGCGTCGATCGTGGCGTCGTCGAGCGGGTTCACCCGCAGGGTGCTGATAGCGATGCGGTCGTCGATCGTGCCGTCAGCGCCGCGGAGGGCGACGCAGCTGATCACCTGCACGTGGTTGCCAGCCTGGCGGCGTAGCAGCCGGCGGGCGTCGTCCCGATCGACGGGCTTGCCCACGGCTTCGCCATCCAGCACGACGACGGTGTCCGCAGCCAGCACCGGCCGGCCGCCGCCGTCGACCGCGGCGGCCTTGGCCCGGGCGACCTCCATGACCGCGTGCATCGGGTCGAGCCCGTCCGCCAGCGCGGCCTCGTCGATGCGAGCCGGGATCACCTCGAGCTCGAGCGACAGCATCGAGAGCAGCACCCGGCGCCGGGGCGACGCCGACGCCAGCACCAGCGGCGGCCGCTCACCCACCGGAGACCAGGACCTCGGCCTCCTCACCGGGCGCCAGCGCCGAGTCGGGATCGTCGAGCCAGCCGGGCGGCAGCGCGGCCCCCTTGGGACCCCCGCGGTGGCTGCGGGGGATGCGCAGGGCGTCGACGGGCAGATGCAGGTCGGGATCCACCCCGTCGAGCACCGCGTCCAGCTCGTCGAGCGACGAGACCTCCTGCACCCGGCGCCGGAGCTCACCCCCGACGGGCATGCCGGTGAGGTACCAGATGGCGTGCTTGCGGAACCCCCGGAGGGCGTCGTCGCTGCCCATCCAGTCCACCAGCAGCCGGGCCTGGCGTCGCATCGCCGCGGTCACCCGGGCCATGGTGGGCAGCGGCCCCACGTCGTCGCCCTGGAACACCCGGGCCAGGTCGGCGAACAGCCAGGGCCGGCCCAGGCAGCCTCGGCCGATCACCACCCCGTCGGCGCCGGTGTGGCGCATCATCCGGAGCGCGTCGTGGGGCTCCCAGATGTCGCCGTTGCCGAGCACCGGGATGGTCGTGACCGCCGCCTTGAGCTCGCCGACGGCGTCCCAACGGGCCTGGCCCGAGTAGAGCTGCTCGACGGTGCGGGCGTGGAGCGCCACCGCGGCCGCGCCCTCGTCCTCGGCGATCCGGCCGGCGTCGAGGTGGGTGAGGTGGGCGTCGTCGATGCCCATCCGGAACTTCACCGTCACCGGCACCCGGCCCCGGGCGGCGCCGACGGCGGCGGCCACGATCCGGCGGAACAGCGGCCGCCGGTAGGGGAGAGCCCCGCCGCCCCCGTGGCGGGTGACCTTGGCCACCGGGCAGCCGAAGTTCAGGTCGATGTGGTCCACGTGCTCCTGGTCCACCAGCTGCTCGACCGCCTTGGCCAGGTACACCGGGTCGGTGCCGTAGAGCTGGATGCTGCGTGGCGTCTCTCCGGGGCCGAACTCGGCCAGCTTGAGTGTCTTGCGGTGCCCCTCCACCAGCGCTCGCGCGGTGATCATCTGGTTCACGAACAGCCCGGGTACCGCCGCCGTCGAGACCGTCGCCGCAGACTCCCGGCACAGCTGGCGGAAGGGAGCGTCGGTGACCCCGGCCATCGGCGCCAGCACCACCGGCGGCCACACCGAGATGGGCCCGATCGCCAGCGGTGAGAGCTCGCCGGGCGCGGCTGGGGGGACGCCGTCGTTGACGGCGGTGCGCGCCGGGGGAAGGGCCGGGGTCATGGCCCCCCAGGGTAGGGGGCCTCAGCCGCCTCTGGCGGCGGCGAGGGTGGCGTCGATCTCCTCCTGGGTGACCCCGCAGTCCAGCGCGGCCTCCACCACCGGCACCACGGCCTCGTCCGAGAAGGAGGCCAGCCCGGCGGCCAGCAGGTCCTCCTCGGTGTTGCGGCTGAGCAGGGTCTCCGCGGTGCACACGGCCAGCTGTGGGTCGACCCCGGCCCCGGTCATCAGGTCGAACAGGGTGCCCCCGACCAGGCCGTCCGGCCGGTCGGTGCCGAACTGGCTCGGGTCCACTCCGCCATCGTCGCCGTCGTCCTCACCTTCGGGCGTGGGCTCCGGCGTGGGCGTCGGCGCTGGCGTCGGCGTGGGCAGGGCCACCGGCACGAACGCGGCCTCCTCGGCCTCGCCCGAGCCGGTGTCGGCCGCCGCGAGCAGTCCGACTCCGAGCCCCACCAGGACGACGAAGCCCACGCCCGCGGCCACCAGCTTCGGGCCCTCGGCCGGGGCGGCCAGCCACACCGCGCCGGGGCGGGGGACCACGCTCAGCCATCCCCGGTCGTCGGCCCACACCAGCAGCGGCGGCATGACCACCAGCGCGGCCAGCAGGGCGATGGCCACGTTGAGGGTGACGATGATCCCGAAGTCGCGAAGCAGCGGCAGCGCCGAGCCGATCAGGACCGCGAACCCGCCGATGGTGGTGGCGGCCGACGTGAAGAACGCCCGCCCGGTCCGGGCCGCGGCGGTGGCGCTGGCCTCGGCACCGGGCAGCCCGTGCTGGCGCTCCTCGAGGAAGCGGGCGGTGATCAGCACCGAGAACTCGGTGCAGGTGGCGATGACCAGCGGCCCGCTGACGGTGGTGAGGGGGCTCAAGGTCAGGCCGAAGGCGCCCACCACGATCGACGACACCCCCACGGCCAGCACGACCGGCACCAGGGTGAGCCCGGCCCGAGCCAGGCTGCGGTGGCGGGCCAGCAACCACAGGGCGACCACGGTCAGGCCCAGGTACGTGAGCACGGCCCGGTTGGCCTTCAGGTTCTCCAGCAGCCCGACGCCCACGATCGCCAGCCCCGCGGGTACGGCCCGCACCGGGGGCTGTTCGGGCCCCAGGTCCACGAGCAGCACGCTGTCGGAGGGCACGTCCAGCTCCGCGATGCGCCCTTCGAGGTCGGCCTCGAGCTCCTCGACCAGCACCGCCCGCTCCTCGAGACTGGCCGGTGCCAGCCGCAGGTTGACCTGGGTGGCGGTGCCGTCCTCGGCGAGCAGGGCCCGGTCGATGGCCGGGGGCAGGACCGAGGCCATGCCCTGGACGTCGGCCGGGGTCGGGACCAGCGGGGTGGCCCCGGGAACCAGGATGATCTTGCCCATGGTGTTGACCAGGCTCGAGGTGCTGACCACCTCGTCGCGAGCCTCGGCGGCCAGGGTGAAGTCCCAGACCACCTGGTTGACCTCCGGCGCAGCGATGTTGTTGGCCTCGACCAGCACCCCCAGGGTGGTGGCGAAGCCGGTCTCCTCCTCGAGCCGGTCGATGTCGGCCACCGTCTGGCTGCCCTGGTCGATCCAGCGGACCGGGTCCGACTCGATCTCGATGCCGCCCTCCACCGCGACCCCGATCCCGAACAGCACCACCGCGGCGGCGATGAACGGGGCGCCGACCTGGCTGGGCAGCGATCCCAGCCACACCACCAGGCGCTCCACCCGTGAGGGGGCGCGCTCCTCGGTGCGCCGCTCGTACTCCCGGATCCCGATGATGGCCGTGGTCAGGACGATCCCGGTGACCAGCAGCACGATCACGCCGATGGCCAGCAGCACCCCGAAGTCCCGGATCATCGGGACCTGGGAGATCCGCAGGGCCAGGAACGCCAGGACCGCGCCGACCGTGGCCACCACCAGCGCCGGACCCAGGTTCGCCAGGGTCTCCGACATCGGGTGCTCTTCCTTGTCGAGGACCACCTCCTCCTCCACCCGGTTGTGGATCTGGATGGCGAAGTCGATGCCGAGCCCGATGAGGATCGGGAGGCCGGAGATGGTGACCAGCGACAGGTCGACCGAGATGTAGCCCAGGATGGCGAAGGCCCACACCACGCCAACCAGCACCGCGAGCAGCGGCAGCAGCCGCCAGCGCACGGGGAACATGAGCAGGAGGATGACGGCCATCACCACCACGGCTGCCGCGCCCAGGGTGAGCATGCCCCCCTGCAGGTAGTTGTTGATGTCCCGCAGGAACACCGGCGACCCCGTCGGCGTCAGCTCGAACCCGTCGAGCTCGGCGGTGGCCACCACGTCGAGCACCTCTTCGGTGCCGGCGCTGAGCTCGTCGAGGGTGGCGTTGCCGTTCAGCACCACGCCGCCCACAGCGGTCTGCTGGTCGGGGAAGGTGGAGGCCAGCGACAGGCGGATCGCCCGGTCCGGGTCCGGCGGGGGGACCACCTCGCCGTCCACCAGCTCGAAACCGTCGTTGCCGAAGACGAGGATGTCGGCCCAGGCGGGGTCGCCGATCTCCTGGACCTCGACCTGGCCGAGTCGGGCCAGGCCGATCTGAATGTCGGCGTTGCGGGCCGCCTGGCCGTCGGGATCGGGATCGCGGGCCGCGGCCGACAGCAGCGCCTCGCGCCCGGGCCCCTTGATCAGGGCGTCGCTGAGCTGGAGCGACACCAGTGGGGTGATGGCCGCCGACACCTCGTCGATGGCGGCCAGCTCCTCCGTGAGCCGGTCGAGCTCGGCCAGGTTGTCCCCGCTGAACAGGTCGCTGACGTCGCGACCCTCCTCGGCCGAGAACAGCAGCACCACGGTCTCGCCGCCGAAGCGCTCCTGGAACGCGACGTTGTCGATGCTGGCCTGCGAGTCGGCGTTCAGGTAGCTGTCCTGCCCGGTGGCGAACTCGACCCGGGAGAAGCCGATGGCCAGGACCGCGGTCACCACCGCGGCCGCCGCCAGGACCCACTTCCAGTACTTGCCCAGAGCGACGCCCGCAGCGCGCCAGTGCTGTTCCATCGGAGGAGTCTGGCACCGCCGGGACAGCGAGACCCCATTAGCCTGGCGGACAGCCCGGACGACCAGAGGCGCGGCCATGATCACCGACAATCTCCGAGCAGCACTGCAGACCGCCCTCGACGAGCTCGGCGTCGATCCGCCCGCCGACGGCATCGGCCTCGAGCGGCCGGCCGAGCGCAGCCACGGCGACTGGTCGTCCAACGTGGCCCTGGTCACCGCCAGGTCGGCCGGCCGCAACCCGCGCGAGCTGGGCCAGCAGATCGCCGACCACCTGGCCGCGCACCCGCCGCCCCACGTCGAGCGGGTCGAGGTGGCCGGGCCCGGGTTCGTGAACTTCCACCTGGCCGACTCGTGGCTCCACGACGTCCTCCGCGACGTGGTGGCCGTCGGTGCCGGGGGCTACGGCCGCAGCGGTGAGGGCGAGGGGGTCCGCTACAACGTGGAGTTCGTCAGCGCCAACCCCACCGGGCCGCTCCATGCTGGCCACGCACGGGGGGCGTGCTACGGCGACAGCGTGGCTCGGCTGCTCGAGGCCGTGGGCCACCCGGTGGAGCGGGAGTTCTACATCAACGACCGCGGGGTCCAGATGGAGATCTACGCCGCGTCCTTGCTGGCCCGGAAGAAGGGCGAGGAGCCGCCCGACGAGGGGTACCGGGGCCAGTACATCATCGACTGGGCCCAGGAGATGCCCGACGATGCCGACCCCCTGGAGTGGGGGTACGCCCGGGCCCGTGCCGACCAGGCCGAGGTGCTGGCCTCGCTCGGCATCACCTTCGACACCTGGTTCAGCGAGCGCTCCATGATCGAGAGCGGCGCGATCGAAGCGACCCTCGCCGAGCTGCGCGAGCGGGGCGTGGTGTACGACCAGGACGGCGCCACCTGGCTCCGGTCCAGCGACTACGGCGACGACAAGGACCGGGTGCTGGTGAAGAGCGACGGCGAGTTCACCTACCTCGCCCCCGACATCGCTTATCACCGGGACAAGTTCGGGCGAGCCGACCGGCTGATCAACGTGCTCGGCGCCGACCACCACGGCTACGTGCCCCGCATGAAGGCGGCGATCCAGGCACTGGGCCACGATCCCGACGACCTGGAGATGCCCATCACCCAGCTGGTCAAGCTGATGCGCGGCGACCAGGAGGTGCGCCTCGCCAAGCGCACCGGCGAGATCGTCGAGCTGCGCGAGATCATCGACGAGATCGGCGCCGACGCCACCCGCTTCACCTACCTGAGCCAGTCCGTCGACACCCCGCAGACCTTCGACCTCGCGCTGGCCGCGGCCAAGGTGATGGACAACCCGGTCTTCTACGTGCAGATGGCCCACGCCCGGCTGCGGTCCATCCAATCCAAGGCCGCCGAGGCCGGGGTCACCGCGGGCCCGCTGGAGGACACCGACCTGTCGCCGCTGACCCACGAGCGCGAGCTGGAGCTGCTGCGGCGCCTCGACGAGCTGCCCGACATCGTGGCCATCGCAGCGCGCGAGCGGGCACCGCACAAGGTCGCCAGCTGGCTGCGGGAGCTGGCCGCCGCGGTGCACGGCTTCTACCACGACTGCTACGTGCTGGGCGAGGGCATCGAGCCCGCCCTCACCCGGGCCCGGCTGTGGCTGGTGGAGGCGGCGCGCGTCGGGCTGGTGGCCGGGCTCACCCTGCTCGGCGTCTCGGCGCCCGACTCGATGTAGCAGACTGCCCGCCGTGGCTGGCCCGCTCCCACCATCGCTGCTGCCCGACCGGACGGGGGTGGCCGACGACGGCATGCTCGTCGTCGGCGGGGTCCGGATCGACGACCTGGCGGCGGAATTCGGGACCCCGCTGTTCGTCTACGACGAGGCGCACCTGCGGGCCCGCTGCCAGGAGGCGCTGGAGGCGTTCGGTGAGGGGGTGGCCTACGCGACCAAGGCGTTCCTGTGCCGGGCCATGGCCCGCCTGGCCCACGAGGAGGGCATGCATCTCGACGTGGCCACCGGCGGAGAGCTCAACACCGCCCTGGCCGCAGGCGTCCCCGCGGATCGGCTGCTCATGCACGGCAACAACAAGTCGGAGACCGAGATCGCCATGGCGCTCGACGCCGGGGTCGGGCGCATCGTGGTGGACAGCTTCGACGAGATCGATCGGATCGAGCGCCGCCACCACGAGACCGGGCAGCTGGCCCAGGTGCTACTGCGGGTCACCCCCGGTGTAGAGGCCCACACCCACGAGTTCGTCGCCACCGGGCACGACGACACCAAGTTCGGCTTCACGGTCTCGACGGGGGTGGCCGAGGAGGCGGTGGCCAAGGCGGTCGCGTCACCGGCCATGGAGGTGCGTGGGATCCACGCGCACATCGGCTCCCAGGTGTTCCGCCTCGACTCCTTCCGGCGCGCCGTGCAGGTGCTGGCCGAGTTCAGCAAACCTCTCGGCCTCGAGGAGCTCTCCATCGGCGGCGGGCTGGGCGTGGCCTACGTGGAGGGCGAGGAGACCCTGCCCATCCCGAGGTGGGGCCAGGTGGTCCTCGACGCCTGCCGGGAGGCCGGGGTGACCGCCCGGGTGCTGGCCGAGCCCGGCCGGGCCATCGTGGCCGGCGCCGCCATCACCGTCTACCGGGTGGGCACGGTGAAGCACCTCGAGGGCATCCGGACCTATGTGGCCGTCGACGGAGGGATGAGCGACAACCCCCGCCCGGTGCTGTACGGCAGCGGCTACGAGACGTTCTTGCCTCGCGCCACCGCCGCCGCCCGGCCCCGTGGGGTGCGGGTGGTGGGCAAGCACTGCGAGACCGGCGACGTGCTGGTGCGCGATGGCTGGGTGCCCGAGGACATCGCCGTCGGCGACCTGCTGGCCACCCCGGTCACCGGCGCCTACGGCCACTCCATGGGCTCCAACTACAACAAGGTCCTGCGCCCGGCGGTGGTGTTCGTGCGCGACGGCGACGCCCGTCTGGTGGTGCGCCGCGAGACCTACGACGACCTGCTCGTCACCGACCTCGGTTGACGTGAGGGAGGAGCCGTGAGCGCCATGAAGGAGAAGTGGGCCAGGGGGGAGAGCACCGTCGGCGGCTGGTGCACGATCGGCAGCTCCTTCAGCGCGGAGGTGATGGGACGCGCCGGGTTCGACTTCGTGTGCGTGGACAACCAGCACGGCGTCAACGACTACGCGAGCACGGTGCCCATGCTGCAGGCGATCGATCTCGGCGGTAGCACCCCCATCGTGCGGGTCCCGTGGAACGAGCCGGGCATCATCGGCAAGATGCTCGACGCCGGGGCCATGGGGATCGTGGTGCCCATGGTCAACACCGTGGCGGAGGCCGAGGCCGCGGTGCGAGCGTGCCGTTACGCCCCCGAGGGCGCACGCAGCTTCGGGCCGGTCCGGGCGGCCATGCGCGCCGAGGGCTACTACGAG
>JBFKRY010000163.1:0-8460 GCA_041636995.1 Acidimicrobiales bacterium | reverse complement strand
GGTCATGCCTCGATCATAAGCAAAATCGTGTGGCATTGACTATTCGTTAAGGAAATCTGAACTATAGTGCAGGGGTGGCAACCCCGCCGACGCCCCTGCCCGACCTCTCCATCCGCCAGCTCGAGTACCTGCTGGCGGTGGCCCACGCACCCACCTGGTCGGGCGCCGCGGCATCGGTGGGCGTCAGCCCGTCGGCGCTCTCCCAGGGTCTGGCCGAGCTTGAGCGCCGGGTGGGGGTGGCCCTCTTCGAGCGGTCGGGCCGGCGCCGCATCATGCGACCGGCGGCCCAGCCGGTTCTCGACCACGCCCGCCAGGTGGTGGCGCTGACCGGCGACCTGGCCCGCTGGGCCGAGCGCACCCGCCGCGGCGACGTCGGCGATGTCCGGATGGGGATGATCGATGCCGCCGCGGTCGACCACTACCCCGCGGTCCTCCACCGGTTCCGCGAGGAGCACCCCGACCTCCAGCTGCGACTGCGGGTGGCGCCCTCTGGTGAGCTGCTCGACCAGCTGGAGGCCGGCACCCTCGACCTGGTGGTGTGCGTGGAGCCGACCGATCCCCGCCGGGGCGTGGAGACCGAGCCCCTCCTCACCGAGCAGCTGGCGATCTACCGCCCCGACCGGGGCCGGCTCGGCGACCCCTCCGGTTGGGGCCCGTGGGTGCTCTTCCCCGAGGGCTCCCACACCCGAGCGGTGGTGATCGCGGCGTTGCGCCAGCTCGGCGCGGCGTTGGACGTGGTCGCCGAGTCGCACCAGCCGGAGGTGCTCCGCGAGATGGTGCTCCTCGGCATCGGCTGGACGGTCCTGCCGGTGGTGCAGGCCGAGAGGGGCGACCGACCGCTGCACCGCAGCCGGATCCTCACCGAGCGGCGGCTGGTCACCGCGGTGCGCCGGGGGTCGGTCCTCGACCCTGCTGTGCGCGCCCTCGCCGCCGAGCTTCGGTCATGATGTTGACCGACCGACGAGCGGGGAGCCGGGCGGCTGCTCCTCCCAGACCAAGGATGCTCCTGTGCCGAAGCCCGAGGTCCTCCACGCGCTCGTGGTGGCGAGCGCGCTGATCGGGGCGAGCTGCGGCACAGGGGACATCGTGGTCTCGGTGAACCCGACACCGACGGCACCGGTGGCGGCGCCCGAGCCCGCGCCCACCGACGACCCCGCCCCCCAGCCGACCACTCCGCCCGCACCGGCGCCCACGCCGACCCCGGCGCCCACCCCGGAGCCCACGCCCGTGCCCGGCGAGCTGATCGTCACCGACACCGACATGGCCGGCACCCCCGGCGACGGCGTCCTCTCGCTGGTGGAGGCGGTGGAGCTGGCCAACGGCCGGCTGGCGTTGGCCGATCTCGACGACGGCGAGCGGTCCTTCGTCCGCGGCGAGCCCGGGCCCGAGAACCCCGACCAGATCAACGTGGATCTGGACCTCGGCGTACGCGAGCGGCTGCAGGCGCCTGGGGGCAACGCCTGGATCGTCGAGCTGTTCGGCAACGACGGCGACACCCTCGACGGCGGCGGGGTGACCGTGGTCCCGTCGGCCGACGACGGCGAGAGCCGCAATGTGGTGCTGATCGGCTCGTCCGACGTGACCATCTCGGGCTTCACCTTCATCCAGGTCACCAACCCCATCGCCGTGGAGTCGGCGGGCAACGATCTCGGCGGGATCGAGATCACGCAGAACGCGTTCGTCGACAGCGGCGGCGACGCCGTCAGCGTGCGCAACTCGCTGGCTGCCTCCTCGATCAGCGACATCTCCATCGTCGCCAACGCGTTCGCGGCCCAGGAGCGCCGGGCCGACGTGCGCCGCTTCGTCGTCCTCGCCGCAGGTGTGGCCCTGGCGGACCAGACCAACGAGGCCAGCAGCATCCGCGACGTCCGGATTCGCGACAACACCATGACCAGCGGTACGGGCGCCGTCGCCAGGTGCATCTCCGTCCACGCCGGCGTGGTCCAAGCGGACATGCCCGGCGAGACCACCGGGGCCACCGTGGCCGGTGTCGACATCTCGGGCAACACCCTCACGGGCTGCGCCCTGGCCGTGGAGATCGTCGCCGGTCTGGCGGCTCCCACCGGGGGGAGGGTCAGCGCGAGCACCATCACCGACGTAGCCGTCACCGGCAACGACATCGAGTCGGCCGAGCTCGGCACGGCCATCATCGCCGGGATGGTCTTCCCCGATGACGGGGGGCCGGTGGAGGTCACCGGCAACCGGATCTCGGAGGTGGCGTTGCGAGCCACCACCTACGCCGAGGTCGACCTGGCGCTCACGCTGGTGGGCGGATCGTCCAGCGGGCCAGGCGCCTCGGTGACCCAGAACGCGGTGAGCGCGATCACGGCCGACGAGGCCGAGCCCGAGGGAGCCGGGGTGGGCTGCTTCGAGGTCGCCGATGCCGGCCTGGGAGCATCGGCCAACCGCCTGGACACCGGCTGCGACGAGCTGGCCGGTGGGGCCGACCCCGGCGGCTAGCCACTTGCTCCTGAAGAAGTCGGTTCGTCGCCGATTGCGAGCGCGAGCGAGCCATCGGTGAGGAACCCCGCTGGTCGCTGTGCAGCAGCCTGACCTGCGGGAACGCGTTGAGTCCCGGCGGAGCCGGGTCGATGCGACCGTGTCGGCTACCGCGGCCATGCCACAACCAGCCTTCTCAGGTCGATGTAGCTAGAGTCGCCGCCGGTGCGGCGCATCGGCGGAGGGCGATCTGCCGCGTCCTGACTAGAGTCGCCGCCGATGCGGCGCATCGGCGGAGGGCGATGTGCCGCGTCCTGACTAGAGTCGCCGCCGATGCGATGCTTCCCGCAGCCGTCGTTCCTCCCCCCGCCGGGGGCCTGCCAGCTGGTGCTGGTCCGTCACGGCCAGTCCATCCCCTATGTCGACGGCGAGCCGTTCCCGCTGCGCGACGGCCACGGCGACCCGCCCCTGTCGTCTCGGGGTCGATGGCAAGCCGAGCAGGTGGCCGGTCGCCTGGAGAGCGAGCCGATCGCCGCCATCTACGTCAGCTCGCTGGTGCGCACCCATCAGACCGCAGCCCCGCTCGCGTCCCGGCTCGGGCTCGAGCCGGGAGTGGAGCCCGACCTGCGGGAGGTCCACCTCGGCGAGTTCGAGGGCGGCTTGTACCGGAAGATGGCAGCCGAGGGCCATCCGGCGGTGCTCGAGATGCGGCGCACCGGCGACTGGGGCGCCCTCCCCGGCGGCGAGAGCACCGAGGCCCTGCGTCAGCGGACCGTCCGGGTGGTCGAGCGGCTCGCCGGCGATCACCCCGACGAGATGATCGTCGTGGTCTGCCACGGCGGGGTGGTGGCCGCGCTCCTGGGCCATGCCGTCGGCCAGCCCCCCTGGATGTACCTGGGCTCGCGCAACGGCTCGATCTCGCATCTGGTGGTCACCGAGGAGCGCTGGATCGTGCGCTCGTTCAACGACGCGGGCCACATCGGCAGCCTCACCACCGACCTCGATCCCGTCGACGGCTGATCAGCGGATCTCGATCTCCAGCTCGAAGGTGGCGTTGCCGCGCTCGGAGCTGATGACCACCAGGTAGTCGCCGTCGGCAGGGAGCTCGAGCGCGGCGTCGGTGCCCTGTGCCAGCAGGTCGTCGTCGGGGCCGAACACCTCCACGACCGCGTTGTCCTCCAGCGAGGTGAGGGTCAACCTCATCTGCTGGCCGGCACGGGCCGCGAAGAGGTAGCCGTTGACCGTGCCCCGGACCACGGCGTCCTCGATGGTGGTGCCGACAGAGCCCTGGGCGAAGTTCACCCGGGTGTAGATCCCGTAGGCGGCGTAGCCGCCGGGGTTCCGCTCCTCGGTCCCGTCCGCGTCGCCGACGGGATCGCCGGTCGCGCCCCGGTCGACCTGGACGGTCGCGTCGATCGAACAGGCGCTCACCGCCGAGATCGTCACCAGGACGGCGGCGGCGAGGCGGGCGAGGCGGGACATGGGCGTCCAGAGGTTAGCCCGGGCGCCCGGATCTGACGGTCCCCGGCGTCGCACGTACCATCGCCTGGGAAGGCAAGGTGCCGGGACGAGCGGAGGACTCGAGGTCGGTCACGGTGAGCGGGCGGTCCAGTGATGCAACCGCAGGATCGGTTGTGGAGACCACGCTCGGCCGGGCCGCGTCCCGGCTGCGGGCCCGCCTGCCCGGTGCCCGCTCGGGCCACGTGGAGGACGTACACCAGGCCCGGGTGGCCATCCGCCGGCTGCGCTCGGACCTGCGAACGTTCGGCGAGCTCGTGGACGAGGACTGGGCCGGCGACCGGCGCCGCCACCTGGCCGCGCTCGGCGACGCCCTGGGCCACATCCGCGATCTCGACGTGCTGGAGCTGACGCTGGAGCGGCTCGCGGCGCAGCGGCCCGAGCTCGAGATCGACCTGAGCTGCCTGCGCCCCGGTCTGGCCCGGGAGCGGGCCGAGGCCCGCCAGGGGCTCGAGCTGGTGCTCGACGACCCGTGGCTGGCCGAGTGGCTCGCCCGGCCGGAGGGCGACAACGAGCCGGTGCCCCTCCGGGGACGGGCCCAGCGCCCGGCCGACGAGGTGCTCCCCGAGCTGGTCCGCCGACCCTGGCGGCGTCTGGCTCGTGCCGTCGACGAGCTCGCCGAGGATCCCGACGACGCCGAGCTGCACCGCCTCCGCATCCTGGTGAAGCGGTGCCGCTACGCCGTCGACGCCGCGCGGCCGGCGGTGGGTCGGCGGGCCCGCCGGCTCTCGGACCGGCTCGGCAACCTGCAGGACGTCCTCGGCGACCTCCACGACGCCGCGGTCATCGCCGACCGGCTCCGAGCCGCAGCCCAGGAGCAGCCCGGGCTCGGCTTCACGGCCGGCCAGCTCACGGTGCTGCTGTCCGAGCAGGCGGCCCGGTGCCGCCGCGAGTGGCCCGACGCGTGGGCGGCCGCCAGCCGTCCGAAGCTGCTGCGCTGGTTCTGAGGTCCGGGCGGACCTTCCGTACCATGCGGCCCGTACCATGCGGCGATGAGCGCAGCCCGCACCGCCGAGACCACCGAGCTCCTCCAGGCACTGATCCGCAACGCCTGCGTGAACGAGGGCACGGTGGCGTCGGGCCAGGAGATCCGCAACGCCGAGCTCCTCGCGGCCTACCTCGACGGGGTGGGCCTGGACATGCAGCTCTTCCACGCGGCACCCGGTCGCACCAGCCTGGTGGCGCGGATCGAGGGCCGCACCCCGGGCGCCCCCAGCCTGTGCCTGAACGGCCACACCGACGTGGTCCCGGTCAACCCGGACGGCTGGACCAGGGATCCCTTCGGCGGCGAGCTGGTCGACGGCGAGGTCTGGGGCCGGGGCGCGGTGGACATGCTCGACCTGACGGCGTCCATGGCGGTGGCGGTGCGCCACCTGGTCACCTCGGGGTTCCGGCCCGCAGGCGACCTGGTCCTGCTGGCGGTGGCCGACGAGGAGGCCGGCAGCAGCTACGGCGCCAGGTGGATGGCCGAGCACCACCCCGACCTCATCCGCACCGACTACGTGCTCACCGAGAACGGCGGGCTGCACGACGGCAGCGGCGCCGATCGGGCGGCGCCGTCGATCAGTATGCGGATCGGTGAGAAGGGGGTGGCGTGGCGGAGGCTCGGGGTGCGGGGGACCCCCGGCCACGGGTCGATGCCGTTCCGGTCCGACAACGCCCTGGTCAAGGCCGCGGCGGTGGTCCAGCGGATCGCCGAATACCGGCCCCAGCCCGCTTTCCACGAGCTGTGGCGCGACGAGGTCGACCACCTGCCCGTCGACGACGAGCACAAGGCGATGCTGCTCGACGCCGGCGCCATCGACGAGCTGCTGGCCGCCTTGCCGCCGTCGCACGGTCCCGGCTACCTGCATGCGTGCACCCACACCACGCTGTCGGCGAACGTGCTGGCCACCCAGACCAAGACCAACGTGATCCCGGACCGGGTCAGCATCGACGTCGACATCCGCACCCTGCCCGGCGAGGGACCCGACGAGGTCGACGCCCACCTCCGGGCCGCCCTCGGCGACCTGGCCGACGAGGTGGAGGTCACCGCGCTGATGAACGACCGGGCCAGCATCAGCCCCGTCGACACCCCGCTGTGGGACAGCCTGGGGCGCGCCGTCGATCGGGCGTTCCCCGGGGCGGCGCTGCGGCCGGGCCTGACGGTCGGCTTCACCGACGCCAGGGTGCACCGGGACCTGGGCGCGGTGGCCTACGGCGCCGGGCTCATGAGCCCGAGCCTCACCCCTGGCGAGTTCGCGTCGCGTTTCCACGGCAACGACGAGCGGGTGGACGTGGAGTCGCTCGGGCTGACCACCCAGCTGTGGATCGACACCATCACCGATCTCATGGGGTGACCGACGAGGCCCCGCCCTCGATCACCGCGGCCAGACCTTCTCGAAGCGCTCCAGCACCAGCACGGTGTCGTCGTCGATCGCGAGGCCGGCTTCGGTGAAGTAGCGGCGGTGGGCCTCCCGCCACCACTCGACGGTGCCGTCGCCCTCCCCCTCGTCCCGGGCGAAGGACTCGTCCACGTCGCCGAACCGGGCCAGCTCCACCGAGACGGTGCGGATCACCGCCACCCCCTGGCCCGTCGAGTCGACCACCACGGAAAAGCCGCCCACCTCGGGGATCTTCTCGTCGGTGGCCTCGTACTCGCCGTAGTGGCCGGCAGTGGCCCGCTTCCGGCCCTGCAGGACCTGCCGGGCCAGCTCGTCGCGCAGCCCCGGGTTGTCGTCGGAGCCGAACCCGAAGGCCTCGTAGGTCGCCTCGACCCCGGTCGCTGCGGCGAACTCCGCCCACAACGCTTCCGGGCTGACCATCGCTCACACGCGCCCGGACGACGAGCCCGCGGTGGGACTGCTCGGTTGCTCGCTCACTGCTACCGCCTTCGCAGCTCTCCCAAGTCCTACGTGAGCGGGCCCGGGGCCGGCAAGTCGAGTCGGCGGGAATCCCCGGATCGGACGGGACCCGCCAATAGCATCGTCGCGTGATCTCGGGACTCCGCCGACGCCTCAGCGGGCGCCGCCTGCATCGGCGGAAGGGCTACGACGACCCCCAGGGCTACTGGAACGCCCGCCACCGTCACTTCGGCACCGAGCTCGACGGCGTGGGCGCCATCGGCCTGGGTGACGCCGCCAACGACCGCGACTACCGAGCCAAGTGGGCCGAGATCTCGGCGGCTCTCGACGCCGCGGCGGTGGTGCCGCCGGCGTCGGTGCTCGACGCCGGCTGCGGCATCGGCTGGTTCAGCGAGAGACTGATCGAGCGGGGGCACCCGGTGACCGCCACCGACTTCTCTGCCGACGCCCTCCGCCTGGCCCGGCGCCGGCTCGGCGGGCGCGGGGTGGAGCTGGTGCAGGTGAGCCTCGAGGACCTGGCCCTGCCGGAGCGCTTCGACGCGGTGCTCAACGTCGACGTGCTCTTCCACGTGGTCGACGACGAGCGGTGGGTCCGGGCGGTCACCAACCTGGCCGACCACGTGGCCCCGGCCGGCCACCTGGTGATCCAGGAGGCGCTGCGAGCCGCCAGCGACGACGCCGGCTCGGCCAGCCACACCCGGTTCCGGTCCCTCGACGACTACCGCCGCGTCCTGGCGGGCTGGGAGCTGGTCGACCACCGCCCCTACGCCCTCCCCGAGGCCGGCACCACCAAGGACCTGCTGATCTGGCGCCGGCGGGGCTGAGCGGGGCCGGCGTGGTGGATCCGTGCCCGCTCTGTGGCGACCGAGCCGCGTCACCACGGGCGTCGTACTCCTACGCCCGGGCCTTCGCCGCGCTGCGCGACCGGTTCGGACCGTCGATCACCGCCGAGCTGGAGTCCCGGTACTCGCCCGAACCCGAGGCCCGGCTCCACGAGTGCCACTCCTGCGGGCTCTGGTACTTCTCGCCGGCGAACGCCGGCGGACCGGACTTCTACGACGCCCTGGCTCGGTCGGATCGCTACTACGGGGTCCACCGGTGGGAGTACGGCATCGCCCTCGACCTGCTGTCCCCGGGAGCCACGGTGCTCGACGTGGGGTGCGGGCGTGGCGACTTCCTGGCCGGCGCCCGCGACCGGGGGGCCTCGGTGATGGCCGCCGAGACCAATCCCGAGGCCATGGCCCACCTGCGAGCGCGTGCCATCCCCAACCACGCAGGGACGCTGGCCACGCTCGACCAGCGCTGCGATCTGGTGTGCGCCTTCCAGGTCCTGGAGCACCTCCCGTCGGCGCTCGAGCTGGCCTCGTCGATGGCAGCCCGGCTGGCGCCGGGCGGGCGCATGCTGGTGTCGGTCCCCAACCGGGAGCGGCTGTCGGCGCTGGGCCAGCTGGAGCCCCTCGACATGCCCCCGCACCACGTCTCCCGCTGGAGCCCCGCGCAGCTGGTGTGGCTCGGCGAGCGGCTGGGGCTCGAGCTGGTGGCGATCCGGGTCCAGCGGCGAGCACCGCGGGCTGCGGCCAAGGTCGTGTACCACCGGCTGCGGCGTGGCGTCGTCGGCCTGGTCCCCGGCTCGACCGAGCCGGGACCGGTCGCCACCATC
>JBFKRY010000162.1:0-8759 GCA_041636995.1 Acidimicrobiales bacterium | reverse complement strand
TGTGATCAGACCGCCCGGCGGAGCTCGGTGACGACCTCGTCGAGCGGGGGGTAGTCGCCCACGGCGTCACCGATGTGGGTCCAGGTCACGTTGAGCTGGGCGTCGAGCACGATCACGCCCGGCCGCTGCCTGGCCTGCGACGGGGTGAGGTGGAAGAACCGGCTGGAGCGCTTGGCCCGCCAGTAGGCGAGCGCGCCCTTCGGGTGCACCACCCGCAGCCGCGACAGGGGCTGATCGGCTCCGATGGCCCGGCGCACCTGATCGTCGGGGTCGAGCAGCAGCGGGTACGGCATGCCGTCGTCGATCAGCCGCTGGGCCTGTTCGGCCTCCCGGCCAGCGACGGCCACCACGTTCGCGGGGATGGCCCCGATGGTCGCTCGGGCCTCCCGCAACTGCGAGAGGAAGTCGAGGCAGGGCAGTCAACCGAAGTAGCGCAGCAGCTGGACGAGCGTGGGCCTGCCGGCGAAGGCCGCCAGGGGTTGGTCGGAGCCGTCTGGGCGCTGCAGCACGATGTCGGAGAGCTCGGCCATGCGCGCATGATCGCACATGCCCCGGGCAGGTGCCCCGGGTCCGCTCCCCCGCCTGACCTGGAAGGATGGGGCCATGCGCAGAGACTGGCGAGAAGCGGACCATGCGGCGGCGCGTGAGCGGATGGTGGAGCGGCAGATCCGTCAACGAGGCGTGGTCGACCCTGCCGTGCTCGAAGCCATGCGGACGGTGCCCCGCCACGAGTTCGTCGGCCTCGCCAGCGAGGGTCGAGCCCACGCGGACAGCGCGCTGCCGATCGGTGAGCGCCAGACCATCTCCCAGCCCTACATCGTGGCCCTGATGTGCGAGGCGTTGGCGCTCGATCGCTCGTCGCGGGTGCTCGACGTGGGAACGGGATCGGGCTACAGCGCCGCGGTGCTGTCGCTGCTCGCGGGCAAGGTGTTCAGCATCGAGCGCCACCAGTCCCTGGCCGACGAGGCCCGGGCCCGGCTGGAGAGGCTGGGCTACGACGTCGAGGTGCGCTGCGGCGACGGGACCCTCGGCTGGCCGGAGGAGGCCCCCTTCGACGCCATCGCGGTGGCGGCGGCCAGCAAGCGGGTGCCGCCGGCGCTCACCGAGCAGCTCGTCGACGGCGGGCGGCTGGTGATCCCCCTGGGGAGCCGCTACGGCGGCCAGGAGCTGGTTCGGATCACCAAGCGCGGCTCCGAGCTCGAGCGGACCCCGCTGTGCCTGGTGCGGTTCGTCCCCCTGGTGGCCGACTGAGCGGCCGTCAGCCCCGAGGCTCCCGGGGCAGGCCGAGCACCCGCTCGCCGAGGATGTTGCGCATGATGTTCGAGGTCCCGCCCATGATCGTGTAGCCGGGTGCGTAGAGCACGCCCCGGGTCCACTCCGAGTCGGCCAGCGACTCGGCCCCGAGGACCCGGGACGCGAAGTCCGCCACCCGCACCTGGTGCTCGGTGCAGTAGACCTTGGTCGCGGCGCTGAACCCGGCGGGCGCCTGCCCCAGCGCCTCCCGGTACACCAGCAGCCGGCCCAGGCGGTATCCGGTCTCGAGGCGGGCGATCTCCTCGCGCACCACCGGGTCGGCGGTGTCGGCCACCGACACCGCGTGCTCGAACAGGGCCCGGTTGGAGACCAGGCGGTCGATGCCGCCCCGCTCGTGGGCGAGCTGGACCATCGTCTGCTTGAAGGCGTCGCCCTCGGTGCCCACCAGGTTCTCCGCGGGCACGCGGACGTCGGTGTAGTACACCTCGCAGAAGTGGCGGTTGCCGGTCATGTCGGTGATGGGCCGGACCTCGATGCCGGGGGTGTCCATCGGCACCACGATCTCGCTGATCCCCCGGTGCGGCGGACCCTCGCTGCTGGTGCGCACGATCAGGTAGCAGTAGTCGGCCACGTCGCCGAAGCTGGTCCAGATCTTCTGGCCGTCGATCACCCAGTGGTCGCGGTCACGAACCGCCGAGGTCTTGAGCGCGGCCAGGTCGGAGCCGGCGTCGGGCTCGCTCATGCCGATACACCAGGTGGTCTCTCCGCTGAGCATCTTCGGCAGGAAGGCCGCCTGCTGGTCGGGGGTGCCGTAGGCGATCAGGGTGGGGCCCATCTGGCGGTCGGCGAACCACATGGCCGCGATCGGCGCCCCGGCGCTGATCATCTCCTCGGCCACGATGAGCCGCTCGATCGGGGGCCGGTCGCGCCCGCCGTGCTCGGCCGGCCAGCCCATGCCGATCCAGCCCTCGTCGGCCATGACCTTGGCGAACTCCTTCGAGAACCCGTTGATCCACGAGTCGTTGAAGCGGCCGTAGGTGGCGACGCCGTCGGCGGCCACCCGCCGAGCGCGCTGGCGCAGGGCCTCGAGGTCTTCGCTCAGCTCGAAGTCGAGCACGCACAGATTCTGCCAGCCGTGGGAGGATGCGGCCATGCGTCCCGTCGCCACCAACCGCTCGGTCGACCGGCCCGAGCTGGAGGATTTCGTCCGCCCCCGCCACCGCGGCGTCCTGCTCACCACCAGGGCCGACGGGCGGCCCCAGGCCTCGCTGGTCACCGTCGGGCTCGGCGACGGCGGCGACCTGCTGGTGGCCACCTACCCCGAGCGCCACAAGGTCCACAACCTCCGCCAGCGCCCGGAGGCGTCGATGGTGGTGATGTCCGACGAGTTCAACGGCGAGTGGGTCCAGGTGGACGGGCGAGCCGAGGTGGTCGACCTGCCCGAGGCCGTGGAGGGCCTGGTCGAGTACTTCCGCGTCATCTCGGGGGAGCACCCCGACTGGGACGAGTACCGCGCCGCCATGGTGTCGCAGGGCAAGTGCCTGATCCGGCTGTCGATCGACCGGTGGGGACCCATCGCCAAGGGCGGCTTCCCGCCTCGGCTCGCCTAGGAGCGGGGGACCTCCCGCCAGGGGACGCTCTTGTCCACCCGGGGCTCGCCCGGCAGGCCGAGCACCCGCTCGCCGATGATGTTCCGCTGGACCTCGTCGGACCCGCCGGCGATCCGGTAGCCGGGCGCGCCGAGCACGTGCTCGCCCCAGGCGTAGGTCCCCCAGGCGCCCGAGTCGGCGATCAGCGCCGGGCCAAGCAGCGGGCCCACGGCATCGGAGATGCGGGTCAGCTGCTCGGTCCAGACCAGCTTGGTGAGCGACCCCTCCGGGCCCGGGTCGCCCCCGCGGGCCAGGTCGGCGGCCCGCCGGTTCACGAGGCTCTCGACCCGACTGTGGATGTACACGTCAGCGAGCTGCTGGCGGACGACCCGATCCTCGGTCCGGCCCATCGCCCGGGCCGTGGCCAGCAGCTGGGCCCACGACCCACCCACGCCGGAGCCGCCACCGGAGTCGTCGGAGTGGTCGCGCTCGAAGCTCAGGGTGGTGAGGGCCACCTTCCAGCCCTCGCCGACCGGGCCCAGCCGCAGCTCGTCGGGGATGCGGACGTCGGCGAGGAAGATCTCGTTGAAGGAGCTCCCGCCGCTCATCTGGCGGATGGGCCGCACCTCGACCCCGGGCGCGTCCAGGGGCACCAGGAACGCGGTCATCCCCGCGTGCTTGACCGCGTCGGGGTCGCTACGGGCGATGAGCTCGCCCCAGTGGCTGAACTGGGCCCCCGAGCTCCAGACCTTCTGACCGTCGAGAACCCATTCGTCGCCGTCGCGCTCGGCCCGGCACGCCAGCGACGCCAGGTCGGAGCCGGCGCCGGGCTCGCTGAACAGCTGCGAGCACAGGATGTCGGTGCGCAGGAGCGGCCCGATGAACCGCTCCTTCTGCTCGGGGGTGCCGTACACCTCGATGGTGGGGGCCACCAGACCGCGGGTGACACCCATGATCTCGTGGCTCCGGGGCAGCGCCCGGGTCCGCTCGAGCTTCGAGAACGCCGAGGCGTGCCGGCGGCTGAGCCCGAGCCCGCCGTACTCGACGGGCCAGTGGATGGCGTGGTAGCCCCGCTCGGCCTTCTTCTGCACCCAGGCCCGCAGCTCCTCGATGAGCTCGCGCTCCTCGTCGTGGGACAGGGCATGGAAGACCGCGGTGTCGAGCTCACCCTGGCCCCAGACCAGCTCGCCCCGGACGCTGTCGGGCCGCTCCGGAGGGCCGTTCTCGGCGAGCCAGGCGGCCGCCTCCTCGGTGAACTCCTCGACCGTCTGCATCGGGCTCAGCATGCCACGCCGACACCCCGCGAGGCCGGTGGCACGGCCGCTGTCACTGTGGAAGGCTCAGAGTGCGGCGATCCGAATCGAAGGACTCGCCCGGTTCCCAGGGGGTGACCACAGTGCAAGTGTCAGCCACCGTGAACGGTCAGCAGCGCTCGGCAGACGTCGAGCCCCGGATGCTGCTCGTTCACTTCCTCCGTGACTCGCTCGGGCTCACCGGCACCAACGTCGGGTGCGACACCAGCTCGTGTGGCGCGTGCACCGTGCTGGTCGACGGCCGATCGGCCAAGTCGTGCACGATGTTGGCGGTCCAGGCCGAGGGGGCCGAGATCACCACCATCGAGGGCCTGGCCAGCAACGGCGAGCTGCACCCGATGCAGCAGGCGTTCCACGACTGCCACGCCCTCCAGTGCGGCTACTGCACGCCGGGCATGATCATGGCGTCGGTGTCGCTGGTCGACGAGTACCCGAACCCCACCGAGGCCCAGATACGTGAGGGCCTCGAGGCGAACCTGTGCCGCTGCACCGGCTACACCAACATCGTCAAAGCCGTCCAGGTCGCCAGCGGAGGTGGGTCATGACCGACACCATGGCGAGGCCCGAAGGCGGCATCGGCGCCCGGCTCCCCCGCAAGGAGGACGCCGAGCTGGTGACCGGCGAGGCCCGGTTCATCGACGACATCCACGCCCCCGGCGAGCTGTGGATGGGCATGGTGCGCTCCACCATGGCCCACGCCCGCATCACCTCGATCGACACCGAGGCCGCGGCCTCGGTTCCCGGGGTCCACTCGGTCCTGACCGGCGCCCAGCTGGCCGACATGGGCCTCTGGGTGGCGCCGCTGCCCTGCGCCTGGCCGGTGACCGACGACATGCTCAACCCGCCGCACTGGCCGGTCACCCCGGACGTGGCCCACCACGTGGGCGACATCGTGGCGGTGGTCCTGGCCGACAGCCGCTACAACGCGGCCGACGCCGCCGACATGGTGGTCGTCGACTACGAGCCCCTGGGCGTGGTCGCCTCGCTCGAGCAGGCCCGTGAGGACCAAATCCACGCCCACGAGGACCTGGGCACCAACAAGGCCTACACCTGGGCCCTCGACCCCGACCCCGAGGGCACCCAGGCTGCGTTCGACGCTGCGGCCCACACCGTGTCGGCCCACTTCGTGCAGCAGCGCCTGATCCCGGCGCCCATGGAGCCCCGGGGGGTGCTGGCGGTGCCTGCGCCCCACGGCGGCGAGCTCACCCTCTACAGCGCCACCCAGGTGCCCCACGTGCTGCGGGTCATGGTGGCGGCCACCACCGGGCTCCCGGAGCAGACCATCCGCATCATCGCCCCCTCGGTGGGCGGGGGGTTCGGCGCCAAGCTGAACATCAACCCCGACGAGATGCTCGCGGTGGGCCTCGCCAACCATGTCGGCCTGCCGGTGCGCTGGACCGAGAGCCGCTCCGAGGCCGCCGCGTCCACCCACCAGGGTCGCGGTCAGCTCCAGCACATCGAGCTGGCCGCCGACGAGAACGGCAAGCTCACCGCGGTCCGGGTGAAGATCGACGCCGACATGGGCGCCTACATGATGCTCATCACCCCGGGGACGCCGTTGCTGGGCTCGTTCCTCTACCACGGCGTCTACGACACCCCGCACTTCGGCTTCACGTGCGACGGCTGGTTCACCAACCTCACGCCCACCGACGCCTACCGTGGCGCGGGGCGGCCCGAGGCCAGCTACGCCATCGAGCGGGCCATGGACCTGCTGGCCCTCGAGGTCGGGATCGGGCCCGACGAGATCCGGCGCCGCAACTACCTGGCCGGCGGCGAGGCCTTCGAGAACCTCGAGAGCGCCGCCGGGCTGGTGTTCGACTCCGGCCACTACGGGCCCAGCCTCGACAAGGCCATGGAGATCGTCGGCTACGACGACCTGCGTGCCGAGCAGGCCCGCCGGCGCGATGCCGGCGAGACCAAGCAGCTCGGCATCGGCCTCTGCACCTACGTGGAGATCTGCGGGCTGGCGCCGAGCCGGGCCCTCGGCGGGCTGAAGTACGGTGCCGGCGGCTGGGAGCACGCCACCGTGCGCATCCTGCCCACCGGCAAGATCGAGGTGGTGTCGGGCTCGACGCCCCACGGCCAGGGTCACGAGACCACCTGGTCCCAGATCATCGCCACCAAGATGGGGGTCGACCCGGCCGACGTGACGGTGCTGCACTCGGACACCGCGCTGAGCCCGCTGGGGATGGACACCTACGGGTCCCGGTCGCTGGCCGTGGGCGGGGTGGCGATCGCCATGGCGGCCGACAAGGTCATCGACAAGGCCCGGCACCTGGCGGCCCACCAGTTCGAGGCGTCACCCGACGACGTGCAGTTCGAGAACGGCTCGTTCTCGGTGGCCGGGACCCCGGCCAAGTCGGTCCACATCCAGGAGCTGGGGTTCGCGGCGTTCACCGCGCACGACCTGCCCGACGGGATGGAGCCGAACCTGTCCGAGCAGGTGACCTTCGACCCCACCAACTTCGCGTTCCCGTTCGGGACCCACGTGGCGGTGGTGGAGGTCGACGAGGAGACCGGACAGGTCGACCTGATCCGCTACGTCGCGGTCGACGACTGCGGCACCCAGGTCAACCCTCAGATCGTCGAGGGTCAGGTGCACGGGGGCGTGGTCCAGGGGGCGGCCCAGGCCCTGTTCGAGCACGCCATCTACGACGAGAACGGCCAGCTGACCAACCCGTCGTTGCTCGACTACCTGGTGCCCTCGGCGGCCGAGGTGCCCACCATCGAGACCGATTTCACCGTCACCCCCAGCACCAGCAACCCGCTGGGGGTGAAGGGGGTCGGCGAGGCCGGCACCATCGGCTCGGCAGCCGCGGTGATGAACGCAGTCTGCGACGCGCTGAGTCCCCGCGGCATCCACGATCTGGAGATGCCAGCCACCCCCTGGCGGGTCAGACGAGCGATCGAGCAGGCAGGAGGTGGGTCGTGATCCCCGCGGCGTTCGACTACATCAGGGCCGACTCGGCCGAGGCCGCGATGGCGGCGCTGACCGACCACGGCGACGACGCCAAGCTGCTCGCCGGTGGCCACAGCCTGATCCCGCTGTTGAAGCTGCGGCTGGCCGCGCCCGGCGTGATCATCGACGTCGGCGGGCTCGACGACGGCCTCCGGGGCATCAGCGTCGACGGCGGCCAGGTACGCATCGGGGCCCTGACCCGTCACAGCGAGCTGGAGCACTCCGACGTCCTGCGGGAGTCGTGCCCGCTGCTCGCCCACACCGCGTCCCTGGTGGGCGATCCCGCGGTCCGGCACCGGGGCACCATCGGTGGTTCGTTGGCCCACGCCGACCCGGCGTCGGATCTGCCCGCCGCGGTGCTGGCCCTGGGCGGGACCCTGGTGGCCCGGCGCAAGGGCGGCGAGCGCGAGATCGCGGCCGCCGACTTCTTCACCGGCTTCCTCGAGTCCGCGCTCGGTCCCGACGAGATGCTCACCGAAATCCGGGTGCCGGTTTCCACTGGCGGCTGGGCCCACGAGAAGTTCAACCGGCGAGCCCAGGACTGGGCCATCGTCGGGGTCGCGGTGGCCGAGGGCGGCCGCGGCGTGGCCCTGGTCAACATGGGATCCACCCCGGTCCGGGCCGCGGCGGTGGAGCAGGCCATCGCCGATGGCGCCTCCCCCGCCGATGCCGCGGCGAGCGCGGCCGACGGGACCTCACCGCCCACCGACAACAACGGCGACGGCCCGTACCGCCAGCACCTGGCGAGGGTCCTGACCCGGCGGGCTCTCGAACACGCGACGAGCTAGGAGCCTGCTGAAGACGCGACACCGGCGCGAGGCGGAAGACGCCTCGCGCCGGGGTCCAGTCCGTCAGTCGACGACGGCGAAGGCCATCTCGGCCTCCACCCGGAACCTTCCGTTGCGGCCGAAGTAGCCGACCTCGGCCACACACTCGGCGTCGCCGCCGGTCCAGCGCGGCGTGGGTCCGAGGGTGAACACCGGCTCGGTGCGGTACCCGTCGAAGAGGCCGTGCCACTGGCCGTAGACCCACTCGCCGTCCTGGTAGCAGCGGGCGTTGACCCACGGCCGCTCGGTGCGGCTGTCGACCGTGAAGGTGACCTCCTGACCGAACTCGGCGTGGGGGTTGACGCCGTCTGCGGCGATGGATGCTTTGGCCGGGGGGGCGGCGAACGCCGGGGCCGCGAGGCCCAGGGCCAGCGCCGACACGACGGCCAAGCGCAGCACACGTCGTGCCATCTTGCTCCTCCTCGTCGGTGTTCCCACTCTCGGTGGCGGGAACGACTACGGCGAGTATCGACGGGGGGGCAGGGCACTTGAGCAATATCCCCCGAGCCGGGCCAGACGGCCCCCCACCCTCAGCCAGCCGCGCGCGCTTCGGCCCAGGTCTTGCCCTTCTCGACATCGACGTCGCGCGGCAGCCCGAGCACGTGCTCGGCCACGATGTTGCGCTGCACCGCGAAGGTCCCGCCGCCGATGGTGAGCGCAGGTGAGAACACGAAGCCGTAGTGCCAGATGGGATCGACGTCGTCGAAGAGGTCGCGCTCGAAGTTGACCTCGGTGGCACCGGTCCTCATCGCCGGGGGCACCTCGCCGGCGGGCCCGGCGCCGCCCAGCAAGCCGGCGGTGCCGGCCAGGTGTCGGG
>JBFKRY010000161.1:0-8810 GCA_041636995.1 Acidimicrobiales bacterium | reverse complement strand
CGCTCGCAGTGGTGGTGGCGGGGCCCCATCACCGCAGGGCCCGGAGCGCGGCGGCAACCTGTACGTCCTGGGACGGATCCACGGTGCGCAGATCGAGGAGGGTGCGGCCCTCGGCGACCCGGGCCACGATCGGCGGCGCGCCCCCTAGCCCGCGCCGTAAGGCTTCGCCGTGGTCGCCGTCCACCACCACCCCGGCGGACGGGATGGTGACCCCGGGCAGGGTGCCCCCGCCGGGCACCGCGTCGAGATCGGCCACCTCGCCCACGCCCAGGGCCTCGGCCCGGTCGCGCAGCGACTGCTTCGACACCGAGGCCATCCGCCAGAACGGGATGGCGTCGCCGCGCCGGTGGAGGTACGCCAGCGCCAGGTCCTGCAGCGCGGCCAGGACCAGACCGCCGGGTCGTAGGGCCCGGACCAGGGGATGGCGGCCGCACGCCGCGACCAGCTCGGCCCGGCCGGCGATGATCCCCGCCTGTGGCCCACCGAGGAGCTTGTCGCCCGAGAAGGTCACCAGGTCGGCCCCGGCGGCCAGGGTCTGGCGGGCCGCGGGCTCGTCGGTGAGCCAGCTCGGGGGACCGCCGTCGAGCCAGGGGCAGGCGGCGTCGAGCAGCCCCGAGCCGATGTCGGCGACCACCGGCACCCCGAGGCCGGCCAGCTCCGCCACCTCGGTGTCCTCGGTGAAGCCGGTGATCCTGTAGTTCGACTGGTGCACCTTGAGGATCAATGCCAGGTCGTTGCCGGGCTCGCGGACGGCCGCCTCGTAGTCGCTTCGCCGGGTGCGATTGGTGGTGCCAACCTCCACCAGCCGGGCCCCGGACTGGGCCATGACGTCGGGCACCCTGAAGCTCCCGCCGATCTCGACCAGCTCGCCTCGGGACACCGCCGCCCCCCGCCCCGCGGCCAGCGCCGCCATGGCCAGCAAGACCGCCCCCGCGCAGTTGTTCACGACCATCGCAGCCTCGGTCCCGCACAGCCGGGCGAACAGCCGGCCCACCGCGGTCTGGCGCGAGCCTCGCTCGCCGGTCGCCAGGTCGAGCTCGAGGTTGGTGAAGCGGACCGGCACCTCGGTGGGCCAGGGGGCCCGGCCCATGTTGGTGTGGAGGAGCACCCCGGTGGCGTTGATCACCGGTTGGAGCAGCAGCCGGGCCAGCTCGTCGGCCCGGGCCCGGGCGCTCTCGGGGTCGTCGGCGCCGATGGCCTCGCGGGCCACGTCGACGAGGAGCGGATGGGGCAGGCCGGTGTCGCTCAAGCTACGGGCCAGGGCGTCGACGGAAGGCGGCCGATCCGGCATCGTCCCGACTCTACTGCTGCCCCGGAAAGCACTGCTGCCGCGGAAATTCGATGGCGCGTCGGCGGCGGCTCGGGTGGAATCAGGCAGATGCCCGATGTGGCCGGCTACCTGAGGCAGCCATCGTGACGACCGTCGGATCGGAGGTGAGATCCATGAACCCCTACCAACTGCATCCCGACACCCACCTGCAGGCGCACGCAGAGCGCGTGGCCGGGGCGGAACGGCGAGCTCTGCTGCTGGGCCGCCATCCGGCAGCGCTGCTGCTGACGGCGATCGTTTGGCACCGCGAGCCACAGCGCCGGCCCGTCCTGCGGTCGATCGAGGGCGAGGTAGCCTCGACGGCATGGCGGTCCGAGGCCGCGTGACCGACGTCCTCGTCGGGCGGGACGAGCCCCTGGCCCAGCTCTGCGAGCTGCTCGGGCGCCAGGAGGGTGAGATCGCGCTGATCTCCGGTGAGCCGGGGGTCGGCAAGACTCGCCTGGTGAGCGAGGCCCTGGGGCGCACCGGCATCAACGCGCTCGTGGGCACCAGCTCGCCGGCGTCGCTCGGCCGGCCCTTCGATCTGCTGCGGTCGGCGGTGGAGCCTGCCGTCCGATCGTGGGTGAGCTTGCCGGCCGCGCTGACGGGCGTTGCCGGCGCGCTCGCGCAGCTGCTGCGCAGCGTGGCCCCGGCGATCGCCGGCGAGCACCGCGGCGAGCCCCCGGCCCCGGCCGAGCTGATCGGCGCCGGCATCGCCCTGGTCCGCCATCTCGACCCGGCCCTGGTGGTACTCGAGGACCTCCACTGGGCCGACGTCGAGTCGCTGCAGGTCATCGAGCGCATCGTGTCCTCGCCCGAGCAGCCGGTCCTGATCGGCACCTACCGGCCCGAGGAGCTGAACGCCCAGCACCCGGCGGCCGAGCTGCTGCGGGTGATGGACGGCCGACACGGGCCCCTCCACATCCACCTCGAGCCCTTCGACCTGCACGAGGTGCACCAGTTCGTCAGCCTGGCCCTGGGCGGCCGGGGCCTCGACCATCGCCTGGTGGACCAGCTCCACAGCCGGACCGGGGGCAGCCCGTTCTTCCTCGAGGAGATCCTGTCCCACAGCGGCAGCGACACCCTGGAGCTCGACAGCCGCACCATCCCCCGGACCCTCACCGAGACCATCCGGCTCCAGATCGACGAGCTCGCCGACGACGACCGTGAGCTGCTCGCCATCGCCTCTGTCCTCGGCTCGCGCTTCGACTTCGATCTCCTCCAGGCGGCACTGGGAGTCGACGAGCGCACCCTCATCACCCGCCTCCGTCAGGTGGTCGATCGCAGGATCCTGGTGGAGCCAGAGGTCGACGAGTTCGCGTTCCGCCACGAGCTGGTCCGGGAAGCGATCCTGGGCTCGCTGCTGGGACGGGAGCGGCGGCGGCTCCACGACCAGGCCTTCCTGGCCCTGCGCGAGCAGCGTCCCGACGACTACGCCGAGCTGGCTCGCCACGCCGAGGGCAGCCGGCGCATCCAGGACCTGGTGGCGCTGGCGCCCCGCGGCGTGCAGCACTACCTCGACGCCGGCTCCACCTACCAGGCCCTGGTGCTGGCCGAGCAGGCGCTGTCGGAGATGCCGGACCACCCGGAGCTCTGCCGGCTCGCGGCCCGGGCTGCCTGGCTGATGGGCGAGCTCGACGCGGCCCGACGCCACGCCCGGCGCTGGCATGCCATCGAGGAGCGGGCGGGGTCGGGCCGGGAGGTGGAGGCCCTCGGGGTCATCGGCCGGCTGGCGTTCGAGTCCCGCGACGCCGACACCGAGAACGCGGTGGTTGCCGAGATGGAGGGGCGGCTGGCCTGCATCGAGCCCGGCCCCGACCGGGCCCGCATCCTGGCCGCGCTGGCCCAGCTGCACATGCTCAACGGCCGCGACGGCGTCGCGGTCTCGTGCGCCGACGAGGCCATCGCCCTGGCCGAGGAGCACGGGCTCGACGACGTGCGCCGGGTGGCGGTGGTCGAGCGGGGGAGCGCGCTGATGTGCTCGGTCGCCGGGATCGACGAGGGGCGCCAGGTCCTCCAGAAGGTGGCCAAGGAGTGCGAGGCCGCCGGCGACTACGTGGCCGCGGCCCGGGCCTGGCACAACCTGATGCTCGGCACCCCCAGCGAAGAGGCCGAGCGCATCCTCGACGCCATGCGGGCCGCAGCGCAACGCAGCGGCTACGACTCGATGGCGGTCCACTACTACGCGATCAAGAGGGTCGAGCTGGCCATCGCCCAGGGTGACCTGCGAGAGGCGATGCTGTGGGCCGGCCGCCCCCGGCTCGGCGGGCGGGAAGCTGTGAGCGGGGCCGAGCTGGCGATGCTCGAGGTGCTGCTCGCGCTCGAGGCCGGCGCTGACGAGCAGGCGGCCCAGGTGCTCGACGAGCTCGGCTTCCCCGCGGTCGCCAAGTTCGACCAGGCCGCCTGGACCATGGCGGCCCGGATGGTGCTCCGGGCTCGAGACGGCGATCTCGACGGCGTCCGCAGCAGCCTCGGGACGCTCGAGCGGTCGGCGAGCCTGCCGGTGGTCCTGGGCTGGGCGCTCCGCGACCTGCTCGCCGCGGGGCTCGACCCGACCGAGATCCTGGCGGTCGTCGACGACGCCCGGCCCGGCGACCCCCGGCCGTTCCTCGGGGTCCGGGCCGCGCTCGCCGCCGCCACCGGTCACTCCGACGCCGCGGCGCTGCTCGATCAGGCCCTCGACGACGACCGCGAGGTGTGGCCCAACGGCGAGGACTCCTGCAGGGAGGACGGGGCCCCGCACCATCTGGCGCTGGTCCTGTCGGCCGAGCTCCAGCTGGCCCGGGCCAAGTGTGCGCTCGACGCCGGTGACACCGAGCTGGCAGCTCGGCTGGCCGAGGCGTCGGCCGAGGCCCTCGCCAACTGGCCCGGCGCCCGCCGCGACGACGCCCTGGCCCTGGCCTCCCGGGGGCGGGGCGGGTCGACGGCGGGGTCCGAGCTCACCGGCCGCGAGCTGGACGTGGCGCGCCTGGTCGCTCGGGGGATGACCAACGGCGAGATCGCCCAGCAGCTGTACATCTCTCGCAAGACGGTCTCCACCCACGTGTCGCACATCCTGGCCAAGCTGGGCATGGCGTCGCGCACCGAGGTGGCTGCCTGGGCCGTGCGCGAAGGCCTGGCCGGCACCGGCTAGGCCGCCGGGCCGGGTGCCGCCTGGGCCGCCCGTGGGCCCGGAGCCGGGGCCCCGTAGACTCGATAGAGCATGTTCCCGTTGCTCGTGATCCTCTTCCTCGTCGTTCCCATCGTGGAGCTGTACGTGATCGTGCAGGTCGCAGGGGGTATCGGGGTGCTCGAGACCATCGGCCTGCTCATCGTCGTGAGCATCGTCGGGGCTTGGCTCGTCAAGCACCAGGGAATGAGCGTGCTCCGCCAGATCCAGCAGCGGATCCGCCAGGGCCAGATGCCCACAGCTCAACTGGTCGACGGCGGCCTGATCCTGTTCGCCGGCGCGCTGATGCTCACCCCCGGGTTCGTCACCGACGCCGTCGGCGTGCTGCTCCTGCTGCCGCCGACGCGGATCATGGCTCGGGGCGCGCTGATGCGCGCATTCCGGGGGCGGGTCGGCGTGGTCACCGGCACCAGCCGGTTCGGCGGCCCCGGTTTCGTCGTCGAGACCCGCGGCACGGAGGTCGATCCCGTCGACCTGGTGCGAGACGACAGCCCGGACGACCCACCGCCGGCGCTGCCGTGACGGGAACCCCCTGCAGTCAGCCGAGAAGGAACTCGATGTCCACCACCCACCACGAGACAGAGTCAGAGACCGGACCCGAGCCGATCGTCCCCGGCGTGGCCCGGGCGCTGAGCCCGCTCGTCCGGCGGATCCTCGCCCTGAATCCCGGGCCCCGGACGGGCATCGGCACCAACACCTATCTCGTCGGTATCGACGAGATCGTGGTGATCGACCCCGGGCCCGAGGACGAGCGGCACCTGGACTCCGTCGCCGGCTGCGGTGGTGACCGGATCGCCTGGATCACCTGGACCCAGACCGGGGAGGCCTACAACGGCGGGCTGGCCGCGATGCTGGAGCGCACCGGTGCCGAGGTTCTCGACCCCGCCCACGGCGAGACCATCCTGGGCACCGAGTTCCGCCTCAACGTCCACGCCATGCCCGGTCCTGCTCCCGATCACCGCGCCTTCCTCCTCGAGGAGGAGCGGATGCTGATCTCGGGTGGACTGCTCGTCGAAGACGACCTGGCGCCGCTGATGCCGGGCGTGTCGGACATTCGGGCCCTGGTCGAGTCGCTCGAGGCCGCCTCCAAGATGCGACTGCGGCGGATCGCGCCGGCGCACGGCCACATCATCGAGGATCCCAAGTCCGGGATCCCTGCCGAGCTCGAGCGCCGAGCCGCGGTCGACGCCGCCATCCTCGACGCCATCAAGAGCGGTGCGTCCACCCCCGAGGAGATCGTGGCCGTGACCCATCCCGACATCGACGACCCGGCCGTCGCCGAGGTCGTGGTCGGGACCATCGAGGTGCACCTGGCCGGCCTCGCCGCCGCCAAGCAGGCCAAGCAGCGCAAGGGCCTCTGGGCCGCCGCGTAGTCGATCCGCCCAGCGGGCTCAGCGCTCGGCGTGGGCGATGAGGGTGAGCAGGTAGAAGAGCACCATCACCACCGCCATGGCCAAGCCGACGTCCAGGTTGTCGACGGCCACGGCCACCAGCCCCAGGAGCCCGAAGACGACCGTGCCCCCGGCGAGGGCGAACATCAACGGCCGCTGCCGAGCCTCGAGCGCGGCCTCCTTCCAGTCCATCCTCATCATGGCCGGGGTATCGGCACCCGGCGCCGTGGACTCCACCCGAATGGGCCGTCGGACCCCACGCCTGGCGGAGTGGCGCAGCCCGCCGATGTCAGTCGGCGTTGATGGCGACCGGGGTGGCGCCGGGAGAGCCGTTGCCGCCGCTCAGGCTGGCCCGGGCCGCCTCGAGGATGCGCGCCGAGCAGCCGGCCATCTCGACGGGAGGCACGGCCTCCTCCACGATGGTGTCGACGATGGCCCGGAATGTCTCGGCGGCGGGCCCCTCGCCCAGGACGATCGGCTCGCCGCCGTCGCCGCCGGTGGCCACCGCGGCGTCGATGGGGATCGCGCCGAGCATGGGCACCCCGAGCTCGGTGGCCAGGGCCTCGCCCCCGCCCTCGCCGAACAGGCGGTAGGTGGTGCCCTCCTCGTTCACGAACGCGGTCATGTTCTCGATGACGCCCGCGATGCGCAGGTAGTACGAGCGGGCCATGTTGCCCACCCGCACCGCCACCGCCTGGGCCGCCTTGGCGGGGGTCGTGACCACGATCATCTCGGCCCGGGGGAGCATCTTGGCCAGCCCCATCTGGACGTCGCCGGTGCCCGGGGGCATGTCGATGAGCAGGTAGTCCATGTCGCCCCACTGGACGTCCTCGAGGAAGTGGCGCACCGCCCGGTTCAGGATGAGGCCCCGCCAGTTGAGCGAGGTCGACTCGTCCTCGACGAGGAAGCCCATCGAGATCACCTTGACCCTGCCCTCGCCGATGGCCCGCTCGTGGGGAACGATCTTCTTGGTGTCGACCTCGCCGGCGAGGCGACCCTCGACGCCCAGCATCCGGGGCACCGAGAAGCCCCAGATGTCGGCGTCCATGACCCCGACGGTGAAGCCCCGGGCCGCCAGCCCCGCGGCCAGATTGACGGTGACCGACGACTTGCCCACGCCGCCCTTCCCCGACGCGACCATGATCACCTTGGTGGTGGCGGGCACCTCGGTGTCGGGTTCCTCCTGGGAGATGTTGAAGCGGGCCTTGGCCATGGCCGCGGCCTTCTCCTCCTGGGTGAGCTCGCTCCAGGAGATCTTCACCTTGGTGACCCCGGGCAGGCTGCCGATCCGGGCCCGGACGTCCTTCTGGATCTGGGCCCGCAGGGGGCAGCCCGCAGTGGTGAGCGCGATGGTGACCGTGACGACGCCGTCGTCGGCGACCTCGACGCCCTTGGCCATTCCCAGCTCGACGATGTCGCTGCCGAGCTCGGGGTCGACGACCCCGCGCAGCAGGTTCATCACATGGTCTTCGCTCGGGAGCAGAACGTCGGTCACCCTCGAATTCTACCGGGCTCGACCGTGTAAAGTAGGAGTCGTGAGCGACGATCCCACCGTGCCCCGCCTCGATGTCCTGAAGGCGCTCGGGGACAACACCCGCTACGCCATCTACCTCGAGCTGGCGCGGGCGCCGTCGCCCCGCACCACCGCCGAGATCGCCGAGTCGCTCGGGCTCCACGTCAACACCGTCCGTCCCCACCTCGAGCGCATGCGCGAGGTCGGCCTGCTCGACGTGTCAACCGCCAGCACCGGCGGCGTGGGCCGGCCCCAGCACCGGTACGGCCTGCGGCCGAGCGCGCCCGCGCTCGGTCTCGAGCCGCCGCTCTTCCCGATGCTGGCTCGCATGCTGCTCCGCCTGTCCGTCGCGGTGGGCGCCGACGCCGACGACGCCCGCGAGGCCGGGGTCGACCAAGGCCGCCACGACGCCGATGCCTACGAGAGCGACGACGCCGCCATCGCCCTGTTCGCCGAGCTCGACAGGCTGGGCTTCGATCCCGAGGTGGTGGTCGAGGACGACACCGTCACCATCGGCTTCTCGCACTGCCCGTTCCGCGAGCTCGCGGAGTCGGACCCCGACGTCGTCTGCGGCCTCCACCAGGGGATGGTTGAGGGATTCGTCGACCACCTCGGCGGCTGCCGGGTCCAGACCTTCCGGACGCTCGTCGAGCGGAATGGCTGCCAGGTCGACCTGGTTGACACATGAAGCCCACCGTTACACTCGAACCAGTCCACACCTGCGACACCGCTGTGTCCCAGGTCGAGGCCACCGAAGGAGTCTCCTCGTGATCACGCTCACCGATGCCGCCACCACCAAGGTCGGCGAGCTCATCCAGGCCGAAGGCGAAGAGGGCCTGGCGCTGCGCGTCGCCGTCCGACCCGGCGGGTGCTCCGGCTTCAGCTACGAGATGTACTTCGACACCGACGTCGCCGACGACGACGCCACCGTCGATTACCAGGGCGTCAAGGTGGTCGTCGACCCCTCCAGCGCCATGCTCCTCGAGGGGGCGACCCTGGACTACAAGGACGGGCTCGAGCAGTCGGGGTTCTCCATCAACAACCCCAACGCCCAGCGCACCTGCGGCTGCGGTCAGAGCTTCTCTTAACTGCGAGTTCGCTCCGCTCGCTGCGCTCGCTTTGCTCATGCGCAGAGCGCAAGCGTCGGTCCGCTCGACCGGCGAAGCCGGATCGAGCTACCGGTCCGACGTCGCTCCTCGGCCTGCTCTGCGACCGCCGGCGGAGCCGGCGCAGCGCCAGGAGGCGCCCTACCGCTCCTCGTCCCTCGTCGCTGGGTCAGGCCGGTTCGGGGATCGCGGCTCGCGACCGTTAGCCCGGATCGTTCAGTAGGCGATCCGGCCGGGGGCGTTGGTGTCGGCTTGAGCTGGTGGGGTGTGGCGGGGCGCGTTGAAGCTGGGGTCGTGGTCGGTGGGGTTGTCCGCTCGGGGT
>JBFKRY010000160.1:0-8903 GCA_041636995.1 Acidimicrobiales bacterium | reverse complement strand
TCGAGGATCCGCTGTTCGAGGCCAAGCTGGCGCTGTCCGATGCCGGGGTGCAGGTGTTCGTGGAGCAGGACCAGGACGCCACCACCAAGGTGCAACGCGGGCTCCGCTCGCGGTATGCGCCCCGCGGGCGCTACTCGTGGCAGGAGGAGAGCCACGTGCAGTTCAACCGCTGGCTCGTGAAGCGGTACCGGCAGGCGTGGCCGACGAGCGGCAAGCAGGCCACATTGCGGGCGGTGGGCGAGTGAGCGCCGGTGCTCGCGAGAATCGAACGAGTGCTACGTTGATCCAAGGTTTTAATACGCAACATTAACCAGTCCGTGGTTGACCACGGTAGGAGGAGGGGGATCCATGTCCCGGAGACTGTCAAACCGATGGCTGCGGCTGATGGCGGTGTTGTTCGCCTTCGCCCTCATCGCAGCTGCGTGCGGCGATGACGACGACACGACCACGGCACCAGCCGACGAGCCAGCAGAGGAACCGGAGCCCGAACCGGAGCCCGAACCGGAACCGGAACCGGAACCCGAGCCCGAACCGGAGCCCGAGCCGGAACCCGAGCCCGAGCCGGAACCCGAGCCCGAGATGCACCCACTCGACGCGAACGGCGACGGCGAGGTCCGCATCGGTATTGCCGCCCAGGGCCCACGTGACGACGGCGGCTACTACCAGGCGCTGATCGACCAGGCAGAGGAGCTCTCGGCCCAGAACGGCTTCGGCGACATCATCGTGGTGGACAACATCACCTTCGAGGAGGCCGCCACCGAGCTCGACAACCTCGCCAACCAGCCGGTCGACATCATCCTGGTCGGCGCCAGTGGCGTGGCCGGACCGATGCCGGAGCTGGCTGCGCAGTACTCCGACATCTACTGGTACTGCAACTGCGGCGCCGGGTTCGCGCCCTCCGACTTCTACGCCCAGACCCAGGACGAGGGTGCGGGCATCCACTACACGGCCGGGGTGGCGTTCGGGCTGCTGTTGCAGGAACGGGGTGGTGACTCCCTCGCCATGCTCGGATGCTGCGACCTCGGATTCGAGAAGGAGGCATTCCTGGCCACCCAGCTGGGGCTGCAGTCGGTCGATCCCTCCTTCACCATGACGTACACCCCGACGGGTGACTTCCCGTTCGACTTCGACAACGTCGCCAACGCCACCGCGGCCTTCGACGCGGCCGTCGCCGACGGTGCGGACGCCATCTACCCGTTCCTGGGCGGCGCCCTCGAGCCGGTGGCCCAGCTGGCGGTGGACGCCGGGCTCATCGTCGCCAATCCGGGCTCGTCCACGGCGTGCGAGGCCGACATCCCCTACGACCTGACGGTGCGGTTCGACGGCGGCGACTACGTCCGGATCGTGTTCCCGGACATCGTCGCCGGCACCTTCCCCGAGGGCACCGTCCGGGTGTTCACCGTGGGCACCGATCCCGATGTGGTCGGGGCGGAGATCTGTGGCGACGAGCGCCCTGCCGAGCTGCAGGCTGCCTTCGACGCCTACGCCGCTGGCGACCTCGACGCCGACATCGGCGCGATCAAGGGTGAAGCCTACGGCGGCGGCTGATCGGTGGCGGGCGACACGGATGCCGGGGCCGGCGATCAGCCATCGGCCCCGGCCGTCCGCCTCCACCAGCTGACGAAGCGCTTCGGGGCCGCCGTCGCCTGCGACCGGGTCGATCTGGAGCTGCACCGGGGTCGGGTCCACGGGATCCTCGGCGAGAACGGGGCCGGCAAGTCGACGTTGATGAAGATGCTGATCGGGCTGGTCCTGCCCGATCGCGGGAGCATCTTCATCGACGGTGAGCAACGCCGGATCACCGACCCCCTCCAGGCCGCAGCCATGGGCATCGGCATGGTCCACCAGCACTTCAGCCTGGTGGACGCCCTCACCGTCTGGGAGAACGTGGCCCTGGGCGACCTGGGCCGGTTCGATCGGGCCGAGACCTCGGCCCGGGTCGCGGCCATCAGCGACCACTACGGCCTGAACATCGACCCCGACGCCCGGGTCGGCGACCTCCCGGCCGGGCTGCGCCAGCGGGTGGAGATCATCAAGTGTCTCCGTCGCGACCCCGGCATCCTGATCTTCGACGAGCCCACGTCGGTGCTCACGCCAGAGGAGTCGGTCCAGCTGTTCGAGTCGCTCAGACGGGTGGTCACCGACGAGAACCGGGCGGTGGCGCTGGTGAGCCACAAGCTCGACGAGATCCTGCGCGCCACCGACGACGTGACGATCATGCGTCAGGGAGTGGTTGTCGAGCGGATGCAGACCGCGGACGCCGATGCGGCGACGCTGGCCCGGGCGATGGTCGGCCGGCCGGTGTCGCTCCGCTCGGAGCGCGCGGCCCTCGGGGTGGTCGACGAGTCGCTCGAGGGGACCGAGGTCCCCACCGGCGCGGCGGCGGACACGGAACCGGTGCTCCAGATCGTCGACGCCACCGTGCGCGGCCGCCACGGCCGCCAGCTGCTCGACTCGCTCAGCCTCGAGGTCCGTCCCGGGGAGATCGTGGGGGTGGCCGGCGTCGAGGGCAACGGCCAGGACGAGCTGGTGAACCTGCTGTCCAGCCTGATCCGCCTCGACAGCGGCGCCGTGAAGGTGGCCGGCCGGGAGGTGCCCAACGGTCGAGCCGGCGCCATGGCCGCGGCGGGGGTGGCGGTGATCCCCGCCGATCGGCACGACTCGGGGATCGTGCTGGACATGAGCGTGGCCGAGAACCTCGTGCTCGTCGATCCCGGGTCGGTCTCGAGGCGGGGGGTGCTCGATCGGCGACAGCTGCTCGCGAAGGCAGAGCAGCTGATCCACGACTTCGACATCCAGTGCTGGGGCCCGGACGCCCCGATGTGGTCGCTGTCGGGCGGGAACCAGCAGCGGGTCGTGCTCGCGCGCGAGCTGTCGCACCAGCCCGCGGTGCTGGTCGCCGCCCAGCCCACCCGGGGCCTCGACGTCGGCGCCATCGAGTACATGACGGCGCGGCTGAGCCAGGTCGCCGAGGAGGGGGTCGGGGTCCTGCTGATCTCGAGCGAGCTCGAGGAGATCCTCGACCTCGGCAACCGGATCGTGGCCATCTCGCGCGGCGCGGTGATCGGCGAGATGCGCCGGGACCAGGTCGACCGGGAGCGCCTGGGCCTGCTGCTCGGAGGGCACGCCGCGTGACCTGGCCGCAGGGCGCCAGCGACGACACCATGGTGCGCCAGGTCGAGATCGACGACGTCTCGCTGGGCCCCTCGCGGTCACGGGTCCTCGACCTCTCCGAGATCGTCGTCCTCTACGCGGCGAGCCTCGCGGGGGCCCTCCTGCTGTCCGCGCTGCTGGTGGAGGTGACCGGCGGCTCGTGGCGCTCGGTCCTCACCGCGCTGCTCGACGGCAGCGTGCGGAATCCCGGTCGGTGGGGCACCACCCTCGGCGTGTTCACCCCGCTCCTGCTCGTGGCCCTGGGCACCATCGTCAACACCAAGGCCGGTCTGGTGAACATCGGTCAAGAGGGTCAGTTGCTCATCGGCGGCGCCTTCGCCGCGTACGTGGCGGTCCACCTGGACGCTCCCGGCGGCCTGCTGCTCCTCCTCCTGGTGCTGGCGGGGGTGCTCGGCGGCGCCCTGTGGGCGGGCATCGCCGCTGGCCTCCGCTACTGGCGCAACGTCCCCGAGGTGCTGACAACCCTGCTCATGGTGTCGGTCGCCGCCCAGGTGGTCGGCTACGGCTTCCGCCGGGAGTCGCTGCTCCTCGAGCCGTTGCCCGAGGGGCAGGCCACCCAGGTGCAGCAGACCGCGCTGGTCCCCGAGGGCGCCCGCCTGGAGCGAGTCACGGTCTTCGGCAACGAGTTCGCGATCTCGGCCGTCATGGCCGTGCTGCTGGCCGCTGCGGTCGCCTTCCTGCTGGCCTGGACGGTGTGGGGCTTCCGCCTGCGGATGCTCGGGCGCAATCCCCGGGCCGCTCAGCGTGCCGGGGTCGCGGCAGCCCGGTTCGGGATCGGGTCGATGCTGGTCTCCGGCGGCTTCGCGGGCCTCGCCGGCGCCTTCATGCTCACCGGCGGCGACTTCGGCAGCTACCGGTTCAGCCCGGGCTTCGCCGTCAACATCGGCTGGACCGGCCTACTGGTCGCGCTGGTCGCCCGCGAGCGGGCGCTCATCGCGGTGCCGGTCGCGTTCGTGTTCGCGGGCCTGCGCACCGGCTCGGGCTTCCTGGCGGCCACCGGGGTCGAGCGCCGCATCACCGACGTGGTGCAGGCGCTGCTGGTGCTCGCCCTGCTGATCCCGCCGGCGGTCCTCTTCGTCCGCCAGCGCCGGCGCGCCGCCGCAGCCACCAGGGATCGGACATGAGCGACTTCCTGTCGGGCCTGGGCGACGTGCTCACCAGCGAGCCGGCGTACATCAGCGCGGCCGCGTTCGCCGCCCTCCTCGCGTTCGCGGCCTGCGGCGAGTGGGTCGCCGAGCGATCGGGCACGCTCAACATCTCGGTCGAGGCCATGCTGTTGGGCGGCGCCTTCGCAGCCGCGGTCGGCTACGACCTGACCGACAGCTATGCCGTCGGCGCGGTGCTCGGGATCGGCGCAGGTCTGGTGGTCGCGTCGGGCCAGGCCGAGCTCAGCCACCGGCTGCCCGCCGACCAGTTCGTCGTGGGCCTGGCCCTCAACATCCTGGTGCTCGGGCTGGCCGGGTTCCTCGATGGCGAGCTCGAGCCGTCCACAGCCCGGGCCGGCACCGTCGACATCCCGGTGCTCGCCGACATCCCGCTCGTCGGCGAGGCCCTCTTCGGCCAGCCCTGGCTCTTCTACCTGGTCTACCCGCTCGTCCCGATCTCGTGGTGGCTCGTGTACCGGACCCGCTGGGGGCTCGAGGTGAGATCGGTGGGCGAGAACCCGCAGTCCGCCGACGTCTCCGGCATCGACGTGAACCGGCGTCGGCGCCAGACCATCTACCTCGCCGGGGCCACGTCGGGGCTGGGTGGCGCCTACCTGGCCCTGGCCGTGGTCGGCAGCTTCGAGGACTCGATCGTCGGTGGGCGGGGCTTCATCGCCATCGCCGCGGTCATCTTCGGTGGCTGGACCCTGCGGGGCACCATCGCCGGTTGCGTGCTGTTCGGCTCGGTGCTGTCGTTCCGGTTGTCGCTGCCGGTGCTCGGCTACGACCTCAACAACGAGCTGCTGACCTCGCTGCCCGCGCTGGCGACCATCGTCGGCATGGCGATCTTCGCCCACCGGGTGCGGCCGCCGGCGGCGCTGGCCCAGCCGTTCGTGCGTGGGCTGAAATGACCTGAAGGAGAGAGCAGCGTGAAGGCAGTCCTGTACCACGAGCCCGGGGGCACCGAGGTGCTCCACTACACCGACGTGGCCGACCCCGAGCCCGGTCCGGCCGACGTGGTGGTGGACGTGGCGGCCTGCGCCCTCAACCGTCTGGACGTGGTCCAGCGCAACGGCTGGTTCCAGATGCCCGGGTTCACCTACCCCCACATCGCCGGCATGGACCTGGCCGGCACCGTCAGCGCGGTGGGCTCGGATGTGGCCGGGGTGGGCGTCGGTGACCGGGTCGTGGTCGACCCGTCGCTGGCGGGGGTGGCCGAGGGCTCGAAACTGTCGGGGATGGGCGACCTCTACGGCGAGCTCGGGATCATCGGCGCCACCGTCGACGGCGGCTACGCCGAGCGGTGCCTGGCCCCAGCGTCGCACGTGTACCCCGTCCCCGACGACGTGCCCCTGACCGATGCGGCCACCTTCCCGACCTGCTACCTCACTGCGTCCCACGCCCTCTTCGAGGTCGGCGGGCTCGAGGCGGGCGAGACGGTCATGATCCACGCCGCCGGCTCCGGGGTGTCGGTGGCCGGGATCCAGCTGGCCAAGGCCGCCGGGGCCACGGTGCTGGCGACCGCGGGCACCGACGAGAAGTGCGCCCGGGCCACGGCCATCGGCGCAGACCACGTGCTCAACAACCGCACCGACGACGTGGCCGGCTGGGCTCGCGGGGTCACCGGCGGCGCCGGCGTCGACATGGTGTTCGACCACGTGGGTACCGCGCTCTTCGGTCCGTCCCTGTTCGCGCTGGGGATCCGGGGGCGCCTGGTGAACTGCGGCAACTCGTCGGGCGACGAGGCCACCATCCCCTCGCTCGGCTACCTCTATCACCACGGCATCAGGATCCTGGGATCGGATCCGTACCGGCCCGAGGAGTTCGGGCCCGCCTGGGAGGCGTTCTGCGCCAGCGACTTCACGGTCGTCATCGACACCGAGCTCCCCCTCGCCGAGGCCGGTGCAGCCCAGGAGAAGATGCTCGCCAGCGACTTCTTCGGCAAGATCCTGCTTCGGCCCTAGTGTCCGATGTTCGAGCCCCGCGACCCGCCCTACCCCGAGCTCAAGAAGTCCCACACCATGGCCCACACCGGGCGGCCGTGGACGGACCACAAGCCTCCGACCGCGGCACCGGTGTGGGCGGCCATCGAGGGCCTGGGCCGGTACTACGTGCTGGTGGCCGCGATCGAGCTCGACGTCTTCGACACCCTGCAGCGGACCGGACCGGCCCCGGTCGAGGTCCTGAGCGGGGAGATCGGCGCCCCCGTCGATCACCTGCGGTCGCTGCTCGATGCCGTCGTCGCCCTCGGGCTCATCGACCAGTACCGCGACGTCTACGAGCTGAACGACACCGCCCGGCGATACCTGGTGAGCGACGGTCCGGCCACCATGGCCGACCTGGTGGCGGTGGCCCCGGGCCCCCACGAGAACTGGACCCGGCTGGCCGAGACCGTCCGCGCCGGCCGGCCGGCCACACCGATCGAGGACGACCCGGCGGCGTTCTACGTGCCCCTGGTCGAGGGCACGTTCACCACCATGTACCGCTGCGCCACCCGGGCCGACCTCAAGGTCGGGTACTCGTCCATGACCACGCCCCGGGTGCTCGACCTGGGCGCCGGTGGGGCACCCTGGTCCATCGCCATCCTGAACCGGACTCCTGGGGCCACCGCAGTGGTGAACGACCTGCCCGAGGTGCTCGCGGTCGCCGAGCGCAAGGCCACCGAGCACGGGGTGCGTGACCGGATCGAGCTGCTCCCTGGCGACTTCCACCGGGTACCCCTCGAGCCCGGCGGGTTCGACATCGTCGTGCTCGGCCACGTGTGCCGCACCGAGGGCGCCGACGGGGCCCGCCACCTGGTCGGGCGGGCCCACCAGGCCCTGCGCCCGGGGGGTCGGCTCGTGCTGGCCGACTACTTCCAGGACATCGAGCGCAAGCTCGACCCCCATGCGGTGCTCATGGGGACCACCATGATGGCGAGCACCCTGAAGGGGTTCACCTACACCCACCAGCAGTTCTCCGGCTGGCTGCGGGACGCCGGGTTCGAGGCGGTGCGCCTCATCGAGCCCATCGGCTTCCAGCAGTGCTTCGTGGCCACCCGGGGGAAGGAGCAGCAATGACCGAGACCGTCGACCTGCTGGCGAAGGGCTGGTACGTGGTCACCATGAACGACGCCCGCCACATCGTCCGTGACGGCGCAGTGGCGGTTCGCGGCGACGAGATCGTGGCCGTGGGCAAGGCCAGCGACCTCGAGGCCCGGTACCAGGCGGCCGAGACCATCGGCGGCGACCGCTTCGTGGTCACGCCCGGGCTCGTGAACACCCACATCCACATCACCGGCGAACCCCTCACCCGCGGTTACGTCCCCGACGACACCCCGTTCGAGGAGAACGTGTTCATGTGGCTGTGTCCGCTGTACTCGGTGTACACCGCGGAGGAGGAGCGGCTGTCGGCCCAGCTCGCCGCGCTGGAGATGCTGAAGTCGGGGACCACCACCTTCCTGGAGGCCGGGACCATCCGCTTCCTCGACGAGGTCATCGACGGGCTGGCCGAGGTGGGGATCCGAGGGCGGGTGGGGCGCTGGGTCTGGGACCTGCCGCCCGAGCCCGACGTCTACAAGCAGGACACCGACGAGGCCATCGGCTTCCTGCAGCGCCAGCTCGAGCAGCACCGGTCCGTGGCCGACGGCCGCCTGGGGGCCTGGTCGATCCTGGTGGGCCACACCACCTGCTCGGACCCGCTGTGGCGGGCCGCCCGGGAGCTGGCCACCGAGCACGGGACCGGCATGAGCTTCCACATGTCGCCAGCCAAGCTGGATCCCGAGGGGTTCGTGGCCGAGTTCGGGCACCGGCCCATGGTCCACCTGGCCGAGCTGGGGGTGCTCGGCCCCGACGTGGTGATGACCCACTGCGTCCAGGTCGACGACCAGGAGCTGGCCGTGATGGCCGAGACCGGCGCCCACGTGGCCCACTGCCCCACCACCGCCCTCAAGGTCAGCTACGGGGTCACCCAGGTGGGCAAGATGCCGGAGATGACGATGGCCGGGATCAACGTGGCCATCGGCACCGACGGCAACAACGCGTCCAACTACTCCGACCTGATGCGGGCGGTCTACCTGGTGGCCGGCCTGTTCAAGGACGCCCGCCAGGATCCCCAGATGTTCCCGGCCGAGATGGCCTACGACATGGCCACCCGGGGCGGGGCCGCCGCCCTGCAGATGAGCGACCGGATCGGTTCGCTCGAAGCCGGCAAGAAGGCCGACCTGGTGCTCCACGACACCGACCGCCCCGAGTGGCGACCGCTGCTCAACGTGGTGAACCAGCTGGTCTGGTCGGCCGACGGCCGGGGGGTGCACACGGTGGTCGTCGACGGCCGGAAGGTGGTGGAGGACGGCCGGATGCTGACCGTCGACGAGACCGCCCTCTACGCCGCGGCCCAGCAGGCCGGCGAGGCCATCACGCTGCGGTCGGGCCTCCCCGACAAGGCCAAGTGGCCCCATTTATGATTCGTCGTCGCCATCGGTGGCGACGACGAATGTGTCGCCCTGCCGCGAAGCGGCGACGGGCGACCTGACCAGCCCACAACGAGCGCCGAACGAGCGGCCATCCCTGGCCGCCCCACCACCCCTCCCCGACCCGCCCCGGC
>JBFKRY010000159.1:0-8934 GCA_041636995.1 Acidimicrobiales bacterium | reverse complement strand
GGCCCGAGGAAGCCGAAGACCTCGCCGGCGTGGACCTGCAGGTCGACGCCGGCGACGGCCCGGAGATCGCCGAAGGTCCGCTCGAGGCCCCCGGTCTCGATCGGATGGGTCACCGCTCGAGCGCCTCCGCCAGCTGGGCGAAGGGCCAGGCCGGGGGCAGCCGGATGGGCGCCGGTGCGGGTGGGAGCACCGCGTAGGCCTCCTCCCCCGGGCGGATCAGCCCGTGGTCGCGCCGGGCAATCCGTTCGATCTCGCCGACGGTCCCGAGCTCGGCCACCCGCTCGCTCAGGGCCTCGTTGGCGGCCTCGAGCTCGGCGAGCTCGAGACGGCGCTCGGTGATGGTCCGGCGTTGCTCGAGCCAGGTGGCGGTGGGGAACACCGCGTAGGCCAGCACCACCAGGACCGCGACCACCACCACCGCAGGAAGCACCACGCTGCGCGCCAGGCGGACCAGGACGGCGACGCCAGCCGGGGGGTCCTGGCCCGGCCCCTCGGCGGTGGTGGCGGTCACCGCCGACCGACCCCGAACGCGGCCCCACCCCAGTACGCGGCGGCCTCGCCGAGCTCCTCCTCGATGGCCAGCAGCCGGTTGTACTTCGCCACCCGATCCGAGCGAGCGGGGGCCCCGGTCTTGATCTGGCCGCAGTTCGTGGCTACCGCCAGGTCGGCGATGGTGGTGTCCTCGGTCTCGCCCGAGCGGTGCGACATCACGGCGGTGTAGCCGGCGCGGGCGGCCAGATGGACGGCGTCGAGGGTCTCGGTGAGGGTGCCGATCTGGTTCACCTTCACCAGGATCGAGTTGGCGACGCCGAGGTCGATGCCCCGCTGCAGCCGGCTGGAGTTGGTGACGAACAGGTCGTCGCCGACCAGCTGGACCCGGTCGCCCACGGCGTCGGTCAGGGTCTTCCAGCCGTCCCAGTCCTCTTCGTCCATGCCGTCCTCGATGGACACGATCGGGTACCTGGAGGCTAGGTCCGCGAGATAGGCGGCCATCTCGTCGGGCGAGAGCTGCTTGCCCTCGCCGGCCAGGTGGTAGGCGCCGTCCCGGAACAGCTCGGTGCTGGCGGTGTCGAGGGCCAGCGCCACCTGGTCGCCGGGCGTGTAGCCGGCCTCCTCGATGGCCCGGACCAGCAGCTGCACCGCCTCCTCGTTGGATCCGAGGTTCGGGGCGAAGCCGCCCTCGTCGCCGATGGCGGTGCTCAGCTGCTGCTCGGCGAGGACTCGCTTGAGCACGTGGTAGCACTCGGTCCCCCAGCGCAGGCCCTCCGAGAACGAGGCCGCGCCCACCGGGACCAGCATGAACTCCTGGAGATCGACGTTGTTGTCGGCGTGCTCGCCGCCGTTGAGCACGTTCATCATCGGTACCGGGAGCACGTGGGCGTTGGCGCCGCCGACGTAGCGGTAGAGCGGCTGGTCGAGATGGGCTGCGGCGGCACGGGCCACGGCCAGCGAGGCCCCGAGGACGGCGTTGGCCCCCAGCGACGCCTTGTTGTCGGTGCCGTCGAGCAGCAGCAGGGCATGGTCGACTCCGCGCTGGTCCAGGGCGTCGAAGCCCACGAGCAGGTCGGCGATCTGGTCGTTCACGTGGCCGACAGCGGTCAGCACGCCCTTGCCGCCGTAGCGGCCGGCGTCGCCGTCGCGCAGCTCGACGGCCTCGAACTGGCCCGTGGACGCGCCCGACGGGACCGCGGCCCGACCGCCCACCCCCGACGCCAGGATGACCTGGACCTCGACGGTGGGGTTGCCCCGGGAGTCGAGGATCTCGCGCCCGTGGACGTCCTCGATCGTGCTCATCGGATCACCGTTCACCGGCTGCTGGTCTCCTCACGTCTCCAAGGGCTCGCTCGTCGGGCCGCGCGCGGCCTGTCTGGTGGCCCGGTGTTGCTGTTGTGGTTGGTGTTGACGGTGAGACCACGGTAGCCGCCATGGTCGGGGCCTGGACAGCATCGGCGGCCCGCCCACGGCGTCGACTCACCCGGACACCGCATCCCACACCGCCACGGCGTCGACTCACCCGGACACCGCATCCCACACCGCCACGGCGTCGACTCACCCGGACACCGCATCCCACACCGCCGCAGCGTCGACTCACCCGGACACCGCATCCCACACCGCCGCGGCGTCGGCACCGGGGGACGCGGCGCGGAGCTGTTCGTAGCGGCGGATGCGCTCGCCGGCCCGGGCGATCTCGGCCCGCAGCGCCATCTCGGGATCGACCCCGGCGCGGCGGGCCACGGCCACCAGCGACAGCAGGACCTGGCCCAGTGCCGCGTCGTCGGGACCGTCCGCCAGGGCGTCGAGGCGGTCGGCCAGCAGCCCGGCCTGCTGATCGGCGAGCGGGACGTCGATGGCCGCGGCCTTCTTGACGGTCTTCTCGGCCAGCGTCAGCGCCGGCAGCGAGGCCGGGACCCCGTCGAGGACCGAGCCCCGGCCCTTCTCGGCGATCTTGTGGGCTTCCCAGGAGACCACCAGCTCTGCGGTGCCGCTGACCGTGACGTCGCCGAAGACATGGGGATGCCGGGCATGGAGCTTGTCGTGGACCGTGCGGGCCACCCCGGCCAGGTCGAACCAGCCCTCCTCGGCAGCGAGCACCGAGTGGAAGACCACCTGGAACAACAGATCGCCCAGCTCCTCTTCGAGGGACTCGGCGCCCTCGCCCGATTCGGGATCGAAGGCGTCGATGGCCTCGAGGACCTCGTAGGCCTCCTCGACGAGGTGACGGCGCAGCGAGTCGTGGGTCTGCTCCCGGTCCCAGGGGCACTCGCGGCGGAGGGTCTCGACCAGCCCGTGGAACCGCACCACCTCCGCAGCCACCGGCGACGCCAGCCGGGGGATGTAGAGGCTGGTCAGGTGATCGGGGACCACACCCCGGTCGAGGTCGGCCCAGCCCACCTCGAAGATCTCCTCGTCGTCGCCGCCGAGGCGCTGCAGCACCGTGACCGGCGTGGCCCCCGGCTCGTCGGCGGCCAGCTTGATGTCGGACAGCACCCGGCGGTTGTGGCAGTGCGCCACCAGCAGCGGCCCCACTTGGCCTGCGGCCGCGGTGGCGAAGGTGTGCCCGTCGACCAGGCGCACCCCCTCCTCGACGGGATCGATCCCCAGCCGGGCCCACGCCAGGTCGAGGAAGGACATGGCGGGCACCACCTCCACGTCCACGCGGCCGTCACCGACCAGGTGCTCCACGCTGCGCTCGAGCACGCGCGGCGAGCCCGGCACCGCGTACAGGACCCGCCCGTGACGGGCCGCGGCGCTCGCCAGCACATCGGCGATCTCCAGGTACACCTGGTCGAAGGTGTCGGCCGCCTCGTAGACCGGGTCGAACGACTCGGCCTCGGGGACCAGCGATGCCGCCGGATGGCGGGTGGTGCGGACGAAGCGTGGCGAGGTCGCGGCGATCGCCGCCGAGGTCTGGGGCGTGACCAGCTCGGGGCCGGCCGGGCCCAGCCCGACCACGACCACGACCGGCCGGGTCACGGTCCTGACGGAGCTGCGGGAGCGAGGAAGCCCCGGGTGGCCGAGAAGTCCCCGTACCGGGGATCGAGCTCGATCACCCCGTCGAGGGCGTCCTCCAGGGTGGATCCCTCCTCGGCCAGGACCCGCTGCAACGCGAAGACCTGCACCTGGAAGTCGTAGCCGGCCCGGTCGGCTGGGCTGAGTGAATCGGGATCGAAGTCCTCGGGCAGCCCGAACTGGAGGCGCACGCTGGCGGCGTCGGCCTCGCCGGGCACCACCTCCCGGGACTCGAACATGGCGACGACGGCGTCGGTGAGCGCGACGTTGATGTCCTCGCCGAGGGCGGTGCCGAGCGCGGCGTTGAACTCCTGTCGCAGCTCGATGGGGTCGAGGTCGCGTCCCAGCTGCTCGGCGACGATCTCGTTCAGCTCGTCGCGGGTGTACTCGGTCTCGCCGATGCGCAGCGCGGGCTGGGTGGCGCTGGCACAGGCCGACACCGCGAGCAGCGCGACCGTCACCGCGAGCAGTCGAGTCCTGGCCACGAGCCGGGACACTACCCGGCGACCGCCGGGGCGGCGTCATCTGCGGGGAACAGATCCTGGAGGGCCTGCACCAGGTAGGTGGGCGCCTTGTCGGCCGACTCGAGCGCCAACTGGAGCTGGGCCTGCTCCTCCTTGTACACCGAGCCCTGGTAGAGCCGGTCGAGCCGCACCGCCTTGCTCAGCCGCATCCGGACCGGTGACATCTTGGCCATCCACCGGGGCCCGCCGAAGCCCGGCCCCTTGACCACGCTGAGATCGGTCACGCCGATGCGGAGGCACTCCACCCGCAGCCGGGCGATGGCCAGCAGGGTCTCGGCCGGCTCCGGGATGGGGCCGTAGCGGTCCAGCCACTCCTGGCGGATGTCGGCAACGGCCTCCTCGGTGGTGGCTGCGGCCAGGCGCCGGTAGGCCTCCAGCCGCAGCTCCTCCTTGGGCACGTAGTCCTCGGGCAGATGGGCGGCGACCGGGACCTCCACGTTGATCTCCGGGGCCTCCTCGGGGACCTCGCCCTTCAGCTCGGCCACGGCCTCGGTGACCAGCTGGCAGTAGAGGTCGTAGCCGACCGCGGCGATGTGGCCCGACTGGCCGGTGCCGAGCAGGTTGCCGGCGCCGCGGATCTCCAGGTCGCGCATGGCGATCTTGAAGCCGGACCCGAGCTCGGTGGACTCGCCGATGGTCTTGAGCCGCTCGTAGGCCTCCTCGCTCAGCTCCCGGTCCCGGGGGGTGAACAGGTAGGCGTACGCCCTGCTCCCGGCGCGCCCCACCCGCCCCCGCAGCTGGTGGAGCTGGCCGAGACCGAGGAGCTCGGCCCGATCGACCACCAGGGTGTTCACGGTCGGCATGTCGATCCCCGACTCGATGATGGTGGTGCAGACCAGGACGTCGTACTCGCCCTGCCAGAAGTCGATGACCACCTGCTCGAGGGTGCCCTCGTCCATCTGCCCGTGGGCCACCGCGATGCGGGCCTCGGGCACCAGCTCGCGCAGCTCGGCCGCCACCATGTCGATGTCGGCCACCCGGTTGTGCACGAAGAACAGCTGACCCTCCCGCAGCAGCTCCCGGCGGATGGCCTCGGCCACCGCCCGCTCGTCGTACTCCCCCACGTAGGTGAGGATGGGCTGGCGGTCCGCGGGCGGGGTGTTGAGGATGGTCAGGTCGCGTATCCCGGTGAGGCTCATCTCGAGGGTGCGGGGGATGGGCGTGGCCGTGAGGGTGAGCACGTCCACGTCGGTCTTGAGCGCCTTGATGGCTTCCTTGTGCGAGACGCCGAAGCGCTGCTCCTCGTCGACCACCAGCAGCCCCAGGTCACGGAAGCGCACGTCGGCCGACAGCAGCCGGTGGGTGCCGATCACCAGGTCGACCTCGCCCGACGCCAGCCCGTCGATCACCCGCTTGGCCTGGCCCGGGGTCAGGAACCGGCTCAGGACCTCGACCCGGATCGGGTAGGGCGCGAACCGGTCGCCGAAGGTCTGGAAGTGCTGCTGGGCCAGCAACGTCGTGGGCACCAGCACCGCGGCCTGCTTGCCGTCCTGGATGGCCTTGAAAACCGCCCGCAGCGCCACCTCGGTCTTGCCGAAGCCCACGTCGCCGCACACCAGGCGGTCCATGGGATGCTCGGCCTCCATGTCCGACTTCACCGCATCGATGGCAGCCGCCTGGTCGGGGGTCTCCTGGTACGGGAAGGCGGCCTCGACCTCGCCCTGCCACGGGGTGTCCTCGTCGTAGGCGTGGCCCGCGGTGGTCATCCGCCGCTGGTACAGGACCACCAGCTCCTGGGCGATCTCCTGCACGGCCGACCGCACCCGGGCCTTGGACTTCTGCCAGTCGGCCCCGCCCATGCGAGACAGCGTCGGGGTGTCGCCGCCGGTGTAGTGGCGCACGGTGTCGATCTGGTCGGTGGGCACGTAGAGCTTGTCGCCGCCCCGGTACTCGAGCAGCAGGTAGTCGCGCTCGGTGCCGCCGATGGCGCGAGTGACCATGCCCGCGTATCGGGCCACCCCGTGCTGGCGATGCACCACGTACTCGCCGGTGCGGAGGTCGTCGAAGAACGCCTGGGCGTCGCGCCGGCGGGCCCGACGGGGGCGGTGGGACCGGCGTCGACCGGTGAGCTCGGCCTCGGTGACCACCGCCAGGCGCTGGTCGGGCAGGACCACGCCGCGCTCGAGTGGCGCCACCACGATCCGGCCCCCCGGGCGCAGCAGCCCGGGGTCGTCGGCATCGGTGACCGGGAGCTCGAGACCGTGGTCGTCGAAGAGGCGCCCGAGGCGGTGGGCGGATCCCTCGCCGTCGGCGGCCACCACCACCGTGTAGCCCTCGTGCAGGAAGTCGACCACCGAGCGAACCGGGTCCGCGGCCCGCCCGCTGCCCGGATCCCAGCCCGAGGCCACCAGCACCGGCACCTCGGGGTTCTCCGGCACCGGGGTGATCGACAGCAGCGGGGCCTCCGTGCGCGCCAGCAGGCGATCGAAGGCCACGTGGAGCTCGGGGAAGCGCTGCTCCTCGTCGATGCCCCAGGTGCGTGACAGCGACCGGGCCAGGTCGGCCTCCTCGCCCAGGATGTCGCCGGCGCGGTCTCGGGCCCGCTTGGGCTCGACCAGCACCACCAGCGCCCCCGGGCCGAGCCGGTCGGGCAGGACTTCCTCGTCCTCGGCCAGCCACGGCAGCCAGGACTCCATGCCGTCGAACAGCTCCCCCCGGGCGAGCCGCTCCCACTGCTCGCGCCCCCAGGGCTCCCGGCCGACCAGCTCGGCGGCCCGTTGCCGCAGCGTCTCGTCGGGGATCAGCTCCCGGCAGGGGAAGATCTGCACCTCGGAGCGGGCGACGGTGCTGCGCTGGTCGGCGACGGCGAACTCGCTGAGCCGGTCGACCTCGTCGCCCCACAGGTCGATTCGCACCGGGGCGTCGGCGGTCGACGGGTAGACGTCGAGGATCGACCCCCGGACCGCCAGGTCGCCCCGGTGCTCCACCTGGATGTCGCGGCGGTAGCCCATCGACACCAACCGGGCGACCACGTCGTCGAGGTCGATCACGTCGCCGGCGCCGATCACCACCGGGTCGGTGCCGCTTCCCGGGGCCAGTCGCTGGGCCAGGGCGCGCACCGGCGCCACCAGCACCGCCGGCGGCGCGGCGTCGATGGCCCAGAGCACCCGGCAGCGTCGGCCCATGGTCTCGATGCCCGGGCTGACCCGCTCGAAGGGCAGCGTCTCCCACGCCGGGAACAGCGCCACCTCCTCGGGACCGAGCAAGGTGGTCAGGTCGCCGGCCAGGCGCTCGGCGTCGATGCCCGAGGGCACGGCGACGACCATCGGCCGCCGCTCCGAGGTCCGAACCACCGCAGCGAGCGCGAAGGCCCGCGCCGGGTCCGGGACCGCGACCACGGGGTTGGTGCGGCCCACGGCCGCGAGCACGGCTTGCTCGTCCCGGAGCTGGTCGGCGATGTCGGCGAGGGGCATGATCAGCGATCCGTGCTGGTGGTGTTGTAGCGGTTCATCGCGGCCTCGTAGCCCTCGGCCAGGATGAGCTCCACCGCGTCGGCGGCCTCCTGGACCACCACCGCCAGCTCGTCGCGGGCCTTGCCGCCGGGCCGGCGGAGCACGTGGTCGGCGCCCTGGCGGGCGTTGGGCGGGCGACCGACGCCGATCCGCACCCGGCCGAACCGGTCGTCGTGGAGGTGGTCGCGGATGGACCGGAGGCCCTTGTGGCCGGCCAGCCCGCCGCCCAGCTTCACCTTGAAGCGACCGACGGGCAGGTCGATCTCGTCGTGGACGACCACCAGCTTCGCCAGATCCTCGATCCCGTGGCGCCGCACCAGCTCCCGGACCGCTCGGCCGGACTCGTTCATGTAGGTCTGTGGGAACGCCAGCACCACCCGGGCGTCACCGATCCGGATCTCGGCGACCAGGGACAGCTCCCGGGATCGCCGCAGCCTGCCGTCGTGGCGCTCCGCGAGCGCCTCCAGCACCTCGACGCCGATGTTGTGCCTGGTCCCCTCGTACTTCGAGCCCGGATTGCCCAGGCCCACCACCAGCAGGTCTGCGGGTGTCCCCGTCCGTGGCTCCCGGGCGCGGCGTCGCCGCAGCATGGGGGCGATCAGTCGTCGTCGCCGCCGTCGGCAGCCTCGGCGGGCTCGCCCTCGCCCTCTTCGCCCTCGCGGGCCTCCAGCTCCTCGGCTTCGGCGGCGGCAGCCGCCTCCGCGGCGGCCTCCTCCTCGGCCAGGGCCTCCATGGTGGACCTGGTGACGGTGCCCACCGCGACTGCATCGTCGGGATCGACCTCGGTGCGCACCCCCTCGGGCAGCTCGAGGTCGGCCACCCGGATCGAGTCACCGACCTCGAGCGCACTCACGTCGACCCGCAACTCGTTGGGGATGGCGCCGGGCGCGGCGAACACGGTGAGCACGAACATGGTCTGGTCGACCATGCCGTCCTCGTCGACCACCTTGCGGGCCTCGCCCTCCAGGCTGATGGGCACGTCGACCTCGAGCTCCTGGTCGGGGTCGATTCGGAGGAAGTCGACGTGGATGACCTCGTCGCGCACGGGGTGGCGTTGCAGCTCCTTCACGATCGAGAGCTGGCTCCGGCCGTCGACCTCGAGGTCGATGAGCGCGTTGAGGCCGGCCTCGGTGGTGAGCACCCGGCGCAGCTCGCTGTAGGGAACCGATACCGACACCGGATCCTGGTGGAGCCCGTAGACCACACCGGGCACCTTCTGCTCGGCGCGGAGGCGGCGCGACGCGGCCGACCCGAGGGACCGTCCGACGTCGGCGATGAGTGTGAGTTCGGCCATGGCAGGTGCTCTCCGTGTGCGGGAAACCGACCTCCGATGCTACCGCTGCCATCGGCGGGTGCCGACCCCGCCGGCTCCGCTGCCGGGCAGGCGGCCACGGATGGCCGCTCCCCGAGTACCGCCGACGCTCGCACAGGTCGCCCGTCGCGGCCTG
>JBFKRY010000158.1:0-9119 GCA_041636995.1 Acidimicrobiales bacterium | reverse complement strand
GGGGGCCAGCTCCGGGTACTCGTCGGCGCGCACCACGGCGACGGGCACGAACCAGTCCGGTTGGACGGCCGGGTCGTCCAGCGCCGCGCTCACCGCGAACGGGTCGGCGTCGAGGATCTCCGCCAGCGACGTCAGCAGCGCCGCCCGGTCCTCGATCCGGCGGGGCTCGACGCCGATGCGGACCACCGGGCGGTCGGTGCGCAGCGGGTCGCCGGCGTGGTCGAGGATCTCCGCACGAGCCGGCCACACGAGGCGGCGGTCCAGCCGGCGCCCGTCGACCAGCTGGGGGTGGATCACCGCCGGTCCCCACTCCACCGTCCACCGGCCACCCACCTGGACCAGACCGAGATCTGTCCGGTAGCTCCACGGACCGAGCCCGTCGAGCTCGAGGTCCACCGCGATCTCCTGGGTGGCCCGGGGACCGTCCACCAGCAGCGGTCCCGGGGTCAGCGAGGTGGTGCCGACCCCCAGCTCCTCCCAGACCTCGGCGTGCTCGGCTCCGGCGCCGCTGGCCGAGTCGAAGGTGAGCCCGTCGAGCGCAGCCCAGTCCTGGGCCTGCCACGCGGCGACGAACTCGGCCGCGACCTCCTCCACGGTGGGCGGCGCCGGGGTAGCCGTGGCGGATGGCGCCGCAGCCGGCTGCTCCTGCCCGCCCGACCCGCTGCAGGAGACCGCGATGAGCGCGACAACGGCCAGGAGCGCACCGAGTGACCGGGGGCGGATCACCATCAGCGCGAAACGGTACCGTCCGCGCCGCCGCCGCGGTCGGCACCGACCCGCGCCCTCACCCTGCGGTGGGGTCGGCCATCGCCTGGCGGCTGAGCCGGCCCTGGTGCAGGAACAGGGCTCGCTCGTCGGGGCGGTCGAGGCGGTAGCGGCGAATCGCCCACAGGCAGGCGACCAGCCCACCCAGCTCCATCAGCACCAGCACCGGGGTGGACGGCAGCGACGGGGCGTCGTCGGCGTCGATCCGCCAGCCGAACACCGGCCACCAGTAGAGCGTGGTTCGAGCCCACGAACCGTCCAGCACCAGGTGCATGAACAGCCCGATGGGCACCCCGAGCCAGCGGCGCTGGAGGAGGCGCCGGCCCCGCAGGCCCACCATGATCAGGGTCATGGCCAGCACCGGGGCCAACAGGGTGTGGAGCGGCCACGGTCCGCTGCCGATCAGCTCGACCGAGGGCACCACCGCGGCCACCACCACCAGGCGGTAGTCGATGGCGGGGCTGGCGAAGATCCAGGCGACGAGCAGGAAGCTCAGCCCGGCGAACCACAGGATCACGACGCGTCGGCCACCCGTCAGCGCACGAGGATGCAGCCGCACTCGTCGCAGGTGACGAGCTGGTCGGCCGGCAGCTTCTTGAGCCGATCGACCTCGACCGCAGGCAGCTCCAGGTGGCACCCGTGGCAGGTCAGACCCACCAGGCGGGCCACGCCGACCCGGCCGGGCTGGGACCGGATCCGCTCGTAGGTGGCGAGTAGATCGGCGTCCAGGCCCTCGGCCACGGCGTTGCGCCGGGCCGTTACCTCGTCGACCTCGGCATCGATCTCCGCTCGACGCTGCTCGATGGCGGCCAGGAGCTCCTGGCGGCTGCGATCCAGGTCGGCCCGCTTGTCGGCGTAGCGCTCGAGCTCGGCGTCGACGGGCTCGGCGGTCTCCATGACCTCGAGGATCTGGTCCTCGACCCGGCGCTGCCGGTCGCGCAGGCCGCTGATCTCGTCCTGGAGCGCCTGGAGGTCCTTGATGGCGACCACCTCGCCGCCGTAGAGCTTGGCGTCCTCTTGGGCGATGCGGGCCTCGAGCAGCGCCACCTCGTCCTCGAGCCGCCTCTGGCTCCGCTCCAGCTCGTGCCGGCGGGTCGCGACCTCACCCGAGGCCGCGTCGAGGGCGGCGAGGTCTCGCTCGATGCGAGAAAGCTCGTCGAGCTCGGGGAGGGTGGCCCGACGGTGCCGGAGCCCGTCGATGCTGCGATCGTGATCCTGGATAACGAGCAGCTGCTCCAGGGGGCCGGGCTCAGCGGTCATGCGCCGCCATCATTACAGACCGGCGTCGGAGCCGTCGCCGCCATCGCCGCCGCCACCACCGCCGCCGCCACCACCGCCGCCGCCACCGCCGCCGCCGCCACCGCCGCCGCCCTCGGGCGGGGTGGGCTCGGGCTCGGGCTCGGGCTCGGGCTCGGGTTCCGGCTCGGGCTCGGGCTCGGGCTGCGGCTCGGGCTCGGGCTCCGGCTCGGGCTGCGGCTCGGGCTCGGGTTCGCGTTCGCGTTCGCGATCGCGCCGCCGCTTGCGCGGCTCTTCTGGCTCGGGCTCGGGTTCGGGCCGGCAGTACAAGGGCAGCGAACGGGTGCGGTTGTCCCGATAGCCGCCGCCTTCCTCGCACTCGATGGCGTCGTCGGGCAGGTTGCGCCGACACTTGTCGACCTCACCGTCACCGTCGGTGTCGAGCAGGAACCGGCCGCCGTCGCAGGGGTTGTTCCCGATCTCGACGTCGCCTTCGAGCTTGAGGTACTGGCCGGCCTCCGCGAACCCCGGGCAGACGGGGAAGCTCTTGGGAGGCAGGTTGGCGTGGTACCCGGTGTTGAAGGCCCCCCAGGCCTGGGCCGGGAACGAGCCGCCGGTCACGTTGATGCCGCCGACGCCCCGCATCTCCACGTTGTTCGAATCGGGGTTGCCCATCCACACCGCGGTGGAGATGTAGGGGGTGTAGCCCACGAACCAGGCGTTCTTGAAGTCTTCCGAGGTGCCGGTCTTGCCCGCTGCGACCTGGTCGGGGATCCGGGCCCGGGTACCGGTACCGCTGCGGACGTTCGCAGCGAGCACGTCGGTGGCCCAGCAGGCCACCTCCTCGGTGATCACCTGGGTCCCGTCGAAGCGCTCGTCGTCGAAGCGGTCGTAGATCACGTTGCCCTTGTCGTCCTCGATGCGCTCGATGAAGTACGGCTCTCGGGCGACGCCGTTGGCGGCCAGGGTGGCGTAGGCGGCAGCCATGTCCATCGGCGTCACTTCGAACGCGCCGAGGGTGAGCGACAGGTAGGGCCTCATCTCGCTGGTGTCGAGGCCCATGAGCCGGGCGGTCTCGATCACGTTCTCCAGGCCGGCGAGCTGCTGGATGCGGACGTACCCACAGTTCGACGAGGCGAGGGTGAGGGCGTGGATCGTGCCCACGAACCCCCTGGAGTTCCCGAAGTTCTCGAACTCGTCGTAGCCCTTCGGCGCGCTCTCGTTGTCGAACCGGCAGGGGCCCTGCCCGTTCACGGAGTCGTTGGGCTGGATGCCCTGACGCAGGGCGGCGACCAGCGAGTAGACCTTGAACGACGAGCCGGGCTGGCGTAGGCCCTGGGTGGCCAGGTTGAACTGGCTCTCCTGGTCGAAGCTCTCGCCGCCCACCATGGCCCGGACCGCACCGGTGTTCACGTCGACGGAGGCGATGGCCATCGTGAAGTCGTAGGAGACCCGGGGGTTGTTGGGGTCGTCGCCGCGCAGGACGGTGTTGCGGGCCTGTTCGGCCATCGCCTGGACCGCGGGGTCGAAGGTGGTGTAGATGCGCAGCCCGCCCCCGAGCAGGGTCTCGAGCCGGGAGTCGGGGCCACCGCCCAGGTAGGTCTCGTCCTCGAGGAGCTGCTTGCGCACCTCGGCCACGAAGAAGTCGTCCTCGGACGGGAGCGTGGGCTCGTAGCGGACGGAGGGCAGCGGGGTGGCGTCGAGGCGCTCGGCCTCCTCGTGGGTGATGAAGTTCAGCTCGGCCAGCCGCTGGAGGACGATGCCCCGCTGGTAGTCCGCGGTCCTGGGATTGAGGATGGGGTCGTTGGCGTTCGGGTTGGAGATGAGGCTGGCCAGCAGCGCAGCCTCACCCCAGCCGAGCCCCTCGTCGAGGATCCGGGTGACCTCCTCGTCGGTCTTGTTGGCCGTGTCGAGCCCGAAGTAGACCTCCGCAGCGGCCTTGACGCCGTACGCGCCCGACCCGAAGTACACGGTGTTGAGGTAGACCTCCAGGATCTCGTCCTTGGTCATCTGGTCCTCGAGGCGTACCGCGAGCGCGGCTTCCTGCATCTTGCGCTCGACGGTGGGCTCGTCGGACAGCACCAGGTTCTTGATGATCTGCTGGGTGATGGTGGATCCACCCTGAGAGATGCCGCCGGCGTCGACGTTCTCGACCATCGCCCGCCCCGTGGCCTTCAGGTTGACGCCCTCGTGCGCGTAGAAGTCGGCGTCCTCGATGGCCAGGACGGCATGACGTACCTCCACGGGAATCTGGTCCAGGGCGATGGGCGAGCGGTTGTCCTGGAACCAGGTGGCCATGAGCTGGCCGTTCACGTCGTAGACCAGAGACCGCACCGATGTCTCGGCCAGGTTCACCGGCGAGTGGCTCCACTCGCCCGAGGTCGCCACCGTCCCGACCTGGGGTCCGATGAGGACCGCGGTCATGCCCACGACCAGCCCTGCGAGGACGAGGGTGAGACCGAGGCGGATCAGGGCACTGAGTCGACGCACAGCGTGTCCCAATCTACCGAGTTCACGGCCGGCAACGGAGTCAGGGGTGCCGAACCGGGGCGCGAAGCCGCCGCCGGACGCGAGCACCCCGCCGATCGGGCGGAAAACGGCGGGGTGCGTAACCGTCGCAGGGACGATGGGGATCGTCCGGCTGCGACAGCCTGACAGAGCAGGGTTCCGGGGGGAGGATGGAATCCTGCGACTGTGGTAGATCGAACGCTGACCGTGAGGCCCGTCATTCCGAGCCCAGCGGTGACGTCGGTCACACCAAAGGGCTCGTCACAGGCCGACGCCGAAGAGATCGTCGGCCTCGGCCTTGCCCTTCACCCCCGAGGTCCCCTGGTGGAAGCGCTCGCCGGTGGGTGCCGACAGGCCCCCGTTGGTGCCGTAGATCACGTACACCACGCCCGAGTCGACCCGCGAGCCGACGTCCTCGAAGGGCGAGCCGACCACCAGATCGTCGTGGGTGCCGCCGTCGAAGCGTCCGACCAGGAGGGACTCGCCGAAGCGGTCGCCGGCCTCCGAGCTGGCCTTGGGGAGGGGGCCCTGGGAGATGGCGTCGGCTCCGGCGGGGACGAGACCCGCGCCCGAACCGGGGATGACGACGATCCGGCCGGCGTCGGCGTTCCCGCCGATGTCCTCGAACGGCGAGCCGACCACCAGGTCCTGGAAGCCGTCGTCGTCGAAGTCGCCCGCGGCCAGCGCGAACCCGAAGCGGTCGCCGCTCTCGCTGGGGCCGAGCTCGCCGATCCCCTGGGTGATGCTGGTGGTGGCGGCGCCCGACGGCCCGTTGGCGCTGCCGGCGAAGATCACCAGCGCGCCCGCGTCCTCGATGCCGTCGACGTCCTCGTCGCGCACGCCGACCGCGATGTCGTCGAAGCCGTCGCCGTCGAAGTCGGCGACCGCGAGCGCGTTGCCGAAGTTGTCGCCGGCCTCGGCGCTGCCGACGGCCGCGTTGGCCTCGCTGAAGGCATCGCCGGCCTTGCGCACCCCACCGGCACTGCCATACAGCACGGTGATGTTGCCGGCGTCCTCTTGGCTGCCGATGTCCTCGCCCGGGGTGCCCACCACCACGTCGTCGAAGCCGTCGCCGTTGACGTCGCCGGCCGCGAGCGCGAACCCGAACGCGTCGAGGAACTCGGCCTTGCCCGGGACCCGGCCGGCCTGTGAGAAGAACTGCGAGGTCTTCTTGCGGATCCCGGATGCGCTGCCGTAGGCCACGACCAGGCCGCCCGCGGCGATGTTGCCACGCAGATCCTCACCGGGCACTCCGATGGCCAGGTCGTCGAAACCGTCGCCGTCGAAGTCGCCCGACGCCAGGACGGCGCCGAAGAAGTCACCGCTCTCGTTCTTGCCCGCCATCGGCCCCGACTGGCTGAGGAACTGGACCTGGGAGCGGTCCGGTCCCCGGCTCGAGCCGTACACCACGTGGACCACCCCGGCCCGCTGGGAGCCGTTCCACGCCTCGGTGGGCGAACCCAGGGCCACGTCGTCGAAGCCGTCCCCGTCGAAGTCTCCGTAGGCGATGGCGTTGCCGAGACGGTCGTCGGCCTCCACGGTCCCGCCCAGGTCGGCCTGGGAGAACACCCGGTCGCCTCGGACGGTGATGCCCGATCCGCTGCCCCGCAGGTAGTTGACCACGCCCGCGTCAGCCACCTGGCCGACATCTTCGTTCGGGACCCCCACGACCAGATCGTCGATGCCGTCGCCGTTCAGGTCGCTGTCGGCGACCGCGATCGGTGTCAGCGACATCGACGCGACGATCAGGACCGAGACGACCGGCAGGACATGGCGCGGGCGATGCATGCGGGGGCTCCTCGCGTTCAGTCAGGACGGGGCAGAGCGCGACAGCATAGGAGCGGGACGGCCCGACTAGTACGTCATGACCGCGTCGAGCTCCTTGGCGTGGGCGATCCAGCGCTCGACCTCCGAGAGTGCCGGGACCCGACGTACGAGCGCCACCCTCCTCGCCTCGTTCACCTGGAGCATCTTGGCGTGGAGGCTCTCCGCCTTGCGCCGGCGCAGCTCCTTGACGGTGTCGACGCCAGCCTGCTCGAGCAGGTCCGAGTACTCCTCGCCGACGCCGCGCACCCGCATCAGATCGGCGCGGTTGCACCACTCCAGCACCTTCTTCTCGGTGACGCCGGCCTTCTTGGCCAGCTCCCTGCGTCCGGTTCGGGTACAGCCTGCCTGCAGCAACGTGGTCGTGCCGCGGACCCCCGCCGCCTTGAGCTGCTTCGCGGACTTCGGACCGATGCCCTCGATGGACGTGAGCGATGGCATGGTGTGTCTCCTCTGGAGGGGCTTGGCTGCGGCCAGTCTGGCATCTGCCGCCGGGGGCCGCGTGAAACCACGCTCCCCCTGCCCGATCGATGTGCCGTTGATCTCGGCGGGCGGGTGCCGATTGGAGCCGGACGGCCGGACCGTCCAGGCCCCGCCGCCGGCTACGTCCGCCACAGCCCCCTGCGCCATCATTGACCCGATGACCCTGCCGAGCGGCCAGCTCCCGGCCCCGCACCCGACAGCGATCGACGCGTGAGCGACGACCGCCGCCAGGAGCGCGTCGCCGAGCTCATCGACCGTCGCCGCGCCGGAGCCCGCCGGGGGCCAGCGCGGGATCTCTCGGGCCGGTCGGCGCCACTCAGCAGCGTGCAGCTGGCGCTCTGGACCATCGCCGCCATCGAGGGGGCCCCGTCGATCAACCGGCCCACCGCGGCTCGGCTGCACGGCCCCGTCGACATCGGCGCGCTGGAGGCCGCGCTGGCCGCGGTCGTGGCCCGCCACGAGCCGCTGCGGACCGCCTATCCGTTCACGGGCGAGGAGCCCGAGCAGGCGGTGCTGGAACCGGGACCGGTCACGCTGGTCGTTCGCGACGTCTCCGGACAGGACCCGGCCGCAGCGTCCGCCGCGGTGGGACGAGCGCTCGAGGAGGCGCTCGACGCCGACCACGACCCCTCCCGGGAGGCGCTGTTCCGGCCGGTGCTGGTGACCCAGGGAGCGACCCAGCACACCCTGGTGGTCGCGGTGAGCCACATCGCGTTCGACGGCTGGTCCGAGGCCATGTTCTGGCACGACCTGCTGGCCCTCTACCGGGCCGAGACCACGGACACCCCGGCCGGGCTGCCCGAGCTCCCGATCGGCTACGGCGACCATGCTCGCTGGGAGCGCGAGCACCTCGACGACCACACCCTCCGGCGCGACCTGGCGTACTGGCGGGAGCGGCTCGGCGATCTCGGCGACAGCGCCGAGCTGCCGGTGCTGGCCGCCGAGCCCGTCGCCGGCGGCCGCCGGGTCGTCAGCACCGACATCGAGGCTGCGCTGATGACCGCGGTCCGGGACCTGGCCGGGCGATCCCGGACCACGCCCTTCGTGGTCCTGCTGGCTGCGGTGCAGCTGCTCGGCCGCCGGCTCCTCGACGCCGACGACTTCGCCGTCCTCTGCCCCGTCGCCGGACGCGACCGCGCCGAGACCCACCACGTCGTCGGCTGCTTCATCAACCAGCTCTTCGTCCGCACCGACCTCGACGCCTCGCTCACCCACCGGGAGCACCTCCAGGCGGTGCGGCAGCGCTTCGCCGAGGCCCACGAGCACCGGCAGGTGCCGACCCGGCTGGTCCTCGACGAGCTGGGCGGCAACGGCCGCCACCCCGACCTGTTCCGGCTGAGCCTGCAGTGGAGGGACTTCCCCACCTCGCCGGCCGCCGAGCCCGGCGACGAGCTGCGGATCGAGCCGCTGGTGGGCCCCACCGACGTCCGCGGCCTCAACTTCGTCGTGCGACCTCACGGGGCCGTCGGCGAGCTGCACGTCGACTACGCACCCGATCGCTTCGACGCCGCGGCGGTGCACGCGCTCTGCGACGAGCTGCGCCACCACCTGTGGGCGTTGTGCACCACCCCCGAGGCCACCATCGGACCGGCTGCGCCGATCACCGCCCAGGCCCTCGAGACCGAGGCACCGCTGTCGTTCGCGCAGCAGCGCCTGTGGTTCCTGGACCAGCTCCACCCCCACTCGGCCGCCTATCTGGTGCCGCACCTGCGCCGGGTCCACGGCCCGCTCGACCCCGAGGCCCTCCAGCGCGCGCTGCAGGCTGTCGTCGCCCGCCACCAGCCTCTCGCCTCCCGCTTCGTCAGCCGGGGCGGGACCCCGGTCGTGCAGATCGACGCCCACCCGACCGTCGACTTCCGTCACCAGGATCTCCGCGGGCTCGATCCCGATGGCCGCGACGCGCAGTGCGATCACCTGGTCGCGGCCGCGGTCGGCGACCCAATGGACCTGGCGACGGGTCCATTGGTCCGGGCCCTTGCGGTCCGGCTGGCCGACGAGGATTGGGTGGTGGTCGTGGTCGTCCACCACATCGCCGTCGACGGGGGCTCCTTCGACATCCTCTTCGACGAGCTGGCGGCGCTCTATGCGGCCGAGTGTGGCGGGCCCCCGGCCCGGCTGACTCCCGTCGAGCAGACCTACGGGGACTTCGCCCGGTCCCAGCACGAGCTGGCTGCCACCGACGGCTACGACCGCCAGCTGGCCTATTGGGAGGAGCGGCTCCGGGGCCAGCTGCCGCAGATGGACCTCGGGCGCGGAGGTCTGGGCGACCCCGAGGCCGGCGTCACCGCCGATCTCGCCCTGCC
>JBFKRY010000157.1:0-9235 GCA_041636995.1 Acidimicrobiales bacterium | reverse complement strand
GTTCGTGGACTGGTCCCAGAACAGCCGTCACAAGACCACGATCGCGGCGTACTCGCTGCGGGCCCGCCCCGAGCCCACGGTGTCGACCCCCCTGACCTGGGACGAGGTCGCCGCGGGCGCGAACGGCGCGCCGCTGTCGTTCGTCGCCGACGAGGTGCTGGCCCGGGTCGAGGAGCTCGGCGACCTCTTCGCCCCCACCGCCACCGTCGAGCAGCGCCTTCCCCAGCCGTCGGCCTAGCAGCCGCCGAGCGCGGGATTCAGCGGCGCCCGGGTTTCGCGGCCCGGGCGTTCAGTTGTGCGACGGCGACCACTGCTCCGCCGCGACTGCGCCGTCACGGTCGATCCCGGCGACGGCGTAGGCGTCCATCTCGTCGAGGGTCTCGTGGGTGAGCAGCGCCCGGGCCAGGTCGTCGAGCTTGGGGCGGTTCTCGATCAGCACCGCCTTCGCCGCCGCATAGCACTCGTCGACGATGCGGCGCACCTCGGCGTCGACCAGCTCGAGGGTGGCGGGGGAGACCCCGGTGGGGTTCCCGAAGGGTGACTCCTCACCGGGCGGGGGCAGGGTGGTGATGAGGCCGACCGCAGGTGACATGCCCCAGCGGGCCACCATGTTGCGCGCCAGCTGGGTGGCGGCCTCGAGGTCGGAGGCCGCGCCGGTGGTGACGCTGCCGTAGACGATCTCCTCGGCGGCCCGACCACCGAGCAACGACTTGATCCGGCCGATCAGGTAGGCGGTGTCGTGGGAGTACCGATCGGTGTCGGGGGTGCTCAAGGTCACCCCGAGCGCCCGGCCCCGGGGGATGATCGATATCTTGCGGACAGGGTCGGCGCCGGGCTCGAGCATTCCGAGCAGCGCGTGGCCCGACTCGTGGTAGGCGGTCCGCTCCCGCTCGACGGGGTCGATCACGATGTTCCGCTCCACCCCGAGCAGGATCTTCTCGAGCGAGTCGGTCAGGTCGGCCATCTGCACCGCCTGGTGGTCGCGGCGGGCCGCGGTGAGCGCGGCCTCGTTGACCAGGTTCCGCAGATCGGCGCCGACCATGCCGGGGGTGGCGCTGGCCAGCGCCCCCAGATCGACGTCGTCGTCGAGGGGGACGCCGCGGGTGTGGATCTCGAGGATCGCCTGCCTCCCCGCCTGGTCTGGCGGGTTGACCACCACCTGCCGGTCGAACCGGCCCGGGCGCAGCAGCGCGGCGTCGAGGATCTCGGGCCGGTTGGTCGCTGCGAGCACGATCACGCCCTCGCTGCCGCTGAACCCGTCCATCTCGGTGAGGATCTGGTTCAGGGTCTGTTCCCGCTCGTCGTGGCCACCGAGGCCCGAACCGCCACCCCGGGCGCGACCCACGGCGTCGAGCTCGTCGATGAAGATGATCGACGGCGCCAGCTTGACCGCTTCGGCGAAGAGGTCACGGACCCGGCTGGCCCCGACGCCCACGACCATCTCGATGAACTCCGAGGCCGAGCTGGAGAAGAACGGCACATCGGCCTCGCCGGCGACGGCCCGGGCGAGAAGGGTCTTGCCCGTTCCCGGGGGGCCGCTCAGCAGCACCCCTCGGGGGATGGTGCCGCCCAGGCGGGCGTACTTGTCGGGGTTGCGGAGGAAGTCGACCAGCTCGACCAGCTCGCCCTCGGCCTCGTCGATGCCGGCCACGTCGTCGAAGGTGAGCCGTTGGGCGCTGGCCTTCTCGTAGCGGCGTGCCCGGGAACGCCCCAGCCCGCCGATCCCACCCATACCGCTGATCTTGCGGAACACCAGGATGAACAGGCCGACGAGCAGCAGCGTGGGCCCGAAGCTGAACACCGCCACCTGCCACAGCGGCGGCGGCTGGTCGACCGGGGTGGCGTTGACCACCACGCCGTTCGCGCGCAGCAGCGCCAGCAGGCCGTCGTCGGTGGCGAAGGTGGGCCGCTCCGTCTCGAACGCGGTGCTCCAGCGGTTGCCGGAGGAGTCGGACACAGCGGTGTCGAAGCGCCCCTGGATGGTCTCCCCCCGAGAGGTCACCTCCTCGACGTTGCCCTCCTCGACCTCCTCGAGGAACGAGGTGTAGGGAACGTGCAGCCGGTCGTCGCCGCCGAGGATCGACGAGGCGATCGCCCAGTTCAGGGCCAGCAGGACCACGACGATGAGCCAGAACGTGCGCCGGCGCATCGGCTGGCGCAGCGACGATCGCAGCGGCGAGCCGTTCCCACGCTGGTCGACCCCCTCGACCCGCCACTTCGGGGCGGCCGTCTCGTCCTCGCTGGTGTCCTTGAGGCTCGTTTCGACGTTTGTCTCGGTCACGGGAGCTCCGCTCGACTCGATTCGGCCTTCCGCCAATCGGCACGCAGGGAGAGGACCTGAGCTGTGGGGGGCTGCCTCATCCGTTGAACACCGACGCGCAGCTGGGTGTTCCAATCCTCCCACCGCGGGGTACGGGGGTCGGGGATGCACCGGCGCTACACGCCGTGCGTCGTACCCTTGTGACGCTGATGACAAACGGACTCGAGCGGCTCGCCCGCTTCTGCGCTCGCCACCGGGGCGTCGTCGTGGCCGTCTGGCTCACGCTCGCGATCGGCCTGACCGTCGCGGTCCGCGTGATCGACGTCGACCCCCGCAGCGAGCTCCGGGTCCCGGGGACCGACTCCCAGGTCGCCCTCGACCTGCTGGCGGAGCGATTCCCGGCCTTCGCCGGCATCAGCGGTCAGGTGGTGTTCCACGACCCCGACGGGCTGGCCCGTCACGAGGACACCATCGTCGACTCGCTGATGGACGTCGCCACCCTCGAACACGTGTCGCTGGTGAGCGCGCCCTTCGGGCCGGGCATCGTGTCGGCCGATTCCACCACCACCGTGGTGACCGTGCGCTACTCGCTCGGCCAGGCCGACCTGCCTCGCGACACCTACGACGAGCTGGTGGCCGCAGTGGAGCCCGCCGAGGGTGACGGCCTGGTGGTCGAGGTCGGGGGTGCCCTCGGCTTCTTCGAGACGTCGGAGTCCGGTCTGGCCGAGCAGCTCGGGTTCGTGGCCGCGGTGGTCATCCTGCTGCTGGCGTTCGGCAGCCTCATCGCCATGGGGATGCCGCTGGTGGCCGCGCTCGCCGGCCTGGGGGTGGGGGTGGCCCTGGTCAACTTCGTCGCCCTGTTCGCCGACGTGCCGGCGTCGGCGTTGACCCTGGTGACGATGATCGGGATCGGCGTCGGCATCGACTACGCGCTGTTCATCGTGACCCGGTTCCGGGAGGTGCTGCGCCACTACCGCTGGGACCAGAACGCCATCGCCCTCTCCGCGCGCACCGCGGGCAAGGCGGTGGTGTTCGCCGGGGGCACCGTGATCGTGTCGATCCTGGGTCTGGGGATGTCGGGGGTCCCCTTCGTGGCCTGGATGGGGGTGTCGGCGGCCATCGTGGTGCTGGTCATGGTGCTGGCGGCGTCCACTCTCATCCCCGCCCTGTTGTCGTTCGCAGGCCGGGGCGTGGACCGCCTGCGGGTTCCCTTCATCGACACCGACCGGCTACCCCAGGAGCGCTCCCTCTGGGTGCGCTGGGGTCGCCACATCTCGCACCACCCCTGGCGCTACCTGGCGCTCGGCGCCGGGCTGCTGATCGTCATGTCGCTGCCGCTCCTCGGCATGCGCCTGGGCCAGAGCGACGCCGGCAACCTGCCCACCTCCACCAGCCACCGGCGGGCGTACGACCTGATCTCGGAGCGCTTCGGTGAGGGCTTCAACGGGCCGTTGCTGGTCGCCGTCGATCTGCGCGACGGCGGCGACGAGCGGGCGGTGCGCGCCGACGCGGCCACCCTGGCCGCCCGTCCCGACGTGCTCACGGTGACCGAGCCCACCTTCGACGGCGCCGGCGAGACCGCGGTCTTCACCGTCATCCCGGCCTCGGCGCCCGAGTCCGAGGCCACCGAGGCGCTGGTGAACGACATGCGCGGCGAGGTGCTCGCCCGAGGGGTCGAGAGCACCGGCGCCAGCGCGCACGTGGCCGGGACCACCGCCAACTTCATCGACCTGGCCGATCAGATCGGCAACCGGCTTCCGTGGTTCATCGGCACCATCGTGTTCGCCTCGTTCGTGCTCCTGGCGGTGATGTTCCGCTCGATCCTGGTGCCGCTGAAGGCCGCGCTGCTCAACCTGCTGTCGATCGGCGCGGCCTACGGGGTGATCGTGGCCGTGTTCCAGTGGGGCTGGGCCAAGTGGCTGGTGGGAATCGAGGACACCGTCCCCATCACCTCGGTCATCCCGATGTTCATGTTCGCGGTGCTGTTCGGGCTGTCGATGGATTACGAGGTGTTCCTGCTGTCGCGGGTCCGGGAGGAGTGGGTGGTCAGCGGCGACAACACCGAGAGCGTGGTGCAGGGGATCGCGGCCACGGGTCGGATCATCACCTCTGCCGCGGCGATCATGGTGGCGGTCTTCTTCGGCTTCGTCCTCTCCGACGACCCGCTGGTGAAGATGGCCGGGGTCGGGCTCGGCACCGCGATCCTCATCGACGCCACTGTGGTGCGGGCGGTGCTGGTGCCCTCGACCATGCGCCTGATGGGCAACGCCAACTGGTGGCTGCCGGGCTGGATCGACCGGCGGCTCCCGGCCCTCGAACCCGACTGACCTGCCGATCCGTGGCGTTGTTGGCCGCGGACGAGCGGTGTTAGGTTCGCTCCAGGAGCTGTTCACGGGCGTTTCCAGCGGGCGAGGAGCCCGCGGCGCGCTCCGTGTCGAGGAGCAGGGCGTGTACAACACAGCGGTGTCGTTCGGGACAGCAGCCACGGCACTGGGGATCGCTCAGATCCTCGGTGCCGGCCCGTTCGCGTCGACGCGTTGGTCCGCCCTCGTCGTCGCCGTGGTCATCGTCGCCGGGTTCGCGCTCACCGGGTTGGTGGTGCGGGTCCGGCACGGTCACGGACAGCCCCACCGCTGACCCACTCTCGTCCCGCCTCTGACACCGCCCCTTGCTGTCGATCGCCCTCACCGTCGTCGTCGCCGTCGTCCTCGGACATGCCCTGATGCTGTTCATCATCGGGCGATCCCGGGACCAGCCATCGTCGCCCGACCCTGCCGACCGGCTCTTCTTCGTGTTCGTGGTGCCGTGTCTCGACGAGCACCTCGTGATCGAGCGCACGGTGCGCCAGCTGCTGCGGTGGCGGGGTCCGAACTTCGCGGTCCTGGTGGTCGACGACGGCAGCGAGGACGGGACCGGCGACATCGTGGCCGCCATCGACGATCCGCGGGTCTGGCTGCTGCGCCGCCGGCCCCCGCATGCTCGCCGGGGCAAGGGCGAAGCCCTGAACGCCGCCTACCGCAGGCTGATGGGTGACGAGCGCCTGGGCGCCTACGACGCCGAGGACATCGTGGTCGGCGTCGTCGACGCCGACGGCCGCCTCGATCCCGACGCCTACGGCCCCCTGTCGCGGTGCTTCGGCGACCCCGGGGTGGCCGCGGTCCAGATCCGGGTGCGGATCCACAACGCCCCGGACACCCTGCTCGCCCGCCTCCAGGACGTGGAGTTCGCGGTGTTCACCGAGGTCTTCCAGCGGGGCCGGGCCCGGCTCGGCACCGCGGGGATGGGCGGCAACGGGCAGTTCGTGCGCCTCTCGGCGCTGGCGGAGCTGGGAGGCTCCCCCTGGTCGGCCTGCCTGACCGAGGATCTCGAGCTGGGGGTGGAGCTGGTGCTGCGCGGCGGCCTGACCGCCTACTGCGCCGACACCTGGGTCAGCCAGCAGGGGGTGGTCGAGACCTCGGCGCTGATGCGGCAGCGGAGCCGCTGGTTCCAGGGGCACCTGCAGTGCTGGCGGCTCGTCCCCGCGGTCCGAGCCTGCCCGCACCTGTCCCGGGCCGCCAGGCGGGATCTGCTCTTCCACCTGCTGGCGCCGGCGCTCCTGCTGGGGGTGTCGCTGGTGGTCGCCCTCGGCTGGCTGGCCGCGTTCGGTCTGCTGGCGACCGGCGCCGCCGGCGGGGGCCTGCCCCGGCCGGCGGATGCGATCACCATGTACCTGCTCGGGTTCGGGCTGGTGCCCCTGGTGGCTGCGGCCTACGGGCGGGCCGAGCCCGCCATGTCCGGCCTGCGGCTGGTGCTGTTGGCGCATCTGTACCTGGTGTACTCACTACTGTGGGCGGCGGCGGGATGGCGTGCCGTCTGGCGCCTGGCGCGGGGTCGCCGGCGCTGGGCCAAGACCTGGCGCACCACGGGCACCGGCGACGAGCCACTGCCCGCACCAGTGCCCGCTCTGCTCCCCGCGCCGCCGGCCCTGGCCAGCCCGGCCCGGCCGCTCTCCGACGCCTGGCCGGTCCGGACCGGGCCCATGACCGCCGAAGGGAGGGAGACCGTATGCGCAGACGCGCGGCGAGAGGTCGTCGCCAGCGCGGGCTCGGGTTCGTCCTGGCCTGTGCCCTCGTGGCGTCGGGCCTCGGCGGCCTGACCCCGGCCTCGGCATCCCAGCCCGGCGATGGCGAGGTCCTGATCCTCTACGACACCACCGGGGAGTGGGACCAGCTCGGTGAGCTGTACGCCATCCAGACCGCCAACCTGGTGGGCCGGTTCACCACCTCGACTGGGAAGCCGGTCGGCGACTACCGCGCCGGCGACATGGACGGCCGGGCCGGGGTGGTCTACATCGGCTCGAAGTTCGACGAGCCCCTGCCCCCGGCCTTCCTCGACGACGTGCTCGGGGGCGCGACGCCCGTGGTGTGGATGCAGGGCAACATCTGGCAGCTCGAGGCCGCGGCCGCCGGCACCTTCGTCGAGCGCTACGGGTGGGACTGGTGGCGCTACGACACCAGCGCCGTCGGGGAGGTCCGGTACAAGGGGCGGACCCTGACCCGCCACGCCGCCAACGGGGCCGGCATCATGGACTACGCGTCGGTGGATCGCTCGCGCGTCGAGGTGGTGGCCGAGGCCGTGCGGGAGGACGGGACCGGGATGCCGTGGGCGCTGCGGTCGTCGAACCTGACCTACCTCGGGGAGGTGCCGTACGCCTTCGTGAGCGAGAACGACCGGTACCTGGTCTGGGCCGACATGCTGTACGACCTGCTGGCACCGGACACGCCGGAGCGCCACCGGGCCCTGGTCCGCATCGAGGACGTGGGCCCGACCGCCGACCCCGAGTCGCTGCGGGCGATCGCCGACGAGCTCGGCGACCGGGGGGTGCCGTTCAGCGTCTCGGTGTACCCGGTCTACGTCGGGGTGCCGAGCGCCGCCGATCTCGGCGTCCCGGAGCTGGTCGCCATGGAGCACCGCCCGGAGGTGGCCGACGCCGTGCGGTACATGCAGGAGCGCGGTGGCACCGTCGTGCTCCACGGCCGGACCCACCAGCTCCGCGGCGAGCGCAACCCCTACAGCGGGGTGAGCGGCGCCGATCTGGAGTTCTACCGGGCCCACGTCGACGGTCCGACCGACACCATGGTGCTCGACGGACCGGTCCACGACGACGGGCCCGAGTACGCTCGCCGGCGCATCGGCTCTGCGATCGACGATCTGGCTCGGGCCGGGATCGATGCGCCGGCGTACTTCCAGTTCCCCCACTACGCGGCCGCCCCCGACGACTACCGGGCCGTCACCGCCATGTTCGACGCCCGCTACGAGCGATCGCTGTACTTCCCGGGGCTCCTGGCCGGCGATCGGGTCGAGTACGAGCACGGGGCCGGGCAGCTCTTCCCCTATCCGGTCACCGACGTGTACGGGGCGAGGGTGATCCCCGAGAACGTGGGCAACTACTCGCCGACGGCGTTCAACCAGCATCGAGCCCGCCAACCGGCCGAGGTGGTCGAGGCTGCGGCCGCCAACCTGGTCGTCCGCGACGGCGTCGCCAGCTTCTTCTTCCACCACTACCTCGAGGTCGACGCGCTCGTCGAGATCGTCGAGGGCATCGAGGCGCTCGGCTACCGGTTCGTGTCGCCCGACGAGGTCCTGGGGCCGTGACCGTCCGCCCGCTTCCGCTGCCGTCGCGGCCCCAGCGGGTGATGACGGTGTTCGGCACCCGGCCCGAGGCCATCAAGATGGCGCCGGTGATCAGGGCCCTGGAGGCCGACCGCCGCTTCGAGTCGGTGGTCTGCGTCACCGCTCAGCACCGCGAGATGCTGGACCAGGTGCTCGAGTGCTTCGGCCTCGGCTGCGACTACGACCTCGACATCATGCGACCCGATCAGACGCCGCCCCAGGTGCTGTCGGAGGTCATCACGGCCGTGGGTCGGGTCCTGGCGGTGGTGCGGCCCCGGTGGTTGCTCGTCCAGGGCGACACCACCACCACCATGGGGGCGGCGCTGGCGGCGAGCTACGCCGGGGTGCGGGTCGGCCACGTCGAAGCCGGTCTGCGGACCGGCGACCGGAGCCAGCCGTTCCCGGAGGAGATCAACCGGCGGGTCGTCGGCAGCGTCGCCGATCTCCACTTCGCACCCACCGAGACCGCCCGGGCCAACCTGCTCGCCGAAGGGGTCGACTCGGCGGCGGCGCTGGTCACCGGGAACACCGTGATCGACGCCCTCTTCGACGAGGCGGTGCAGCACTTCGAGCCCCGACCGCCGTCGCCGCTGGCCGCGATCGATCCCGAGCACCCGGTGGTGTTGGTCACGGCCCACCGCCGGGAGAGCTTCGGCGAGGGCATCCGAGCCGTCTGCGATGCGCTCGGGATGCTGGCCGCCGAGCTCCCGGACGCCGAGATCGTCTACCCGGTGCACCCGAACCCCAATGTGGCCGGGCCGGTACGGGCGCGGCTGGGCCGGACCCGCGGGATCACCCTGCTCGACCCCCTCGGCTACCGGGAGCTGGTCTGGCTGTTGCGCCGGGCCGACGTGGTGCTCACCGACTCGGGCGGGATCCAGGAGGAGGCGCCCGCGCTGGGAACACCGGTGCTGGTCCTGCGAGAGGTCACCGAACGTCCCGAGGCGGTGGCGTCGGGCGCAGCCCGGGTCGTGGGCTGTGACCCGGTGCGGATCGTCGAGGAGACCGCTCGGCTCGTCCGTCGGGCCGGCGGCGGGCTCCACCAAGCAGCCAGCAGCCCCTACGGCGACGGCCGGAGCGCGGCGCGCATCGTCGCCGCCCTGGCGGGGGACCCGGTCGAGCCGTTCGTGGCCAGCCGGCCCCCGGCGGTTGCTGGTGACGACGCCTGAGCGCTCGCTACTTGCTCCTGAAGAAGTCGGTTCGTCGCCGATTGCGAGCGTGAGCGAGCCATCGGTGAGGAACCCCGCTGGTCGCTGCGCAGCAGCCTGACCTGCGGGAACGCGTTGAGTCCCGGCGGAGCCGGGCCGATGCGACCGTGTCGGC
>JBFKRY010000156.1:0-9352 GCA_041636995.1 Acidimicrobiales bacterium | reverse complement strand
GCGCTGGAGTCCCAGCTGCGCAAGCTGGCCCTGGCCATCGAGCTGGAGCTGCTGCTGCCCGAGATCATGATCCTCCAGGAGGTCGAGAACACCTTCATCGCCCAGGAGCTGGGCAACCGGGTCAACGCGGCGACCGGCACGGACTACGTGGCCACGTCGTTCGAGACCAGTGACGGTCGGGGCATCGAGGTGGCGTTCCTGTGGGACGCCGACCGGGTGGATCTGCTGGAGGCCTTCCAGCTGTCGGGTCCCGACGTCGAGGCTGCGTTCGGGCCCTCGAGCCCGAGCCCCGGGCGGGAGCCGCTGTACGGGCTGTTCCGCATCGGCCAGGACGAGGTCCACATCGTGGGCAACCACTTCAAGTCCAAGGGCGGTGACGACCCCATCTTCGGGGTCTCGTTCAACCGGATCACCGAGGTGCAGCGCAAGGCCCAGGCCCAGGTGGTCCGGGACTTCGTCGAAGGACTGCTTGCTGCTGACCGCAAGGCCATGGTGATGGTCGCCGGTGACCTGAACGACTTCCAGTTCGGCGAGCCCGGCGAGGGCCCCGACCACCCCGTCGCCATCCTCGAGGGTGTCGGTGGCGGTCCGACGTTCACCAATCTCATCTACGAGGAGCCCGAGGACGAGCGCTGGTCGTTCATCTTCGACGGCAACAGCCAGGTGCTCGACTACATCCTGGTGAACGACCGGCTGCACCGGAAGCTGCGGGAGGTCGACTTCCTGCACTTCAACGCCGGCTTCCCGGCCGGGGCCGACGATGACGACACCACCACGCTGCGAGCCGCCGACCACGATCCGCTGGAGGGTCGCTTCCAGTTCGCGGGCGTGGGTGCCGAGAACCGGAAGAACCCGGTTCGTGACAGCGACACCCGGTTCGCCACGTTCAACGCGTCGTTGAACCGGTACAACGCCGGGGATCTCATCAACGACCTGTCGACGCCGCTCAACAGCCAGGCGGCCAACGTGGCCGAGACCATCCAGCGCACCCGGCCCGACGTGCTCCTGATCAACGAGTTCGACTTCGACGCGGGCGGGGTGGCCGCCCAGCTGTTCCAGGACAACTACCTGTCGGTCTCCCAGATGGGCGCGCTTCCCATCCACTACCCGTACCGGTACGTGGCCGCGTCCAACACCGGGGTGCCGTCCGGCTTCGACCTGGACAACAACAGCAGCGTGGGCGGGCCCGGGGACGCCTTCGGGTTCGGGTTCTTCGAGGGCCAGTTCGCCTTCGTCGTGTACTCGATGCACCCGATCGACACCGCGAACATCAGGACCTTCCAGAACTTCCTCTGGCGGGACATGCCGGGCAACCTGATCCCGGCCGGCTTCTACGACCCGGCCGAGCTCGACGTGTTCCGGCTGTCCTCGAAGAACCACGTCGATCTGCCGATCGAGATCGGCGAGGAGACGGTGCACTTCCTGGTGAGTCATCCGACGCCACCGGTGTTCGACGGGCCCGAGGATCGCAACGGCACGCGGAACCACGACGAGATCCGCTTCTGGGCGGACTATGTGACGGGAGGCGCGACCGCCGCGTACATCTACGACGACGGCGGCACCTTCGGCGGTCTCGGCGAGGGCGACCTCTTCGTGATCGCGGGTGACCAGAATGCCGACCCCTTCGACGGCGACAGCGTCGCGGGCGCGGCACAGCAGCTGCTGGACCATCCGCTGGTGAACACGTCGATCACCCCCTCGAGCCCCGGTGGCCCCGAGCAGGCCGTGCTGCAGGGCGGGGCCAACGCCTCGCACCTGGGCGACCCGGCCTTCGACACCGCCGACTTCTCCGACAGCGCGCCGGGCAACCTCCGCGTCGACTACGTGCTGCCGAGCGCGCAGCTCGAGCTGCTCGACGCCGAGGTGTTCTGGCCGCTGTCGTCGGACCCGCTGTTCCGGCTGGTCGGGACCTTCCCGTTCCCGACCTCGGACCACCGGCTGGTCTGGATCGACGTCGAGGTCGACGACTGAGGTGGTCTCCTAGCGGGGCGCCCGCAGCCGTCTGAGCAGCACCACCGGCCCCGCCACCACGAAGGTGGCGGGGAGCCGGCTCAGGGTGGTCCAGACGGCGTCGGCGTCCCGCCGGGCCACGGTGGCTTCGCGCCGACGGCCCCGATCCAGCAGCACCACCGCTTGACCGTCGTCGCGGGCGACCTCGAAGCGGCCGAACCAGTCCAGGGCCCGGACCAGCCTGGCCAGCCGCCGGCCCCGGGGGACCACCAGCTCACGGTCGAAGGCCGACGGGGTGACCCAGATGACCAGGGCCGCCAGCGCGGCCCACGAGAACACCTGCACCGCCGCGCCGATCTGGATCGCCAGGTGGAACGGGATCGCCAACCAGATCGCGGCCAGACGGGTGCGGCGCAGGACCAGGCCCAGGCCGATGAACAGCTCCGTCAGCACCGCGGCCTTCGAGAACCACCACTGGAACGTGGCGTCGGCCAGCAGGTCGAGGACCCAGCCCGGCGCCCCTTCGTCGAGGGCCAGCTGGCGGTTGTCGATGGCGCGCAGCTGCAGCACCCGGCCGCTCCACCAGTCCGGGTCGATCAGCTTCGACACCCCCGAGGCCAGGTACACGACCACCACCTCGAACCGGACCAGCCACACCGGCCAGAGGGGCGCGGGCCCGGGCGGGGGTCGGCGGCGGAGCCGGCGCGTCAGGGCGTCGAGGGAGTAGTGGCGCCCCACGGGCAGCACGGCCACGGTCACCAGCAGGATGAGCAGGAACGCCCGGTTGTGGTGGAAGTGGGTCTTCGAGAGGAACAGGTTGTAGCCCACGAAGAGCGCGGTGTAGGCGGTGGCCAGCCGGGTGACGACGCCGAGCGACATGGCCACCGCGGCGATAGCGGCGGCCCACAGCATCGGCTCGTACACCTCGCGGCTGACCTCGGGGTACCAGTCGGCATAGGGGAGGTAGAAGCGGTCCGAGTAGACGACCCCGTCGCGGGCCAGCTCCAGGAACGGCCGCAGGTGCAGCAGCACGATCGGGCCGAGCAGGATGCGCAGGACCGCCAGGGCCCGGAGGTCGCCGGTGGCGTCGATGCCGGCGTCGAACCGGCGCAGCGCCCGGGCCAGGCCCTTCACCGCTGCCCGCCCGGTGCCGCCCGGTCAGCGGACGTCAACACTCGCACGAACGGCCCCCTGCCGTTGTCGGTGTAGGTGACCGTGGCCTCGAGGTACCGGGTGGCGGTGTCGGCCGGGGTGTTGCGGGCCACCCAGTCGAGGGCCCCCTGGAGATGGCCGAGCTGGTTGCGCAGCCCCGAGTCCGCGTGCTGGTCGATGGAGGGATTGGTGAGACCCCGGCCCCGCACCAGGTCCGACCACCGGTACTCCCAACCGTCGTCGACCGGGGTCCGGGTGCCATCCACCTGGACCCGCACGATCTCGGCCTGCCATCGCGAGGACTCCGGGAACATCTGGAACCCGAACTCCTTGTGGTCCGAGTCGTAGGCCCGCACGACGAGGATCAGCTGCGCCGCGACCACGGCGACGATCACCACCCGCCGAGCGAGTCGGCGAAGGGTCGACGGGCGTGGCTCCGACACCCCGCCAGTCAACCCCCCGGGATCCGCGTGGGCCAGTCGGCCCATGCTCCCCCGGCTGACCTGGGAGCCGGTGCCCACCGCCGTCGACAGTCGGGTCGGCGCCCAATACCCTGGCGCCCAGAACGGGCGGAACCTCCGGGTGCGGCGACCCTGCGCCTGGTGTCGCCCGCTGCGTGGTGCCGGGGACCGACCGGCTGGAGGAGCACATGACCGTCCCGCAACGGGTGAGCGAGCACGCAGCGGCCGACCCACATCGTCCGGCACTGGTGGTCGCGGGCGGGCCGACGGTCGGCTACGGCCGGCTGCATCGGATGATCGAGGGCGTGGCCGACGCACTGGTGGCGCTCGGGGTTCGCCGAACCGACACCATCGGCATCGCCCTGCGCGACGGGATCGAGCTGGCAGCGACCTTCTTGGGGACCAGCGCAGTCACCGCAGCCGCACCCCTGAATCCCAGCTATCGGCGGCCGGAGATGGAGTTCGAGATCGACGACCTGGGCCTCGCAGCCATGATCGTCGGCACCGGCCCGGCCGAGCTGCCCGCGGCGATCGCCGCGGCCGAGGCGAGAGGAGTGCCGCTGATCCGCGTCGCCGGCACCGTCGGAGCCGATGTCGAGATCGCCGTCGACGGCGAGCCCGTGCGCGCCGGCTCGGACCCGCACCGCTGCGCTCACGACGACGTGGCCCTGGTGCTCCACACCTCCGGCACCACCGCCCGACCCAAGATCGTGCCCCTGCGCCACGCCAACGTGACCGCGTCGGCCGAGGCCATCGGGGCCACCCTCCAGCTCGAGCCCACCGATCGCTGCTGCAACGTGATGCCGCTGTTCCACATCCACGGCCTGGTCGCCGGGCTGTGCAGCTCGCTGGTGGCCGGTGCGAGCGTGATCTGCACCACCGGCTTCTCCGCACCGCGCTCGGCCGGCTGGCTCCGGGAGCATCGGGCCAGCTGGTACACCGCGGTGCCCACGATGCACCAGGCGCTGCTCGAGCGGGCGGCCACCCATCCCGGCGAGCTCGCCGGCGTGAACCTGCGCTTCATCCGCTCCTCGTCGTCGTCGCTGGCCCCCTCGGTGATGGCCGAGCTGGAGTCCACCTTCGGCTGTCCCGTCATCGAGGCCTACGGCATGACCGAGGCCGCCCACCAGATGGCCAGCAACCCGCTGCCGCCCGGCGTCCGCAAGCCAGGCTCGGTGGGGCCGGCCGCGGGCCCCAAGGTCGCGATCATGGACGACGACGGCAACCTGCTCCCGGCCGGCGCCGTCGGCGAGGTGGTCATCGCGGGGCCGAACGTGATGACCGGCTACCACGACAACCCGGAGGCCAACGCCGCGGCCTTCACCGACGGCTGGTTCCGCACCGGCGACCAGGGTCGCCTCGACGAGGACGGCTACCTCTTCCTCACCGGCCGGCTGAAGGAGATCATCGACCGCGGTGGCGAGAACGTGTCGCCACGAGAGGTGGACGAGGTCCTGCTCGACCATCCCGGCGTGGCCCAGGCGGTCACCTTCGCAGTGGCCGACCGGCGGCTGGGCGAGCAGGTGGCCGCCGCGGTGGTCGCTGCGCCCGATGCCCCCACCCTCACCGAGCGCCAGGTCCGCGAGTTCGCCTCCGAGCGCCTGGCGCCCTACAAGGTGCCCCGGCGAGTGGTCTTCGTCGACGCCATCCCGAAGGGGCCCTCCGGCAAGCTGCAACGCATCGGCCTGGCCGACACCCTGGGGCTGGCCGAGCTCGACGCCCACGAGGCGCCCGGCGAGCACGTCGAGCCCACCACCGCCGCCGAGCTGCTCGTGGCCGAGCTGTGGTGCGAGGCCCTGGGCCTCGACTCGGTGAGCGTCGCCGACCACTTCCTCGACCTCGGCGGCGATTCCCTCGCTGCCACCCGGCTCCTGACCCGGGTGCGAGACGAGATCGACGTGGAGGTGTCGATGCTCGACTTCTTCGACGCCCCCACCATCGCCGAGCAGGCCGTGCTGATCGAGACGTTGCTGCTGGCCCAGGACGACGCCGGGTGAGGGCGACCGCCCCCACAGGGGCGCACTATCGTGGCGCCGTCCTCCGTGAGCTGGACGGCTGCGACAGGAGGCACGGCCCATGACCCGCCAGCAGTGGCGTGGCTTCCTCGCCCGGTTCCGCCCCTACCGCGCCCGCATGGGCGCGGCGGTGCTGCTCGCCGTGGTCCAGGCCGGGCTGCTGATACCGATCCCCATCCTCGTCGGGCGCTCCATCGACGAGGCCCTGCCCGCCGAGGACGAGCAGGAGCTGGTGCTCATCGCCCTGGCGATGGCCGGGCTGGCGGCGCTGAGCGTGGTGGCCCAGCTGGGGGCCCGCTGGATCGATCTGCGGGTGACCCTCCGCGTCATCCGCCAGCTCCGCGCCGACGTCTACGCCCGGCTCGTGGAGCTGCCGAAGAGCAAGTACGACAACACCCCGATCACCGACCTGCACGACACCATCGTCCAGGACGCGCTGCGGGTGCAGACCATGGCGTCGGTGGTGGTCACCACCATGTTGCCCACCACGGTGCTGTCGGTGGGCATCGCCGCGGTGCTGCTCTCGCTCAACTGGCAGCTGGCCCTGGTGACCCTGGCGTTCGGGCCCGTGCTGTTCGTCACCGGTCGCCTGGTCAACGTCCGCATCCGCCGCGCCGCGGACCAGTTCCACCCCGCGTACCGCGACTTCAGCGCCCGGGCCCTCCGGATGCTGCGCAGCCAGGAGCTCATCCGCCTCGCCGGGGCCGAGGAGCACGAGCTGGACCGCGCCAACGACCAGCTCGAGCAGCTACGTGAGACCAACAACCGGGTGGCCTTCCTCTCGTCGACGAACCCCGCGGTCCAGCAGGGCGTGATCGCGGTCGCCGGCGCGGGGTTGCTCCTGGCGGGCGGCCTGGCGGTGATCCGGACGTCGATGACGCTGGGCGAGCTGCTCTCGTTCTACGCGGCGTTCGCCATGCTCCGTGGTCCCGCCGGCGGGCTGGCCCAGTCCTTCGGACAGATGGTGGAAGGTCAGCAGGCGCTGGGTCGGATCACCGCCCTGCTGTCGGACCCGGTCACCCGGCCCTACCAGGGGACCGAGCCCATCGAGCTGGATGGCCGCTTGACCATGGAGGACGTGGTGTTCGGCTACTACGACGACATCACGGTCCTCCACCACATCTCCCTGGAGCTGGCGCCGGGTCGGACGGTGGCCCTGATCGGCCCGAACGGCTCGGGCAAGAGCTCGATCGTGAACCTCTTCCTGGGCTTCTACCGGCCCCAGTCCGGTCGGGTGCTGGCCGACGGCAGACCCTACGACGAGATCGACATGCGCCGGCTGCGGCCCCAGCTCGGCGTGGTCACCCAGGAGCCGTACCTGCTGCCCGACACCGTGCTGGCCAACATCGTGTACGGCAAGGACTACACCGACGCCGAGCTGCAGCGGGCCCTGGAGCTCTCGGGCGCCGACCAGGTGATCGAGATGCTGCCCCGGGGGCTCCACACCGAGGTCGGCGACGACGGGGTGCGCCTGTCGGGGGGCCAGCGCCAGCGCATCGCCATCGCCCGGGCGCTCATGGGCGAGCCCAAGGTGCTGATCTTCGACGAGCCCACCAACCACCTCGACAGCACCGCGGTGTCCGCCCTGATCGACAACATCCACAGCCTGGGCGACGACCACGCGGTCCTCATCGTGAGCCACCACAACCAGGTGCTCGAGGGGGCCGACGTGACCGTGGCCATCGACGACGGCCGGGTGGTGTGGCGCACCGAGGAGGCAGAGGGACTGCCGGCGGTCGCAGCCGACGGGGCAGTGGCTCCGCGCGACGCGACCGCGGCGCCGCAGGCTGTCGAGGAGCACCCCCCGATGCCGACCCGAGAGACCGGCAAGGAGTCGGGCCCCTCCCGCGTATCGCCGGCGTAGCCGGTGGCCGCAGCCCGAGGATCGAGCGACGAACGGCGCCTGCGGGCGCTGCGGGATCAGTAGTGTCACACCCTTTCTCTATTGTTGGTTGTATGGAGACCGCAACGCCCCGAGCGGCAATCGACCAGCTCCAGTCCTTCGACATGGCGACCCTCGACGATGCGCAGGTGCTGGGTTTGATCGATGGGTTCGAGCGTGAGGCCCGTCGGTTGCGGTGGCTGCAGCTGGCAGTGATGGATGAAGTGGAGAGGCGCGGCCTGCACCGGAACGATGGGCACGCCTCGGCCAAGGTGCTGGTGCGTCATCGGGGTCAGTTGCCCGGGGGGTGAGGCTCTGGGTCGGGAGAAGACCGTGCGACCCCGACGGCACCTACCAGACCCTTCGCCCGACCGCACCCAGCTCGAATGAACCCACACCAGGGACAGACCGCTTGCGCGGCGCAGGGGAGCGGGCGGCTGGGCCGAGCCGCGCCATCGGATTCGGCGCTCTACGCCTGCGTGTCCTTCGATGGCGTCCGGTCGACGTGCAAGCGGCTGAAAGCAATGACGGGGCTCCACGACCCACTTGCCGGGTGATCGGTCCCCGTCCTCCTGCCGAGGCTCGCCTCACACCGGCTGTTCGGCCAGCAGCCCGTCGATCTGGCCGATCGCCAGCTGGATGCCCTCCTCCATGCCCATCTCCAGCGCCTGGGCCATGGCTTCGGCGGACGGGTAGCGGGTCTCGATGGTCATCCGGGTCGGGCCGCCCTCGGTTCCAGCGATGGAGACCACGGTCGTGGCCCGGGGCAGGTCGGGGTTCTCGTTGCCGTCGGCGTCGGCGAAGAAGTCCTCGAACTCCAGCCGGTGGGGCGCCTCGACCGCCAGCACCCGCCAGCCGCCGTGGTACTGCTCACCCTCGGGGCCGGTCATGTGGTAGCGGACCAGGCCGCCGGGGGAGATCTCGTGCTCGGTGACGGTGGCCGGGTGCGACGGCGGACCCCACCACCGCTCGAGCTGGCGGGGGTCGGCCCACAGCCGCCAGACCCGCTCGGGGCCGGCCGGGTATTCGGTCTCGATGGTCAGCGCCCCGGCGTCGACGTCCTTGCGCAGGTCGGTGATGGTCATGCCTGGTCTCCTTGTTCGATGTCGGCGAGCCGCTCGCCTTCTCCGAGGTCGGCGAGCACCTCACCGAAACGGGTCACTCGGTCGCGCCACATGGCTTCGAGCTGGTCGATGATCTGGTGGGCGGTCGCCAGAGTGGCCCGCCGGGTGGTCACGATCTGCTCACGGCCCCGGCGCTCCTTGCGCACCAGGCCGGCATCCTCCAGCACCGAGACGTGCTTCTGGATGGCGGTCACGCTCATCGGGTAGCTGCGGGCCAGCGCCGACACCGACAGATCCCCGCCGGCCGCGCGGACCACGATGTCTCGCCTGGTGCCGTCGGCGAGTGCGTGGAACAGTCGGTCGATCTCGGCCTCGGTCAGATCATCTACAACCATTTGGTTGTAAGTTAGCGAGACGCGAGCCTGGACGCAAGGCCGTCGCGCGCGGCCGGCTTACTCCCGGATCCGGGGCGGCATGATGCCGTGGTACGGGGTGCCCCCGTCCAGCCAGCGCTGGTACAGCGCGAAGAACTCGTCGCCGAAGGGGTCGGCGCCCCGCAGCGGCAGGGCGGCCCGGGCGATGGTGAAGTCGAGCGGCGCCAGCTCGACGGCCCGGACCAGATGGCGCTCGGCGGCGGCGTCGTCGCCCCGACCCCGGGCGTGCGCCGACAGCTTGAAGTGGAGGCGGGCCGCCACCTCGTCGTCGGTGAGGTCGGCGACCTCGGTGGCCGCGTCGTCGGGGAGCTCCCCCTCGCGGACCCAGGCCCGGACCTGGTCGAAGTGGCCGGCCCGAGTGCGCCCGGTGAACTCCGCGAACATGTCCGTGCCG
>JBFKRY010000155.1:0-9442 GCA_041636995.1 Acidimicrobiales bacterium | reverse complement strand
GCCGCGGCCCGGGCCCAGCCGGCGGATCCCTCGCTGGTTCACCGTGCTGTTCGCCCTCGCGGTGGCCGGCGGCGGGCTGGCGATCGACCGCGAAGGGCTCGGCGCGGTGATCGCCCTGTTCGTGATCGTGGTGCCGTTCGAGAAGCTGTTCCCGCGCCATCGCCAGCCGATCCGGCGCAAGCTGTGGCGCACCGACATCGCCTACGGCCTGGCCCAGCCACTGCTGATCGTGCCCGGGATCGTGGTCGCGGTCATCGTGGGCCTGCTGAGCTTCGCGTGGCTGCCGGGTCTGGCCATCCGCCCCCTGGTGGGGATGCTGCCGGAGTGGGGCCGCTACGCCGCCGGCTTCCTGCTCTTCGACGCCACCTTCTACTGGGCCCACCGCTGGAGCCACGAGGTGCCGTTCCTGTGGCGCTTCCACAGCATCCACCACTCGACCGAGCACCTCGACTGGGTCAGCGGGCTGCGGGCTCACCCCCTCGACGGCGCCATCCTGGCCCCGCCGATCATCTTCTTGATCGCCGCCGGCTTCGAGGCCGAGTACGCCGGGGTGCTGGCGGTCATCCAGATCGTCACCGGGCTGTTCCTGCATGCCAACGTGCGCTGGCGCTGGAAGTGGTTCCACCGGCTGGTCATCACCCCCGAGTTCCACCACTGGCACCACACCAACGAGCCCGAGGCCATCAGCACCAACCACTCGGCGTTCCTGCCCCTCTGGGACACCCTCTTCGGCACGTACCACATGCCCGAGGACCGCCGGCCCAGCGTGTACGGCGTCGACGAGGCCGTCCCCGAGACCATGCTGGGCCAGCTCCGGTACCCCTTCCGCGGGCTGCCCAACCCCCTGTGGGTGCTCCGGCACCCGGTGCTGGCCCAGCGCCGCCTCCGTCACGCCCTCCGGCGCGGCTACCACCAGGTGAGGAACTCCACGCTCCGGCCCACGCATCGCCGCGACGCCGTGGCTTGAGCGAGCTCAGTCGAAGCAGCCGTTCGGCCGGGACCAGAAGCTGTAGGCCTCCTCCGGGTCGAGCAGCTGCTCGTCGGACTCCTCGACGACGGCCTCGAGGCCGTCGAGGCCGATCACCTCGGTCACCACCTCGACCTGGTCCCCGACGGCCCGGAAGGTGGAGCTCGCCAGCACCGCGCCGTCGCCCGGATCGGCGCAATGGAACGACCCGCCGTTGAACGGCTCTCCGATCTCGCTGTCGAGGCCGCGCTCCAGGAGCACGGTGGTGAGCTGGAGCTGGCCGCCGATCAGGGTCACCGCCACGTAGATCTCGGCGATCGCCGAGGTGTCGACGACGAAGACCTCCCGAGTGCCGTTGCGGTCGATGTCGAAGGTGCCGGCCAGGCTCGGGGCCATGCCGCCGACGTCGACCTCCGACAACAGCTCGTCACCGGCGCACAGTCCGACGAAGTTGGCGAACGGCTCGCGGACCGCCCGCAGGTGGACGGTCTCGCTCTGCCCGTCCCCGTCGATGTCGTCGTCGAGCGTCTGGTCGACCGGGTCCGGGCACGCCTCGCCCGCGGGGTCCGGGTCCGGGGCCGGCGTCGATGTCGGCGCCGATGTGCTCGGCGTCGCGGTGGCGGGTGGAGGCTCGACCACGGACGGGTCATCGGAGCTGCAGCCGGCCAAGACTGCGCCGAGCACCGCAGCTGCGAGCCAGGCGCTCCGGAGAGTCATGGCGCAAGACCATAGCGAATGACCGGGGTGGGCTCGGGCCGCTGACGTACGCTCACCCCGCATGAGCGACGGCGCCCCCCGAATCGAGCTGGCCGGCGCCTCGAAGCGGTACCAGATCGGCGCCACCAAGGTCACCGCCCTCGACTCGGTCGATCTCGTGGTGCCGGATTCGGCGTTCATCGTGATCCTGGGGCCGTCGGGCAGCGGGAAGACGACCCTGCTGAACCTGATCGGCGCCCTCGACATCCCGACGTCGGGACGGGTCGCCGTCAACGGCGTCGACCTCACCGGCGCCAGCCAGTCCGAGCGGGCCCGGTTCCGGCGAGCGTCGGTCACGTTCATCTTCCAGACGTTCAACCTCTTCCCCGCGCTCACCGCCGTGGAGAACGTCCAGTTCGGGGCGGATGCGGCCCGGCGCGAGGACGCCGAGCGTCGTGCCGCCGAGGCCCTCGACCAGGTGGGGCTGGGGGAGCGCCTGCGCCACTTCCCGCACCAGCTCTCGGGGGGCGAGCAGCAGCGGGTCGCCATCGCCAGGGCCCTGGCCACCGGCAACCCCATCCTGCTGGCCGACGAACCCACCGGGGAGCTCGACTTCCGGACCGGGGTGCAGATCCTGCGCGTGCTCCAGGCCCAGGCGGACGCCGGGATGACCGTGCTCGTCGTGACCCACAACCGGGAGATCTCCCGCATCGCCGACCGGGTGATCGAGCTGTCGAGCGGCCGCATCGTCTCCGACGGCGCGCCCGCCGGGGGCCGGGCCGACATCGGGGACGTCCAGTGGTGAGCCCGCAGTGACCCGCTCGCTGTGGCTGCGTTGGTCGTGGCGGGACCTGCGGGGCCACTGGGTGGCGGTGGTGGCGATCGCGCTGGTCATCGCCATCGGGACCGGGGTGTTCGCCGGCCTCGGCAGCACGGCCACCTGGCGCCGCCAGTCGAACGACATCAGCTTCGGTGCCACGGGCATCCACGACCTCAGGGCCGAGCTCAGCCCGGGCACCTTCGTCGACGAGGGTCTGCTCACCGAGGCGGTGGAGGGCCTGCCGGACGCCGCGGCGGTCACCGGCGTGGTCGAGCGCCTCGTCGTCGACAACCAGGTCGACGCCTCGACTCCCGACGAGACGATCCTGGTCCGGGCCCGCATCGTGGGCATGCCCTTCGGGGACTCGCAGCTCGTCGACGACGTCTGGCTCCGTGACGGGTCCGAACCCGTCGCCGGCACCGACCCCCCGTCGGTGATCCTGGAGGCGAAGTTCGCCGACTTCTACGACCTGCCCGAACGGGGCCGCCTGACCGTCTCGGGTGGTCGCTCCGTGGACTACGTGGGGCTGGGCGCCGGTCCCGAGGACTTCTTCGTCACCGGTCCCGAGGGATCGCTGTTCGCCCAGGGGGACTTCGCCATCCTCTACTCGCCCCTCGCTGACGCCCAGTCGCTCATCGGTCGTCCCGGCCAGGTCAACGATGTGGTGCTGACCCTGGCCGGCGGGAGCGACCGGGATCGCATCGAGGAGCAGCTGCGCGCTGCGCTGGCCGAGGTTCCGGGCGTCAGCGCCACCGTCACCGACCAGGACGACGTCGAGGCGTTCCGCGTGCTCTACGAGGACATCGAGAGCGACCAGCAGGTCTGGAACATGATCTCGGCCCTCATCCTCTTCGCCGCCGCGCTGGCGGCGTTCAACCTGGTGAGCCGCATCGTCGAGTCCCAGCGCCGGGAGATCGGGATCGGCATGGCGCTGGGGGTGCCTCGCCTCCGCCTGGCCATTCGGCCCCTGCTGGTCGGCGCCCAGATCGGGGTGGTGGGCACCATCGCCGGCATCGCGGTCGGCCTGCTCGTGGGCGCGGCGATGAAGAGCCTCTTCGAGTCACTGCTCCCGCTGCCGGAATGGCGCACCCCGTTCCAGTTCGGGCCCTTCGCCCGCGCTGCCGCGCTCGGTCTCGTCATCCCGCTCGCGGCGGCCGCCCTGCCGGTGTGGCGGGCCGTCCGCGTGCAGCCAATCCAGGCCATCCGGCTCGGTCACCTGGTCGCCCGAGGCAACCGGTTGACGGACTGGACCAACCGCGTCCGCCTCCCCGGGTCGAGCCTGACCCACATGCCCTTCCGCAACATCCTCCGCAACCCCCGGCGCACCCTGCTCACCGCGGCCGGGGTCGGAGCCGCAATCACCGCGTTGGTGGCCGTGCTGGGGATGCTCGACAGCTTCAGCCGCTCGATCGATCGGGGCGCCGCCGAGGTCACCAAGGGCGATCCGGATCGGGTGCTCGTCGCCCTCGACACCTTCTATCCGACCGACTCCGCCGCCGTGGAGGCGATCGCCGCCGAGGAGTCGGTGGGCTCGGTCGACCTGGGACTGCTCTTCGGCGGCGCTGCAGTGGTGTCCGCGGACGTCAGCGAGCCGATCTTCCTCATCGTGGAGCTGGTCGATCTCGACCGCGCTGCGTGGACCCCGACGATCGTCGACGGTTCGCCGGGCGGTGACGGCCTCATCCTCGCCACCAAGGCCGCCGACGACCTCGGCGTCAGCCTCGGCGACACCGTGCAGCTCTTCCACCCCGTGCGTGGCGACGACGGGGTGTTCCGGGGAGCTCGCTCGGCCCTGACCGTCGACGCGATCCATCCGAATCCCATCCGCAACTTCGCCTTCGCCGATCTGTCGCTGGCCGAGCGGTTCGGGCTCCAGGGCGCGGTCAACCTCGTCAACGCCTACCCGGCAGAGGGATTCGGTCGGGGTGACGTGCAGCGCGCCCTGTTTGAGCGCCCGGAGGTCGCATCCACCCAGGCCGTGGCCAGGCTCAGCGAGATCTTCGACGAGGCGCTCGAGCAGTTCGTCGGGTTCCTCCTGATCGCGGCCGGGTCGGTGCTGGCCCTGGCGCTGCTCATCGCCTTCAACTCGACCCGGATCACCGTGGAGGAGCGCCGCCGCGAGCACGCCACCATGCGCGCCTTCGGTCTCCCCGTTCGGACCATCATGGCGGTGGTCACCAAGGAGAGCGTGCTGGTGGGCATCTGTGCCACCGCGATCGGGTTGGTGGCCGGTGCCCTGATCCTGGAGTGGATGCTGCGGTCACTGGCCGAGAGCTCGCTCCCCGACTTCGGCATCACCTCCTATCTGGCGCCCTCGACGCTGGTGATCGCTCTGCTCATCGGGGTGGTGGCCGTGGCCCTGGCGCCGCTCTTCCTGGTCCGCCGGGTGCGCCGGATGGACATCCCCGACACCTTGCGCGTCATGGAGTGACCGGTTTGGCGGCGGCCGCCCCCTGGAGCTGGCGACGGCTCGTTGCCATCGCTGCGCTGGCCGGCTGCGTGGCGCTGGCGTGCAGCAGCGGCGGCGGTACCACCGCGCCGGTCGGGCCGACACCCCGCCAGCCCGCCGCCGCCGAGCCGACCCCCGGCCCCACCGACCCGCCGCCGACCGCCCGGCCCACGCCCGTTCCGACGGCGCTGCGAGTGGTCACCTTCGACGCCGCCCTGGCGGACGGCGTAGCGCTGGCGAACGAGCGTGCAGCCCCGGTGGTGGAGGCGATGGCGACCCTCGATGCCGACATCGTCCTCGTGCAGGGGCTGTTGCTGCCCGGGGTCGCCGACACCCTCCGCGACGCGGCTGCCGGGGCATTCCCACTGGTCGTGGTCCCCGAGCCCGAGACCCTCGGCCTGGCCCTGCTCAGCCGGCACGTCGTCCTCGACACCGACGTGCTCGACCTCGGCGACGGCCGCCGAGCCCTGCTGCACGTTCTCGTCGACGCGGGCACCCACGGGCCCATCCATCTGTTCGGCGCCGATCTGGAGCCGGTCGGGTCCGAGCCGCTCCTCGGCCCGGCGCAGGCGGCTCGAGTGGCGGCCCTCCGTGACTTCGTCGCCGACGAAGCCGACCCGGGCGACGCCGTGATCGTGCTCGGGGATCTGAACGCGGGGCCGGCGGGCAGCGGGTTCGAGGCGCACCACCCGACCTCCTACGAGCTGCTGGTGGCTGCGGGATTCACGAACCCCTACATCGAGAGCGGCGACGCGCTGTGCAGCACGTGTGCCCACAACCCGTTGAACGAGGCCGACCGCTCACTGCTGACCCACCACATCCTTGTCCGCGACGTCGATGGTGCCGTGACGGCTCGACGCATCCTGGACGAGCCCGATCCCGTGCTGTCGCCCCACTACGGGCTGGTCGTGACGATCGGGCCCTGAGCTCGAGCTGTCGCGCTCGGGCCGGACCTCACGCCGGGAACGACCCGCTCGCCATGTCGGTGACCTGGGCTCCGAGCTGATCGATGAGGAAGCCGACCAGAGCAGAGCCCACGAACTTCACCGCGGCACCGGTTCGAGCGCCCTGGACCTGGAGCACTCGACGATCGATGTCGGCGACCTCGAGCGCCAGCCGGTTCGCCCAGCGCTGCTCCAGGTCGATCGGGTCCAGGCCTGCCACCAGGAGGGAGCCGTCGGTGGCCTCGTGCTCGGACGAGTGGAGGGGCAGCTCGCACAGCTCGTCGATGGTCGGGGTCGGCCGATGGTCTCGCTCGTCCCCGCCGGAGTCGCCGGCCGGCAGCGCCGGTAACGGGCCGTCGTCGTTCGTGGCCAGCGCCGGTGCGCCCAGCTCGGAGAGCATCTGACGGGTGCGCTCCACGTCCTCGATGATCTCGCCCAGGTGGTCGACGCGTATCAGCGACGGCTGAACGTGCCCCAGACTCGCCGCCAGCTGTGAGAGGTGGTCCTCCAGCTGGAGGTACCGAGGCTTGAGGTGGCGCCGGCCTCCGAAGTGGACGTACGGGTCGTCGTCGTGGGTGAGCACGTTCAGGGCCCAGTCGCGGTCCTTGGTCATGATGGCCACGGCCAGCTCGACGTCGGAGTTGCCGTCCACCTGGGCGTGCGCTTCCTCTTCCAGCGATGTGGCGTGGCCCTGGATGGCGTCGACCCGCTCCTCGGTGGACATCGGGGTGGCCAGGGTGCGTTGGAGGGCGACGATGTTGTCTCGCCGAGTCTCGAGGAGCTCCATCCGTAGGTCCCTGCTACGGCGTCGTCCGATCAGGTACGGCCCGACCAGGACGAGAACCAGATAACCGAGCACGAGGCCCAGCGCCAGGAGCCGCTCCGATGCGCCGTCCGCGGCGATGCGCAGCAGGATGGCCAGCCACAGCGATTGCGGGACCAGCTGCACCAGGAGGATGCCGAAGAGGGTGTCGCGCACCCGGTCGTCGAGCGTGTCCCACGCCAGCCCCTTGGCGAACACCCAGGCCGACGTGGTCAGGCTGGCTCCGAAGATCATGAACAGGACCACGTGAACCGCGGTTCGCGTGAAGTCGGGCGATGGTACGTCGGCGAGGAAGTAGAGGGTGCCCACCACGATCGGGAAGGCCAGGACCAAGAGGGCCGCCACGATGATGAGGAAGCCCATCATCTTCGGGCATTGGAGCGCCATCGCCTGACCCATCCAGTTCATCTGGGCGTGATGGACCTCGGGGGTCGACCGCAGTCTGATCATGTGATCGGCGGCGATCGCCGAGACGACCGTCACGGCCACGATGGTGACGAAGGCATCCAGATCGCACTGCCGGGTGATGGCCCAGATCATCCCGAGCACCAGCCCGGCCTGGGTTGCGGCCAGCGCATATCGCACACCGGGTTCTGCGCCCCGGCTCCGGCGGGCCACCTCCAGGACCCACGTTGCGGCGACGAGCCAACCGCAGTACATCGCCACGAAGACGACGAAGTAGAGAATCTTCCCGATCACGGCACCGAACCCCCGTGCTCCGCGTGCTCCAGGATCGTCCCCGTTTCCGGAGCCGGGGTCTGCGCGCTGGCGCGCACTCGTCCTCGGCCGTCGACGACTGGCCCTCAGCGGGTCAGCACGTGGCCCATGATGCGCTCGAAGGCGGCCAGGTCACCGGCGTAGGGGTCGTGCGGGCGGGGCCGGTGCACCACCAGATCGGTGATGCCGATCTCCTCGTAGGCGCCCACGGTCTCCTCGAGGGAGTCCCGGGAGTGGAGGCCCGGATCGAGGCGGGTGCCGGTGAGCACCATCTTGTCCAGCACCGCGGGATCGCGTCCCGCGGCCTCGCAGGCGTCGTGGAGGCGCAGGAGCTGCTCGCGCACCACCGCGGTGCCGGCGGCGGCGTCGAGCGGCTCACCCTCGTGGTCCCGGCGACCGTTCGTCAGCCAGACGTCGCCCCAGCGCGCCGCGGTGCGCAGGGCCCGGGGCCCGGTGGCCGCGATGACGAACGGGATCCTCGGGTGCTGGACGCAACCGGGCACCATGGGGGCGTCGTCGGCGACGAAGTACCGGCCTTCGTGGCTGGTCGTCGACGAGGTGAGCAAGGTGTCCAGCAGCCCGGTGAACTCGTGGAACCGCTGGGCCCGCTCGACCGGCGTCAGCGACGGCTGGCCCAGCAAGGTGGCGTCCCAGCCGGTGCTGCCCGAGCCCAGCCCCAGCATCAGTCGGCCGCCCGACACGTCGTCGACGGTGATGAGCTCCCGCGCGAACGCCACCGGGTGGCGGAAGTTCGGCGACGCCACCAGCGGGCCCAGGCGGATCGATCGGGTGACCGCGGCGGCGGCCGCCAGCAGGGGCATGCACCCCCACCACGGCTCGTCACGCAGGTCTCGCCACGCCATGTGGTCGTAGGTCCAGGCGTGGTGGAAGCCGAGCTCTTCGGCATCCTGCCAGATCCGCTGGCCCTCCTCCCAGGGGTGTTCCGGCAGGATCACGATCCCGAGGCGCATCGCGGAACGGTAGCGGCGGCCGGCGGGTCGACCGCGCCGAACGGCGCGGGCTTGCGGTGGTCTTGCACCGGCCCGCGAAGAGTATGGGGCAGCGCGCGGCGGCCCGTCACGGAGCTAGCTGCGGCCCAGCGGCCGTCGCGTTCCCACCAGCGAACATCAGGAGAACACCATGCGGAGACGCATCGCTCTACTCTCGCTCATACTCGCCGCGCCCGTCCTCGTGCTGCTGATCGCGCCCCCGGCCTCGGGCGGCGACGGTGACGCCGTCTGGATCGACGGCGTCGCGGTCACCGGAGCCAACCGCCTCCTCGGCCAGCCCGTATGGGATGTGGGCGAGCCCTTCGGCGGCGCCGGCCTGAACTTCGTGTTCGGGTACAACGACGGGGGCTCGGAGCCGCACGACCTGACGCCGAGCTCGCCGGGCGACACCCTGCTGGCCACCGGGGTCGACCCCGCGATGGGGCTGCCGCCGGGCGCCTTCGACCCCGCCCTGCTGAACGTGCCGTTCCGGGACGTGGCCGTCATCGTCAACTTCGCGACGGATCGAGCCCAGGTGCCCTCGGTGTACGAGGCTGCCGGGAACGAGCCCTCGAAGTCCGCGCCGAACGGCGCCATCACCCTCGACGAGTGGCTGGCGGCCGAGGCCCGGCTGCGCATCCACTGCAACGACGACGGCACCGCCGACATCAGCCTCTACACGCTCTGGGGCGTGTGGGCGAACGACACCGACGGCGACGGGGCTGCGGACACCATCGAGCCCATGGCCCTCGGTGGGGTGCCGAACGCGATGGTCGTGGACCAGGCGGGCAAGGCCTCCATGCGCCGGACGCTCAACTTCTGCCCGACCGAGGCGCCCGACCTGCTGACCGTGAACATCGCGTGGCACTCCGACGGCAACACCTACGGTGCGGTGGCCGAGCCTGCGATGGCCGGCTACCCCGGTGGAACCGTCACCCACGACCAGATCAACTTCCCGATCAACGTGGCCGGCGAGTACTGAGCCGGAGATCAGCGGGTCCGGCCCGACGCTGCCGCGAGGTCGTTCACGGCCCCGG
>JBFKRY010000154.1:0-9453 GCA_041636995.1 Acidimicrobiales bacterium | reverse complement strand
GATCGCCACCCCAGCCCCCCTCCCCCCGGAAGAACAGCTTGCTGGTGTTCGTGAACATGGGCTTGTCGTCGGCGACGTCGATGGCGCTGGACTCGAGCACGACCAGCGCGGCCTTGCCCTTGTCGTAGATCGCAGGGATCGTCGTCGTTGCCCGCACCGTGGCCTCGACCGGCAGCGGCTCGTGCAGCACGATCTCCTGCTCGCCGTGCACCATCTGGGCGAAGTCGACGTCGCCGAGGCGGGCCAGCGGCGAGTCCGGCCCGCCGGCACCGCCGCCCAGTACCACCGCCATCGTGGGCAGCGCCTGCTGGTCCACGCCGCTGGTGTTCTCGGTGGTGAACTGCAGCTCGGCCCCGGTCGGGTCACCGGCGCCGGCGCCGACGCTCAGCGCGTAGAGGAGGCAGTCCTTCGAGCTCCACGAGCTCTCGCGGGATCGGCTCTCGACGCCGACTGCATCGAGATCGATGGGCATGGATCCTCCCGTCTCCGACCGCCCGCGAAAGATAGGCCCTGCGGGGGAGGGCCCGCCAGCTGGCTCAGCGCCGGCGGAGCCACACCTCCTCGACCGCGTGGCTCTCGCCCTTGACCAGGACCAGGTGAGCCCGGTCGCGGGTGGGCGCGATGTTCTCGTGCAGGTTGGGCCCGTTGATGGCGCGCCAGATGGTCCGGGCCTCGGCCACGGCCTCGTCGGTGCTCAGGTCGCCGTAGCGGCGGAAGTACGACCGGTCGTCCTGGAAGACGGTGTCGCGCAGGGTGAGGAAGCGTTCGACGTACCAGCGCTCGATGTCCTCCTCCTCGGCGTGGACGTAGATGCTGAAGTCGAAGAAGTCGCTGACGAAGACCGGGGGCCGGCCGCCCGCGTCCGGAATCCAGGTCTGCAGGAGGTTGAGGCCCTCGACGATCAGGACGTCGGGCCGGCAGACCAGCAGCGACGCCCCGTCGACGATGTCGTACTCGGTATGGGAGTAGACCGGCGCCGGAGCCTCGTCGACGCCCGATTTCACCTGGGCCAGGAAGTGGATCAGGGCCCCCTGGTCGTAGCTCTCGGGGAACCCCTTGCGGTGCATGATCCCCCGCTCCTCGAGGATCCGGTTCGGGTGGAGGAACCCATCGGTGGTCACCAGGGCCACCCGGGGGTGGTTCGGCCAGCGCGACAGCAGCGCCTGGAGGAGGCGGGCGGTCGTGCTCTTGCCCACCGCTACGCTGCCGGCGATGCCGATCACGTAAGGCACCTGGGTGTGGAGGGTGCCCAGGAACGTGGCGGTGACCTCGAACAGCTGCTGGGTGGCGCCCACGTGGAGGTTGAGGAGCCGGCTGAGCGGCAGGTAGACCTCGACGACCTCGTCGAGGTCGAGGCGCTCGTTGATGCCCCGGAGCGACTCGAGATCCTCTTCGGCGAGCGTCAGCGGCGTGGCCGCGCGCAGCTTCGACCACTCGTCCCGATCGAACTGCTCGTAGTAGCGGGCTGGCGGTGACCCCATCGGCCCCCATCTTTGCCCGCCCTGCCGTGACCACTGCAATCGCCGCGGCGTCGAGCGAGCGTCGGCGACCCTGGAGCGGCAACCGGGCCACTGCGGCCTCCTATCCTGATGGCGTCGCTGGACGCTCGCCACGAGGAGGGCTCGTGCCCACCATAACCGCCGACCTCAGCACCGGCTACGAGGTGAAGATCACCAACGGGCGCCACACGTGGCGGTCCGACGAGCCCGTGGGGGCCGGCGGGACCGACACCGGCCCGAACCCCTACGAGCTGCTGCTCGGGTCGCTGGCGGCGTGCACCTGCATCACCCTCTCGATGTACGCCCGGCGCAAGGGCATCGAGGTCTCGTCGATCTCCGCGTCGTTCACCTACGAGCGGGTCCACGCCGACGACTGCGAGTTCTGCGAGGAGGACGACGAGGGCTTCATCGACACCGTCGGCTCCGAGATCTTCGTCGAGGGCGACTTCACCGACGCCGAGCGCGAACGGCTCGGTCAGGTGGCGGTCCGGTGCCCCGTCCACAAGACCCTCCAGCGCGGGATCCGCTTCAACGACGAGGTGTACGTCGGGTGAACATATCGCGAATGCAGATACACCCATCGCAATCATTCATGTACATGATCGTGACAGGGCAGGGTGCGCGCGAATACCTTGTCCGGCGGGCAGCGGACCGACCGGACGCCAGGGAGTATCGGGGCGATGACAGTACTCGAGACGAGCGAGCACGCTGCTGCCCCGCGCCCGTGGTGGATGGAGCACGCCGACTGCCGAGGCAAGTCCGAGCTGTTCTTCCCCCCTCCCGGCGAGCGCCCCGCGGCCCGCGAGAACCGAGAGAACCGAGCCCGCCAGGTGTGCCGGGCCTGCCCGGTCCTGGTGCCCTGCCAGGAGTTCGCCCGGTCCCAGCGCGAGCTCGGGTTCTGGGGCGGCGAGTCCGAGATCGAGCGCGCCGAGGCCGGCTACGCGCCCACGACCCCGGTCATCGGGTTGCGCCGCCACCGCAGCTCCCGCACCGCCTGATCCCGGCGCCGTTCAGGCCCGGCACCGGGCTGCCGATGGAGCCGTGATGGATGGCGAGATCCCCGAGCTGCCGCCCGAGGCCGAGGCTCGGCTACAGGCGCTGATCGCCGAGCAGCAGCAGCGGCGTGCGGCCGAGGAGGACGCGGCCCGGGCCCGGCGGGGCCTGTGGCTGTCGCACCACTGGCCCGGCGAGCACCACCGCTGCGCCGTCATCGGCGGCCGGCCCGTCTGTCGCCGCTGCCTGGTCCTCTACCCCATCGCCATCGGCGTCGCCATCGCCTCGCTGGCGGGGCTGGCCCCGTGGCCCGCCCGCCTCGATGTCTGGCTCATCTGGCTGCTGTGCATCCCGGCCACTCTCGAGTTCCTGGCCGAGAAGCTCCGCGGCGTCGCCTACTCCCCCCGGCGTCAGGTCGTGGTCACCGCGATCGTGGCCCTGGCCCTGGGGCGCGGCCTGGCCCACGAGATCGAGGATCGCTGGTCCTGGCTGTTCTGGGGGCCGGTCCTGGTGTACGGCTCCATCTGGTTCGCAGCCGCCGTGATCGAGGTCCAGCGCAGGATGTTCCGCCAGGCCCTCGCCGCCTCACGCGAGTCCGGCGACATGGCTTCGCCCGAGGACTGACCCCACCGGGCCCACACCCCTCGACGTGCCAACCCCGCGCGGCGACCGGTAGCTTCGGCGCCCATGCCCCAGCCCGCCGCCATCGCGGTGCCGTCGACCGACGGCGTGACCGTGGTCGCCCACGACCACGGCGGGGAGGGACCGCCGCTGGTCCTGTGCCACGCGACCGGATTCCACGGCCGCTACTGGGACCCGGTGTGCGCAGCGCTCGCCGACGACTACCGGTGCATCGCCCTCGACCTGCGGGGCCACGGCGACTCGACGATCCCCGACGGGCTCGACCTCGACTGGCGGGGCATGGGCGAGGACGTGGTGTCGGTGCTCGACGCGTTCGAGCTGCGTAGCGTCCGTGCCGCGGGGCACTCGATGGGCGGCTGCTCACTGGTGATGGCCGAGCTGGCCAGGCCGGGCACCATCGACCGGGGCTGGTTGTTCGAGCCCATCATCATCCCCCCGAACTTCGACGAGATGTTCGTGCGGACCGATGACAGCCTGGCCGATCGGGCCCGCCGCCGCAGGGACGTCTTCGAGTCCCGGGACGCGGCCTACGAGCGATACGCGTCGCGGCCGCCGTTCTCCGAGGTCGACCCGGCTGCGCTCCGCGCCTACGTCGACCATGCCTTCGCCGACCGGCCCGATGGCCGCGTCGCCCTCAAGTGCCCAGGCGAGCGTGAGGCCCAGGTGTTCGAGCACTCCCACACCGATGTGTTCGAACGGCTCGGCAAGGTGCAGAGCCGGCTCACCGTGGCCGGCAGCGGTGACGGCGAACCCCCCGCGGTCATCGCGCCCACGGTTGCTGCCGAGCTCCCCGACGGGACCTTCGAGCGCTACGACGACCTGACCCACTTCGCGCCGATGGAGGCCCCGGCGCGCATCGCCGACGCCATCCGGCGCGCCGTCCGTTAGTGCCCGAGCCCGGCCGTCAGCCGAGCCCGAGCTCGGCCGCCAGCTTCACCGCCCGGTCCGACCAGCGGGCCAGCAGCTCGAGGGCCGCGCCCCGCTCCGCATACAGGGTGTCGGGATCGATGGGCCGGCCGTAGGCCAGGTGTTCGTCGGCATCGAGCCGGGACAGGAAGATGGGTGCCACCCAGTGGTACTTGACCGCAGCGGCGTACACCCCCAGCCGTACCAGGTCCACGTCGCCGCGCCAGCCGGCCTCGTGGAGCCCGTCGACATAGGCCTCGAAGACCGCCCGCTCGAGCTCGTCGATGTCGACCGCCGGGACCAGCAGGTCGAGGACCGCGTCGGGCACCAGGTTGGCGATGTCCTCGCCGAGGGCGCCGTGGCCGGTGAACGACCAGTCGAGGAACGCCGCGGAGCCGTTCGGGCGCACCACCAGGTTGTTGGGCCACACGTCGAGATGGCACACCGCACCCGGCAGCCGGTCGAGCAGCTGGTGGTACCACCCCCGGTTCCAGTGCAGGTCGCGCAGGGCCACCTGGAGATCGGCCGACCAGTTGCGGGCCACCAGCGGGTGCCGCCAGGTGGCGGCATCGGTCAGCAACCCGTAGTCGGCGGGCTTGGACGCCCCATAGCCGCGGATGTAGCCCTCGGAGAGCCAGGGGTCGACGGGCTGGTCGGCCTGCCCCTGGCTCCGACCGAGCTGATGGGCGGCGCCGGCCAGGTCGGCGATGGTCACGTCGAGCCCGGTGGCTCCCTCGACCAGTTCGAGCCACAGCACCACGCTGCCGTCCTCGCAGTCGATGTCGCCGAGCAGCGCGGGGGCGTCGAGGCCCAGGCGGCCGGGCAGGTCGGTGCGGTAGGCGAGGACCTCGCGCTTCCAGTAGTTGAAGTGGCGGGGGTCCTCCGATGGCGCCCAGTGGTCCGCGCCCTCCCCGACCGGGGTCACGTGCTTGCGGACCGCGCTGCCGCCGTCCCAGCAGACCGCGTTGATGGCCCCGGTGACCGCGTTGAGCGGGTTGTGGGCCAGGGGCTCGACCACGAGCGCAGCATCGGCGTCGAACAGCCCGAGCCGGGCGCCTTCGGCGCGCACCAGGGCCAGCTCCGGGCTGGTCAGCTTCGGCGGCTCGTTGGCTTCCACGGAGGAGCATTATTCCGCACGCCGAGGCTGTGCGGCCGCCGGCGTCAGCCGGCGCAGCGCCAGGAGGCGCCCTTCCGCTCCTCGTCCCTCGTCGCTGGGGTGTGCCGGGCTTCGCCCGGCCGCTGGCTGCACTGGAGATCAGCCGAGCTCGGCCAGGCCGGCGGCCAGGGCGGCGCCGAGCTCCCAGCAGCGGTCGTGGTCGTCGCCCGAGACCGGGCCGGTGACGCTCACCGGGGCCTGGGCCCGCCGCCAGCCCAGCCCGGCCACGATCTTCTCGATTGCCGCGAGGGCCCCGGTGGTGTCGTTGTCGCCGTGGACGTACACGGCGTAGGGCCGGCCCCGGGTCTGCTCCAGGCAGGGGTAGTAGACGATGTCGAAGAAGTGCTTGAGGGCCCCGCTCATGTAGCCCAGATTGGCAGGCGTCCCCAGCACGTAGCCGTCGGCCTCGAGCACCTCGATCGGGTTGGCCGACAGCGCGGCCCGGGTGACGACCTCGACCCCCTCGATGCCCTCGGCGCCCGCGCCGTCGAGGACGGCGTCGAGCATCGTGTGCATCGCCGGGGACGGAGTGTGGTGAACGACGAGGAGACGACGCATCGGTGGCCATTGTCCCGCAGTATCGATCCGCACGCCGACGCTTGTCGGCGTGCGGCTGCGCCGGGGGCGCCGGTCGTCGCTCGAGGGGGAGCTGGGGTCAACCGAGGAGGCGGCGCAGGTCCTCGGCATCGGTGACGGCATGCCCGTCGTCGTCGTTGTTGAAGTACACCCAGGCGTCGGTCCCGGCGTCGAGCCAGTCGGCGAGGGTGGCGGCCGGGGCAGCGAGCCGGGCAGAGCCGTAGCGACCCCGATAGGGCTCCGCCCGCGGTCCGTGGAACCGCACGTAGGTCCAGTCGGTCGTCCGGACCCAGGGATGGTCGTCGAGCAGGTCGTGGATGCACAGGGCGGCCCGGTGGCGAGCCAGGCAGGCGAACACCTCCTCGTCCAGCCAGGTGGGGTCGCGCAGCTCGACCGCCCAGCGGATCGAGTCCGGTGCCGCAGCCAGGAAGGCGTCGAGGCGACCGACGTCGCGGCGCCAGCGCGGCGGCAATTGCACCAGGTTCGGCCCCAGGTGCTCCCCGAGACCCGCCACCCGATCCAGATGGTTGGGCAGCCACTGACCCGGATCCTTCAGCTTCTTGCGGTGCGTGCAGTACTGGCCGAGCTTGACCGCGTATCGGAAGCCCGGCGGCGCCTGCCTGGCCCAGCCCTCCACGGTCTCGGCTCGGGGCAGCCGGTAGAAGGTGGTGTTGAGCTCCACGGTGTCGAACCGTCGGGCATAGATCTCGAACCAGGTTCGCTGGGGCGCGTCCGCGGGGTACACCACCCCCCGCCAGTCCGGGTACACCCAGCCCGAGCAACCGATGCGCGCCACGCCCGGCATCGGGAGAGCCTCCCGTGCCGGCCATCGGGCCGCAAGGTGCGACGGCGGTACGCTCCCCGGGTGGACGCGCGCAGCTGGCTCGGGTTGGAGCCGACCCACAACCCCCACCGCTGGTTCCTGCCCGTCACTCCCGGCATCGCCACCGGCCATCGCTTCCTCTTCGGCGGGTGCGGGTTGGGGGCGGGCATCGCGGCCCTCGAGGGCACGACGGGTCGGCCCATCGTGTGGGCGACGGCGCAGTACCTCTCGTTCGCGAAGGTGGGCACCGTGGTCGACATCGACGTGACCATCGCGGTGGAGGGTCGGTACACCACCCAGGCCCGCGCCGTCTGTCACGTGGGCGGCACCGAGATCATCACCGTGAACGCCGCCCTCGGCCGCCGAGAGCATCCCACCGACATCCACTACGGCCAGGACCCGGTGGTGCAGCCCGCCGTTGACTGCCCAGCGCGTCCGCCGCGCACGACCGTCGCCGAGAGCATCGACTCGCGCCTCGAGCAGCGCTGGGCCCTGCCACCGGCAGTCACCGAGCCGGCGGTCCTCGAACCCGGGCGTCTGGCGGTGTGGGCCCGGATGCCCGAGCTGCTCGAGCCCTCGGCCGCGTCGCTGGCCGTGCTCGGCGACTACGTGCCCCTGGGCATCTCGTTCGTCCACGGGGAGGACACCTCCTCCACCAGCCTCGACAACACCCTGCGGGTGCTCACCGCGGTGCCGAGCGAGTGGTACCTCCTCGACATCCGGGTCGAAGGGCTGCGCCACGGCTTCGGCCACGGCGACATCCACATCTGGGCCGGGGACGGAACGCTGTGCGCCATCGGCTCCCAGTCCTGCATCGTCCGCCGCCGTCGGGGCCGCGAGCCCGAGCCGCCCCGGCGGCTCGCCGACGCGCCGGGCTGACGCCCTCGATCAGACGGGTGACCGGTACTGGGTCGGGGTGCGCTTGCCGGCGGGCTGGAGGCCCCGCTCGTCGCGGATGTCGTAGTGGCGGGCCAGCTCGGCAGTCGTGAACACCTGACCCGAGCGCTCGGCGCGGCTGGCGTCCGCGGCCAACGCGGCGACGACCCGGCCGGTGTAGAGCGGGGTCTCGGCGTGCTCCTCGTCGAGGCCGATGTCGCCCCGCTCGATGCTCTCGAGCATGAACTCGGTCAGCACCTGGCTGGGCCAGAGCCCGATGACCACCAGGCCGTCCTCCCTGCCCTCGATGGCGAAGTCGCGGGTCAGCCGGTCGGTGCCGCACTTGGCCACGCCGTAGCTGGCGCTGAAGGCGTAGCGCTCGGACCCGCTCGACGAGATGTTCACCATGAGCCGCAGGGAGTCCTCGGTGGCCATCATCAGCGCAGCGGCGTGGACGCTGGCGACGTACGCGGCGCGCAGGCCGATCCCCACCTGGTCGTCCCAGACCTGTATGGGGTGCTCCCAGAACTTGCCGCCCCACACCGGCGGGTCGGGGATCTTGAAGGCGTTGTTGACGTGGATGTCGAGCCGGCCCTGCTCGTCACCGATGCGCTCGTACAGGGCGGCGATCTCGGAGTCGTCGGCGAAGTCGGTCTGCACACCGACGCCAGTGCCGCCGGCCTCGTCGACCAGCGCCGCGGTGGCGTCGACGGTCAACGGTCCGTCGCCGGTGGAGCGGCCGGTCACGTAGACCGTGGCTCCGGCCTCGCCGAGACCGACGGCGATGCCCCGACCGATGCCGCGGCTCGACCCGGTCACCACCGCCACCCGCCCCGCCAGGCTTCCCGTCTCGCTCATGATCGCCCTCCTCGGCTCCCGGTCCGTACGACCCGGCCACACCGTAGAGGTCTGCCCAGTCGCCGTGGGCCATCGGACCCGAATCCCCCTGGCCCGCTCACGGGGTCCTCCGACCCGGACGATGGCCCGACAGCTCCGGAACGGGGCATCCGACGCTGGAAGGGAACGAGCGATGAGAGGAATCGTGCGGGCTGCCGCCGGAGCCGTTGGCATCGGCGTGGCCGCGTTCGCGGGGACGGGAGCATTCGACGACAACACCACCCGTGACGAGTCCGGCGCGATCGTCGAGTCCGGGGGCCTGGGCGCCTTCCAGATGCAGGTCGGGGACTGCTTCAACGACCCCGAGGATCTCACCGCCGAGCTGATCGCATCCGTCGAGGGGGTCCCGTGCCACCAGCCCCACGACAACGAGGTCTTCGCCGAGTTCGACGTGACGTACTCGACCTTCCCGGGCCAGGACGAGGTGTACACCGACGCCTGGTGGCGGTGCTACGACCACTTCGAGCGCTGGGTGGGCAACGACTGGGAGAGCTCCTCGCTCGAGATCTCGGCGCTGACCCCCTCGGATGCGAGCTGGGCCGAGGGCGACCGGGAGATCACCTGCTTCGTCTACGACGCCAGCCTGCAGAAGCTGACCGGGACCACCCGCGGCTCCGGCCTCTGATCCCGCCCGGATCCCACGCCACCGCCACCGCGTATCGTGTGAGGCGTGGACGAGGAGATCCTGGCCCTCGCGGACGACTTCCCGACCCCGTCGCACGCCGACTGGCTCGCCGCGGTCGACCAGGTCCTGGCCGGGCGCTCCTTCGACGTCCTGCGCTCCACCACTGCTGACGGCATCCTCGTCGAGCCGCTGTACACGCGCGACGACGAGCACCCCGTCGAGCACTACCCCGGCCCGGGCACGTCCCGACGGGCGACCTCGGTCGCCGGGCTGACCGGGGGCTGGGACGTCCGCCAGCGCCACGGGCTCACCACCCCTGCGGCCACCAACGCAGCCATCCTCGCCGACCTCACCGGAGGGGTGACCAGCATCGAGCTGCTCACGGCCGGGATCGGCGACCTCGCGACCCTCGACGCCGTCCTCGCCGGCGTGCGCCTCGACGTGGCCCCCGTCTCCCTCT
>JBFKRY010000153.1:0-9509 GCA_041636995.1 Acidimicrobiales bacterium | reverse complement strand
TTCAAGCAGTCCGGCTACGGCAAGGACATGTCGATGTACGCCGTGGAGCACTACACCGAGCTCAAGCACGTGATGGTGAAGCACTGACCCTCGGCCGTCTCGTCGGGTCGCCGGAGCCCGTCGAAGGTCCACGGGTCGCAGCGTTCGGTCGTGACGGTCGTCTTGTCCATGGGGGACATCCCTGCCGTGGCGGTCGGGGCGGCTGCTGGAGGAGGAGGCCTCGATGGTGCACACTGGTCGCCGACCGAGGAGCACCCCCGATGAGTGACGCCATCGACGAGCGGTCCGACTACCTGGACGCCGACATCCGCACCCCCGAGATGGAGATGGCCGAGCTGGGCGCCGGCGTGCCCGACGCCGCCGACCTCGCCCTGGCCGACATCAACCCGGCCAATCCCCACTTGTTCAAGGAGGACCGCTGGCACGACCACTTCGCCCGGTTGCGGGCCGAGGACCCCGTGCACCTCAACGAGCTCGAAACGTCAGGCCGTTACTGGTCGCTCACGAAGTACGACGACGTGCGGGCCGTCGACGGCGACTGGCAGACCTTCTCCTCGGCGCGTGGCATCACGCTGGGGCTTCGCCCCAGCCCCGAGGTCGACGCGCGGTTCGAGCGCATCACCTCGTTCATCTCGATGGACCCGCCGAAGCACACCGAGCAGCGCAAGACCGTGCGCGCGGTGTCGGCGCCGAGCAACCTCCGCAATCTCGAGCCACTGATCCGCGAGCGCACCGTCGACGTCTTGGAGTCGCTGCCCGTCGGCGAGACGTTCGACTGGGTCGACACCGTGTCCATCGAGCTCACGACGCTGCTCCTGGCGACGCTCTTCGACTTCCCGCTGGAGGACCGCCGCAAGCTCACCCGATGGTCCGACGTCGTCTTCGCCGTCCCCGAACCCGGTGGGGTTGTCGAGACGCAGCAGCAGAAGATCGACGAGCTGATGGAATGCGTCGCCTATTTCGAAGCACTGTGGGCGGAGCGCCGGGAGACTCCCGGCTTCGACCTCGTCTCGATGCTCGCCAACGGCGAGGCCACCAGGGACATGCCGACCATCGCCCATCTCGGCAACCTCTTGCTGTTGATCGTGGGGGGCAACGACACGACCCGCAACACGATGTCGGGGAGCGTCTACGGACTCAACACGTTCCCCGATCAGTACGACAAGCTGATCGCCGACCCCGGCCTCGTGCCGAAGCTGGTGCCCGAGATCATCCGTTGGCAGACCCCGTTGTCCTACATGCGCCGAACCGCCACGCGCGACAGCGAGATCCGCGGCAAGAAGATCCTCGAGAACGACCAGATCCTGATGTGGTACGTGTCGGCCAACCGCGATGAGGAGATCTTCCACGACGCAGACGTCATCGACATCGGACGCCACAATGCCGACCGGCATCTCTCGTTCGGCTATGGCATCCACTTCTGCATGGGCAGCCGCCTCGCCGAGTTGCAGCTCCGGGTGCTGTGGGAGGAGGTCCTCCAACGCTTCGAGCGCATCGAGCTCCAGGACGAGCCGGAGCGGACCTTCTCGTCCTTCGTGCACGGCTACACGAGCCTGCCAGTCACCGTCACTCGCCGCTGATCCGCCGGGCCCCGAGAGGTCCAGGCCGGGGGGAAGTGTGGTTCGTTGGGCTACGAACCGGCGCGTTCCCACACTCGGGGATAGAGAGCCGTGCCAGGGCGGTCGCCCGGCCCGAGGCCGTACTCGGTCATGATCGCGCTGTGATCGGGATCCATACCACATTCACGAAAGACGACCCGGGCGTCGTCGCCGAGCCACTTCGAGGTGAACACTCGCAGGCCGACGTCGGGGTCCAGCCTGCCAGACCCGCCGTGCATCGTGCGGCCGTTGAAGACCACGCAGTCGCCGGGCTCCATCGCCCAACTGATCACGCCGAACGCGCCCGGATCAGCATCGATGTCCGGCACCGCCTGCTGTGACCTCGCAGAGAAGTCGACCTGGTCGACTTCGGCGTGATCGTCGGGGTTGAGGACGCCGAAGTTGTACTGCTTCCAGACCTGCGAGGCGACGTGCGACCCGGGAACGAACGCCAACGCACTCCGCGCCGCGACGGGCACCAGGGGCATCCAGATCGTGCAGCTGTCGTACCCGTCGATCGACCAGTACGGCTCGTCTTGGTGCCACGGCGTCGAGAACTGGGTGCCCGGCGAACGAACGAACACGGCGTCGAAGAAGAAGTTGACCTGCGAAGCGCGCATGACCCGGCCCGCGATCTCGGCCGCGGGTGACTCGAACACGAAGCGCTGATACTGCTCGACTCCCAACCACGCTTGGCTGTCCCAGTACATCGTCCTGCCCTCGGCATCTCGATCCCACACGCGGGCCCGGGCAGTGCGAGCCGCCAACTGTGTGTCGAGACCGTCGTTCAACAGGTCGATCCACTCCTGATCGAACATGCAGCGGAGCAGCACGACGCCGTCACGGTGATAGGTCGCCACGTCTTCTTCGGTGATGGCACGACGCATCCCGGACGTGTTCCCCACAGCGCGGAACAGTACACGCCACTACGTGGCGTCATCGTTCGAGCTCCCAGCACACACGGACCGACGATGGACCAGGAGGCCCGCATTGGAAGACAGCGGGTGGCGAGGACGACGCCCCCCTGGAATAGTCGGGTGCCGGGCAAACCGCGAACAGGGAACCAGGGGTCGACATGCAGGACCAGCTGATCGGGGGTGAGTGGCGAGAGGGTCGCGCCGACGGCCCGCTGGTGGTCGTCGAGCCGGCGACGGGCGAGGTCCTGGCCGAGGTGTCCACCGCATCGCTCGCCGACGTCGACGACGCCGTGGCCGGGGCCCGCCAGGCCGCCGAGCAGCTGGAGCGGCTGACGTTCTTCCAGCGCGGTGAGCTGCTCCACGCGGTGGCCGACCGCCTCGGCGAGCGGGGCGACGACCTCGCCGAGCAGCTGGCCCGGGAGTGCGGCAAGCCCCTCGCTGCCGAGGCCGCCGACGAGCTCGCCGAGTCCGCGGCGATCTTCCGGCTCGCCGCCGAGGAGGTGATCCGTCTCGACACCCAGGTGCTCCCGAGCGCCGACCCGAACAAGCGGGTCTTCACCCACCGCAAGCCCAACGGGGTCTACGCCCTGATCACCCCCTGGAACTTCCCGATGAACATCCCCGCGGAGCTGCTGGCGGCAGCGCTGGGTGCGGGCAACCCGGCCATCCTCAAGCCGTCCGAGCAGACACCGCTCAGCGCCGCGGCGCTGGCCGCCGCGGTGGTCGACGCCGGCTTCCCGCCCGGGGCGGTGTCGGTGCTGCAGGGGGGCGGCGACATCGGCCGGGCCCTGGTGACCCACGACGGCGTCGACGGCATCGGCTTCGTGGGATCCCACGAGACCGGCGAGGCCATCGTGCGGGCCGCCGGGCTCAAGCGGACCATGGTCGAGGCCTCGGGCAACGGCCCCCAGATCGTCTGCGACGACGCCGCCATCGACGCCGCGGCCGCAGCCGCGGTGTTCGGAGCCCACTACGTGGCCGGGCAGTGCTGCGTGGCCACTGAGCGGCTGCTCGTGCAGCGCTCGATCCACGACGAGCTGGTCGAGGCGGTGCTCCGCCACGCGAGCCAGGTCCGCCTGGGGGACCCGCTCGACGCCGACACCACCATGGGGCCCCTCAACAACGAGGCGGTCGCCACCAAGGTGGACCAGCACCTCGCCGACGGCCGGGACCGGGGCGCCGAGGTCCTCGCCGGCGGGGGGCGGGCCCCGGGGTTCCCCACCGACCTCTACTACGAGCTGACGGTGGTGGACGGGGTCGACCCCGCGATGCTGCTCTTCCGGGACGAGACCTTCGGCCCGGTGTTGCCCGTCACCACCTTCGTCGACGACGACGAGGCCATCGCCCTGGCCAACGACAGCCACCTGGGGCTGCAGGCGTCGGTGTTCACCAGCTCGCTGAGCCGGGCCCACCGCTACATCGACCGGCTCCGGACCGGCACCGTCATCGTGAACGACTCGGTGGCCTTCTGGGAGACGCACCCGCCGTTCGGTGGCGCGTCGGGCACCCGGACCGGGTGGGGACGCATCGGCGGCCGGTTCACCATGCTCGACATGACCGACCTCCGCACCGCGGTGATCGACGTCGCCAACACCCGCGATGGGAGCTAGCGGGGCCTGGGCCGCGCAGGCCCTGGCGGCCGCCGCGCCCGCGGTGTTCTGGTCCGACCGGGTCGACGGGCCCGACGCCCGGCCGCCGCTGGTGGGCAGCCGCAGCGCCGACCTGACCATCGTCGGCGGCGGGTTCACCGGGCTCTGGGCCGCGATCTGCGCGCTCGAGGCCGAACCCGGTGTCGACGTGGTGGTGCTCGAGGGCGCGCGCTGCGGGTTCGGCGCCAGCTCCCGCAACGGTGGCTTCTGCGACGCATCGCTGACCCACGGCCTGCTCAACGGGCTGGCTCACTGGCCCGACGAGATCGACACCCTCGTGAAGCTGGGGCGGGAGAACCTCGACGCCATCGAGACCGCCGTCGCCACCTCCGGGATCGACGCCGACTTCCACCGGGCCGCCGAGGTGGGCGTGGCCACCGAGGAGTGGCACCTCGACGAGCTCCGTGAGGGGCTCGACGCCCACCGGGCCGCGGGCGACCAGGTCGAGCTGCTCGACGGCGAGCAGATGCGGGCCCGGGTCCACTCCCCCACCTACCTGGGCGGCCTGGTCCGATCCAACGACCTGGCCCTGGTGGATCCGGCCCGGCTGTGCTGGGGTCTCCGCGACCACGCCGAGACCCTGGGCGCCACGGTGCACGAAGGCGCGCCGGTCATCGGTGTCGACGGCGACCGGGCCGGGCCGCTGACCGTGCGTACCAGCCAGGGTGCGGTGCGCACGGATCGGGTGGTGGTGGCCACCAACGCCTATCCGGGCCCCATCCGTCGACCCCGGCGCTACGTGATCCCCGTCTACGACCACGTGCTCGTGACCGAGCCCCTCGACGCCGAGCAGCGGCGAGCGGTCGGCTGGCGCGAGCGCGACGGGCTCGGCGACGTCTCGAACCAGTTCCACTACTACCGGCTGACCGCCGACGACCGGATCCTCTGGGGCGGCTACGACGCCACCTACCACTTCGGCAACGGCGTCGCCGACCGCCACGACCAGCGCGACGAGACCCACCTCGCCCTCGCCCGGCACTTCTTCGAGACCTTCCCCCAGCTCGAGGGGCTGCGCTTCAGCCACCGCTGGGGCGGTCCCATCGCCACCAGCACCCGATTCACGGTCACCTGGGGCACCGCTCACCGCGACCGGCTGGCCTGGGTGGCCGGCTACACCGGCCTCGGCGTGGGGGCCAGCCGGTTCGGCGCCCGGGTGGCGCTCGATCTGGTCCGGGGCCACAGCACCGAGCTCACCGAGCTGGCGATGGTGCGGCGCAAGCCGGTGCCGTTCCCGCCCGAACCCCTGCGCTGGCCGGCGGTGCAGCTCACCCGGCGCGCCATCCAACGAGCCGACGCCCGCCAGGGGCGTCGGGGCCCCTGGTTGAGGCTGCTCGACCGCTTCGGCGTGGGGTTCGACTCGTGACGAGCGCCGAGGACAGGTACCGCAGCCGATCGCTGTGGCTCGACGATTACCCGGGATCGCTGGAGCCCCGGGCGCCGCTGACCGGCGACGCCGACGCCGACGTGGCCATCGTCGGCGGCGGCTACACCGGCCTGTGGACCGCCTATTACCTGCTGGGGCTGGATCCGAGCCTGCGGGTGCTGGTGATCGAGCAGGAGATCGTCGGCTTCGGGGCCTCGGGGCGGAACGGGGGCTGGTGCATCGGCGAGATGGCCGCAGGGCCCGACCGCCACCAGGATCGGGCCGGCAACGACGCGGCCCGCCGCATGCTCCGCGCGCTCTTCGACGCCGTCGACGAGGTGGGGCGGGTGGCGGTCGCGGAGGGCATCGACTGCCACTACGCCAAGGGCGGGACCATCCGCCTGGCCCGCAATCCAGCCCAGCTGGCTCGCCTGCGCGAGGAGGTCGAGCACGACCAGCAGTCCTTCGGCCTCACCGACGACGACCTCCGGCTGCTCGATGCCGACGAGGCCCGGTCCCACCTGGCCGCCACCGGCGTGCTCGGCGGGATGTTCTTCGCCCACACCGCCGCCCTGCACCCGGCCCGCCTGGTGAGAGGCCTGGCCGATGCCGTCGAGCGCCGGGGCGGGACCATCGTCGAGCAGACCCGCGCCCGGAGCATCCAGCCCGGGATGGTGCTCACCGACGGGGGGACGGCGTCGGCCGAGGTGGTGGTGCGGGCCACCGAGGGCTACACCGCCTCCCTCGACGGACAACGGCGGGCCCTGGCCCCGCTGTACTCGCTGATGGTGGCCACCGAGCCCCTGTCCGACGAGCGCTGGGAGCAGCTGGGCCTGCGCCAGCGCCAGACCTTCGCCGACGGCCGCCACCTGGTGATCTACGGCCAGCGCACCGCCGACGGCCGGATCGCCTTCGGCGGCCGGGGCGCGCCCTACGGCTACGGCTCCCGGATCGACTCCGCCATCGAGCGGCGCTCGGCCGTGCACGAGCGCATCGCCCGGGTGCTCGTCGAGCTGCTCCCCCAGCTGGGCGACGTGGCCATCACCCACCGCTGGGGCGGGGTGCTCGGCGTCCCCCGCAACTGGTTCCCCTCGGTGGGCTTCGATCGGGAACGGGGCCTGGCCTGGGCCGGCGGCTATGTGGGAGAGGGTGTGGCCGCGTCGAACCTCGCCGGACGGACCCTCGCCGAGCTGGTGACCGGCACCGACACGTCCCGCGAGGACCTGCCCTGGGTGGGCCACCCGTCCCGGCGCTGGGCGCCCGAGCCGTTCCGTTGGCTGTCGATCAACGGCGCCCTGGGGCTGATGGGGTTGGCGGACCGCAGCGAGGCTCTCGGCCGCCGGGACTCACGGCTGGCTCGGGTGCTGAGGAGGCTGCTCCGCTGAGCTCGACCCGCTCGGCGACGGGTGTCCCTCCTCGGACCCACGGGACGTGCGGGGCATCCGACCGTTTCGGCCAGCCGAGCGGGTCCCTCGGACTCGGCGAGCTGGCACACTGGCACCATGGCCGTGCTGTGGACCCGCCGTCAGGTCGACGCCCCGCCGACGCGGGTGTGGGAGATCCTCGCGGCGTTCGACCGCCTGGCCCACTGGGCGCCGGCCATCGACCACACCAGCTACCTCACCACCCAGCGCGACGGGGTCGGAACCGCGCGGCGGGTGCAGGTGAAGCGCACGACGCTGGTCGAGACCGTCACCGAATGGGAGCCCGGCTCGGCCCTGGCCTACGACATCGAGGGGCTGCCGCCGTTCGTGCCCCCGGTGTCCAACCGCTGGACGCTCCGCGCCGCCGACACCGGGACCGAGGTCACCCTGGCCACGACCGTGGGCGATGCCGACCAGGGGCCGGCTCGGCTGATCCAGCGGATCGTCTCCCGCCCGCTGCGCAGGTCCGCCGAGATGCTCGTCGACGCGCTCCAGGCCGAGGCCGAGCGGCCACCGGGATGACTGCGGGCGCCGGCAGCACGGTGACGGCGCGCAACCCCCTCGCGCGGGGGCTGTGGCTGCTGAGCGGCCTGGTGGCCGTGGGGCTCGGGGGGCTGGGGGTGATCGTGCCCGGCCTGCCCACGACCGGCTTCTTCGTGCTGGCTGCCTGGTGCTTCTCCAAGTCCAGCCGGCGCCTGGAGCGCTGGGTGCTCGAGCTCCCCGGCGTGGGTCCGATGGTGCAGGACTACCGGGCCGGGCTGGGCATGCCCCGGCGGGCCAAGGTGATCGCCATCGGCATGATGGTCCTCTTCGGCGGGGCCAGCGCGGTCTTGTTCCTCGACCACCTGGTGATCCGCCTGGTCGTCGTGGCCGCGGTCGCAGTCGGCGTGTGGTACGTCGGCTGGCGGATCCCGACCCACCCCGGCGCCCGCCCCCCGCCAGCCTGACTCCAATACAAGTTCAATACAACTCGGTGATGACGGGGTCAGACCCCTGTGTGATCACCGCGGGTCCAGTCGGCGAGACGGAGGTCGTCGGTGAAGGCGATCCGCGACCCGGCCCAGACCACGGTGGTCACCGCCACCGCGGCGGCACCGAGGATCAGGTACATGACGATCACCTGGACCAGGACCGCGTCGACGGGGTCCACCCCGGCCAGGAGCAGGCCGGTCATGGCCCCCGGGAGGGCGATGAGCCCCACCACCCGGGTTCGCTCGATCTGACCGATCAGCGCGGTCCGCGCCGCCCGGGGCCCGATGAACCGGGTGGCCCCGCGCCCGTCGAGCCCCAGCGCGAGCAGCGCCTCGACCTGGCCGCGCTCGTCGGCGAAGTGACGCACCAGCAGCTCGGCGGCCAGCACCGCCGCCGGCAGGACGTTGCCGATGGTGATCCCGGCGATCACCACCACGGTCACCGGCTCGTGATCGAACACGCCGAGCCCGAACACCAGGCCCAGCGCCACTGCGGTGGACCCGCCCACGGACGTCACCAGTGAGGGCCACAGCCGGGGGATCGATGGTGCCCGGCGCTGGACGACGACCACCGCGATGGCCACCATCACCAGCACCCACAGCCACGCCAGCACCTCGGCGGCGCCGGCCTCGAAGATGATGGTGAACAGGAAGCCCACCGCCAGCAGCTGTACGGCCGCCCGCGCCGACGCCTCCACCAGCGGCCACTCGATCCCGAGCCGCCGGTACAGCGACAGCCCGAGGGCCACGCCGACGAGCACCAGCGACGCCGCGGCCTCGATCCAGCCCACATCGACGGCCCGGGTTGCCTCATCGGCGACGGCGAGCATGTCAGGCGGGGTCGGGCAGCACGTAGCTGGAGGTGGCGTGGGCGACCAGGCGCTCGGGTCGGCCGTCCTCGTGCAGGTCGACGGCGGCATAGGCCACCCGCCGGCCGAGCTTCAGCAGCCGGGCCTCGGCGATGACGTCGCGGCCCACCGCCGGGCGGAGGAAGTTCATCTTCAGCTCGTTGGTCACCGCGAGAGGGACGATGCCGGTCCGGGTGAAGATCGACAGGTACACCGCGACGTCGGCGACGGTCATGAGGGCGCCGCCGTTGACGATCTGGCCCGGGCGGGTCCAGCGGTCGTGGTACACCAGGCGGGCCACCCCGAGGCCGGATGCCACCCGGTCGCAGCGGATGCCCATCTCCGCGCAGAACGGGAGCTCGGCCTCGAGGTAGCGATTGAGCTCGTCGGCGCTGACGGCCGGCTCGGTCATCGGGTCCATGGCGGAACGATAGAATCCCGGCGGCCCGGCGATGTCCACCCCGCTGCCCGACCCCCGACCCGCCATCGTGCGCCAGGCGGCCTCGATCTCCCTGGCCGTGATGCCGTTCGGTGTGCCCGCCTGGTCGGCCTGGGCTTCGCTGCGCTCGCGTTGTCGCGCCGGGCCCCGTTCGTGGTGGTGGTCGTCCTCGCCGCAGCCGCCACCGCCGTGGTCCGCGCGATCAGCTGAGCCCGAACGCGCTGCAGCCGCCGGGCACGGACCCGGGCGGCGGAGCGGCACAACGTCAGGCCATCACTGCCTGCCGCTCCAGCGACGGGC
>JBFKRY010000152.1:0-9546 GCA_041636995.1 Acidimicrobiales bacterium | reverse complement strand
TGAGGGCGACCCGACCGACGGTGAGGCCGCTGATGGCGAGGCCGCCGACTCCGGAGTCGGCGAAGACCCGCTCGCGGTCCTGGGTGCCGTCGGTTGCGAGTCGATCGACATCACCCCCGTCGATGCCCTCTCCATGGAGAACACCAGCCGCGAGGACGACGACGCCGAGGTGCCGGTCATCCTCCCCGGTGCCAGCGCCGAGGGAGAACCGCCGACCGAGCGCTACCTGCTGGGGCGCACCATGCTCACCGGTGCCGCGCTGGAGGACGCCGACGCCTCGTTCGTCGGCTTCGAGTGGCTGGTCCGGCCGACGTTCAAGGGCGGGGAGGACGGGATCGACCTGTTCAACGCGGCTGCTGCCGCCTGCTTCTCGTCCACGCCCGCCTGCCCGTCGCAGTCCCTGTCCGGCGGCAGCACCCAGCAGCTCGCCATCGTGCTCGACGGCATCGTCGAGTCGGCACCCACGGTGCAGGCGCCGTTCTTCCAGCGCGACCAGATCACCATCAGCGGCAACTTCGACCAGGCCGAGGCCGAGGACACCGCCCTCATCCTCAAGTTCGGTGCCCTGCCCCTCGAGTTCGGTGATCCCACCGATCCCGAGTCCGGGAGCCGGGTCCGGCTGGTCTCCGCCACCCTCGGCAAGGACTCGCTGCGGGCCGGGGTGGTGGCCGGCATCGTCGGGCTGGCGCTGGTGGTGACCTACATGCTCGCCTACTACCGCCTGCTCGGCCTGGCCGCCATCCTCTCGCTGGGCATGTCCGGCACCATGCTGTGGGTGATCCTGGCCTTCCTCTCCGAGCGAACGAGCCTGGCGCTCACCCTGGCCGGAGTGGTGGGCCTGGTGGTCTCCATCGGGACCTCGTTGGACTCCAACGTGGTCTACTTCGAGCACCTCAAGGAGGACATCGCCAACGGTCGCACCCTGCGATCCTCGGTCGACCGGTCCTTCCCGGTGGCGTTCCGCACCATCTTCTACGCCAACATGACCTCGCTCATCGGCGCCACCATCCTCTACCTGCTCACGGTGGGGTCGGTGCGCGGCTTCGCGCTCATGCTCGGTCTGGCGTCGATCCTCGACCTGGTCGCCACCTACTTCTTCCTGCGGCCGCTGGTGCGCACCATGGCGCGCGGGCGCACCCTGGTCGAGCGCCCCGGCGCCTTCGGGCTCCCGGCCGGGCCCACCCCCGCCGGAGCCGGATCATGAGCACCCTCGCCCGGATGTACCGCAACGACACGAACGTGCCGTTCTCGTCCTACTGGAAGCGAGCGCTCATCGGTTCCGCGATCGCGGTGACCATCGGGGTGGTGGCGCTGCTGACCCGGGGCCTCAACCTGGGGCTCGAGTTCGAGGGCGGCGCCGCCTGGGAGCTGCCCCGCAACGAGGTCTCCACCGACGCCACCCGCGACGTCCTCCGCGGCCTGGGACTGGCCGACGCCCGCATCCAGACCGGCGAGGGGGTGCTGCGGATCCGGGCCGAGCTCGACGCCGACGACGCCAAGGTCACCGAGGTCACCGAGGCCCTCGGAGAGCTGACCGGGGCGTCGGCCGACGAGATCAGCGTCAACACCGCCGGTCCCTCGTGGGGCGAGGAGATCACCGAGAAGGCAGTGGAGGCGCTGATCGTCTTCTTCGTGGTGATCGCGATCTACATCACGATCCGGCTGCGGTGGGAGATGGCGGTCGGTGCCCTGGTCGCGGTGGCCCACGACCTGCTGTTCACCGTCGGCATGTACGCGCTCTTCCAGTTCGACGTGACCCCACCCACGGTCATCGCGTTCCTCACCATCATGGGCTACTCGCTCTACGACACCATGGTGGTGTTCGACAAGGTGCGCGACAACGACTACCGGTTCGCCAACTCCAAGCTCACCCCCGTCGAGGTGACCAACGTCTCGCTCAACCAGGTGCTGATGCGCAGCGTCAACACCTCGATCACCTCGATCATGCCGGTGCTGGCGGTGCTCGTGGTCGGCTCCCTGATCATGGGTGCGGTCACCCTGCAGGAGTTCGCGCTGGCGCTCCTCATCGGGTTGCTCGTCGGCACCTACTCGTCGATCTTCGTGGCCGCGCCGATCTACGCGTGGCTCCGCCAGGGTGGCGGCACCGCCGAGGATGCCGAGCCCCGCCAGTACCGGCTGAGCGAAGCGGTCCGGCGCCGGGACAAGACCCGCGGTCGCGGTCCGGTGCCGGTGACCACCACCGATGCCATCCCGCCACGGCCCCGCAAGCCGAAGAAGCGCTGAGCCGGCCGCCGGGCAGCGCCGAGCGCGGGCGCCCGGCCACTACGGTTGAGCCATGACGGCCGACACCGCCTGGCTCCGGGACTACGTCCGCGACATCCCCGACTTCCCCGAGCCCGGCATCGTCTTCAAGGACATCACGCCGCTGCTCGCCAACGTCGACGCCTTCCGGTTCGCCGTGGATGCCCTCGCCGATCACTACTGCGGCGACGACATCGACCTGGTGGCCGGGATCGAGGCCCGGGGCTTCCTGTTCGCCGCACCCCTGGCCTACCGCTGCGGCACCGGGTTCGTGCCGGTCCGCAAGAAGGGCAAGCTGCCGGCCCAGGCCGCGGCCGAGGCCTACGCCCTCGAGTACGGCACCGACCAGGTGGAGGTCCACGTCGACGCGCTCCGGCCCGGGACCCGGGTCCTGGTCGTCGACGACGTGCTGGCCACCGGGGGCACCGCTGCGGCCACCGTCCGGCTGCTCGAGGGTCTCGATGCCGAGGTGGTGGGGGTCGGATTCCTCGTCGAGCTGGGGTTTCTCGGCGGAGCTGGCAAGCTGGAAGGGTTCGAGACGTTCTCGTTGTTGAAGTACGAGCGCTGAGCGAGGAAGTGAGTGAGCTGACCCGATGGTGACCATCGACCGGGTGTCGTTGTGGGACCGGCACGAGTCCCTGTCCGACGACGGGATCGACGCGGTGCTGCAGGTGTACCGCCAGCGGCACCCCGACGCCCCGGTCGACCTGATCGAGTCCGCCTACGAGAGTGCCGCCGAGTACCACGAGGGCCAGCGGCGGAAGTCGGGCGACGCCTACATCACCCACCCGCTGGCGGTGGCCGCGGTGGTCGCCAACCTGGGGCTCGACGACGTCACCATCGCCGCGGCGCTGCTCCACGACTCGGTCGAGGACACCGGCGCCGGCGTCGACGACATCGAGACCATGTTCGGGCTCGAGGTCGCCACCATCGTCGACGGCGTCACCAAGCTCGATCGGATGAAGTTCGACAGCAAGGAGGCCCAGCAGGCCGCCTCCATGCGCAAGATGATGGTCGCGGTGGCCAAGGATCTGCGGGTCCTGATCATCAAGTTCGCCGATCGGCTGCACAACATGCGGACCGTGGCCTCGCTGCCGAAGTGGAAGCAGCAGCGCATCGCCACCGAGACCCTCGACATCTACGCCCCGCTGGCGCACCGGCTGGGGATGCAGGAGCTCAAGAACGAGCTCGAGGACCTGGCGTTCGCGGCGCTGCACCCCAAGCGCTACGCGGAGATCGACCACATGGTGGCCACCCGGGCCCCGGAGCGGGAGATCTACCTCACCCAGGTGCTGTCCGACGTGCAGGCGCGGCTCGCCGAGCTGGGCATCCACGCCGACGTCACCGGCCGCGAGAAGCACCTGTGGAGCATCTACGAGAAGATGGTCCTGAAGGGCAGGTCCTTCGACGAGATCTTCGACCTGATGGGCATCCGGGTCATCGTCGACAACGTGCGCGACTGCTACGGCGCGCTCGGGTCCATCCACGCCACGTGGAGCCCGGTGCAGGGGCGGTTCAAGGACTACATCGCCATGCCCAAGTTCAACCTCTACCAGTCGCTGCACACCACCGTGATCGGGCCCCAGGGCAAGGCCCTCGAGGTCCAGATCCGCACCCGGGAGATGGATCAGCGCGCCGAGTACGGGGTGGCCGCGCACTTCGAGTACAAGGACCGGGCTCCCGCCGGTGACCTGGCGTGGCTCAGCCGGATCATCGACTGGCAGCAGGAGACCGAGGACCACTCGGAGTTCATGTCGAACCTGAAGCTCGATCTGGACCAGGACGAGGTCTTCGTGTTCACGCCCGCCGGCGAGGTGGTCACCCTGGCTGCCCAGGCCACCCCGGTCGACTTCGCCTACGCCATCCACACCGAGGTCGGTCACTCGTGCCGCGGGGCTCGGGTCAACAAGCGCCTGGTCCCGCTGGACACGGTGCTCACCTCGGGCGACACCGTCGAGATCCTGACCTCGAAGGTGGAAGATGCCGGGCCGTCACGGGACTGGCTCCGCTTCGTGGTCACCCACCGGGCCTCGTCCAAGATCCGCCAGTGGTTCAGCCGTGAGCGCCGCGAGGACGCCATCGGCAACGGCCGGGAGGCCCTCATCGAGTCCCTGCGCAAGCTGGGTCTACCCGCCCAGAAGCTGCTGAAGGGGCCGGTGCTCGAGGAGGTCGCCGGCATCCTCAACTACAACGACGCCGATGCCCTGTACGCCGCCATCGGTGAGGGTCACCTCACGCCCAAGTCCGTGGCCGGCCGGATCGAGGGCCTGCTCGAGGAGCGCAAGCCCGACGAGGGCGAGAAGCTCGCCGGGACCCTGCCGACCCACCGTGAGCGCCAGGTGGGCCGGGCGGGCCGGCGCCGCAGCCGTGACGACGTCGGCGTGATCGTCGAGGGCGTCGACGACGTCATGATCCGCCTGGCCAAGTGCTGCACCCCGGTCCCACCCGACGAGATCATGGGCTTCGTCACCCGGGGCCGAGGGGTGTCGGTCCACCGCGACGACTGCGCCAACGCGGTGTCGCTGGCCGCCGGCCACGCCAACCGGCTCATCGACGTCGAGTGGGACGACGACTCCGCGGGCACCTTCGTGGCCGCCATCGAGGTGAAGGCCTTCGACCGCACCCGGCTGCTGCAGGACGTGGCGTCGGTGCTCGGCGAGTCGAGCGTGAACATCCTCGCCGCCAGCACCCGCACCGGCAGCGACCGGATCTCGATCATGCACTTCGAGTTCGAGCTCGGCGACGGCGGTCACCTGGAGTGGCTGCTACGCACCATCAAGCAGATCGACGGGGTCTACGACGCCTACCGGGTGGTCCCGGGCCGGGGGACCTGATCGGGCGCCGCCGCAGCGTCACTGCCCCCGCTGGTGGCGGCGGGTAGCGTTGGGTGCGGTATGGGAGTGACCCAGAGCACGCGTAGCGGGCCATGATCCGCCGGTCGGTGGCCGGGGGCATCCTCGGCGTGTCGCTGCTCCTGGGGTCGTTGGGCTGGTCGGGCCTGGTCGCCCAGCGGACGGTCTTCGACGCCGACCGGTCCGGCGAGATCGCCGACGAGCTGCTCGAGAACGACGAGGTGCGGTCCCAGATCGAGGAGAACCTGGCCGGCGCCATCAGCAACCTGGTCCCGCCGGAGGCCCCGGTGTCCGACGAGGTGATCCGGTCCGTGAGCAGCACCCTGGTCGACGACCCGGCCGTGCAGCGGATCCTGCGCCGGGCCATGGTCGACACCCATGCGGCGTTCCTGGGCGAGGGTCGAGCCCCCGAGGTGATCGACCTCACGGAGGTGGCGACGGCTGCCCGAGCGTCGCTCGTGCAGGCCTCGCCCCAGCTCGAGGTGCTGCTCCCGGAGTCGCCGGTCCTCACCGTGCCCCTCCCCACCGAGCACGTGCCCGATGCCTCGCCGATCCGCACGTTCCTGCGGACCGCGGTCCCGATCCTCATCGGGGCCGCAGTGCTCGGTGCGGTGCTGGCTCTGGTCACCACCACCAACCGGCCGGGGATCCTGCGTCGCGCCGGCTTCTGGGCCCTGGCGACCACCGCGGTGTACCTCGTCATCGGGTTGCTGGTCCCGTGGCTGCTGCGCCAGTACGCGCCGGACCAGGCCGAGGTGCTGGCGGCACTGCTGGCGGCGCTGCTGGGGTCGACGTTGCTCCCTTCGATCGTTCTCGCCGGGGTGGGGGTGGCGTTGCTGATCACCGCGGCGCTGTGGTTCGCGAGCGGGCGGGAGCCCGACCGGCGAGCGCCCCACCCCGACGCTCCCCACCGTCGCCAGGCCGCAGCCATGGACCGCGCCCGGACCCGCCGGACGCCCGCCCCCCGGACCCGCCGGCCGGCCCCCAGCGCCACCCGTGCCCAGCCGCCGGCGACGGGCCCGCAGACCCGGCCCGGGGCCGAACGCACCCGCCCGGTGCCGCCCGTGCAGCCGGCGCCTCCGCCCGGTGGCCGCACCTCGGCGCCGTCCTCGCCCTATCCCGACGGGCCCGGTCGCGGGGCCGGGTCGGCCACGCCGGCGCCCGCCTCGAGCCGCTCGGTCTACGCCGACCCCTCGCCGGCACCAGCCGACCAGCGCTGGGTCGAGGGCCAGGGTTGGGTGCTCGACCCCCGCCATCGGGGGCCGGTCCCGGAAGGAGCCCGCTGGGTCGATGGCGTCGGCTACGTGCTGCCGGGCCCGCCCCCGGGCCCCGGCGGACCCTGACCGGCACCCAGGAGGGCCTCCGATAGCCTGGCGCGTCGTGGCCCGAGCCCAGTTCCAGGCGCCGAGAGGCACCCGCGACATCCTGCCTCCAGCCAGCCAGCGCCAGCGCGCCCTGGTGGCGGCGTTCGCGGACCTGGCCGAGCGCAGCGGCTACGGCGAGATCGTCTCGCCCGTCTTCGAGGACATCGGGGTCTTCGTCAGGGTGGGGGAGAGCACCGACATCGTCACCAAGGAGATGTTCGACTTCCACGACAAGGGCGACCCGCCCCAGCACCTGGCGCTCCGCCCCGAGCAGACCGCCAGCATCTGCCGGGCCTATGCCGAGCACCGCCCCACCCCGCCCTGGAAGGTCTGGTACGAGGGGCCCCAGTTCCGCTACGAGAAGCCCCAGGCCGGCCGCTACCGCCAGTTCAGCCAGCTCGGCATCGAGGTGCTGGGAGCCGACGACCCCGCAGTCGACGTCGAGGTGATCGCGCTCGGCTGGCGCTTCTACGAGGATCTCGGCCTCGGGCGCATCCGCCTGCTGCTGAACTCGCTCGGCGACCCGGTCTGCCGGCCCCGCTACCTGCAAGCGCTCGAAGAGTGGTTCGGCGACCACGCCGGGGAGCTGTCGGAGCAGTCCCGCGAGACCCTCGCCAAGAACCCGTTGCGGGTCCTGGACTCCAAGCGCCCGGAGGACCAGGCCCTGATCGCGGCGGCCCCCGTCATGGTGGACTACCTCACCCCGGAGTGCGCCGACCACTTCGCCGGTGTGACCGCCGGGCTCGAGGCGCTCGGCATCCCCTACGAGATCTCGCCGCGCCTGGTACGGGGCCTCGACTACTACACCCGCACCACCTTCGAGTACGCCGCCGACGCGCTCAGGACCGCGCAGAACGCAGTGGGCGGCGGCGGCCGCTACGACGGCCTGGTGGAGGACCTGGGCGGGCCCCCCACGTCCGGCATCGGGTTCGCGCTCGGGGTGGACCGGATCCTGCTGGCCTGCGACGCCGAGGGGGTGTTCGCGCCTCCCGCGCCTGCGGTCCAGGTGTTCGTGGTCGACATGATCGACGGCAGCCAAGCCACCGCCATCGCCGACGAGCTGCGCGTCGTCGGCCTGGGCGTCGACCGCAGCTTCGGCGGCCGTTCGCTGAAGGCACAGATGAAGGTGGCCGACCGATCGGGAGCCCGGCTGGCGGTGCTCGTCGGCGACGACGAGCTGGCTGGCGGCGTGGTCACCGTCCGCGACCTCCGCGGTGGCGGCGACCAGCACCAGCTGCCCCGCGACGACCTGCCCGGCGCCATCGCCCGCCTGCTCCACACCCTCGACCCACCAGCTCCGGAGAGCCAGCCATGACGATGCGTACCGACTACTGCGGCGAGCTGCGCCCGGACGACATCGGCCGCACCGTGACCGTCTGCGGCTGGGTGGACACCCGCCGGGTCCACAGCGAGCACCTGGCCTTCGTCGACCTGCGCGACCACACGGGCATCGTGCAGTGCGTGGTCGACGAGAAGCTCGACCTGCGCAGCGAGTACGTGGCCGCCATCACCGGGGTGGTCCGGGCCCGCATGGAGGGCAAGATCAACGAGAGCCTCGACACCGGCGAGATCGAGATCGGCGACTCGGTGGTCGAGGTCCTGAGCGCCGCCGAGCCGCCGCCGTTCCCGATGCACGAGCGCACCGACGTGGACGAGACCGTCCGGCTGCGGCACCGTTACGTCGATCTGCGCAAGCCCCGGATGCAGCGCAACCTGCGGGTCCGGGCCCGGGTCAACTCGGCGCTGCGCGCGGCCATGGAGCGGCAGGGGTTCGTGGAGATCGAGACCCCGATGCTCATCGCCTCCACGCCCGAGGGCGCCCGCGACTTCGTCGTGCCGTCGCGCCTGCACCCGGGCAACTTCTACGCCCTGCCCCAGAGCCCCCAGATCTTCAAGCAGCTGTGCATGGTGGGCGGGATCGACCGCTACTACCAGATCGCCCGCTGCCTGCGCGACGAGGACCTGCGAGCCGACCGCCAGTTCGAGTTCATGCAGCTCGACCTCGAGGCCAGCTTCGTCACCCAGGACGACGTGCTGGAGTTCGTTTCCGAGGCCGTCGCCGACGCCACCGAGGCCGTGACCGGGGAGCGGCCGTCCGCCATCCCCCGGATGACCTGGCACGAGGCCATGGAGCGCTACGGCTCCGACAAGCCCGACGTCCGCTTCGGCATGGAGCTGGTGGAGATGTCCGACATCTTCGAGGGAACCGATGCCAAGGTCTTCGACGTCGAGTGCGTGAAGGGCATCCTCCACGCGGGCGGGGCCGAGTCGCTCGGGCGCAACGCCATCGATGCCCTCACCGAGAAGTGCAAGCGCTGGGGCGCCAAGGGGCTGGCCTGGTTCCGGGTCGGCGAGGGTGGCTCGCTCGACGGCGCCCTCACGAAGTTCATGTCCGAGGACGAGCTGCGGGCGGTCCCGGAACGCCTCGGCGCGGCCGCCGGGGACATGGCGCTGCTGATCGCCTCCGACCGGCGCACGGTGAACCACGTGCTCGGGCTGCTGCGGCTCGAGCTGGGGCGGCCGCCGGTCAACGAGGGCGGGCACCACTTCCTCTGGATCACCGAGTTCCCGCTCTTCGAGGCGATCATGGAGTCCGGGATCCCGGTCCCGGCGCACCACCCGTTCACCATGCCGCATCCCGACGACGTGCCCGACCTGGCCACCGCGTCGGGCGAGGACTACCTCGCGATCCGCTCGCAGGCCTACGACCTGGTGCTCAACGGCTGGGAGCTGGGCTCGGGCAGCGTGCGGATCCACCGTCCCGACATCCAGCGCCAGGTCTTCGAGGTGCTCGGCATCGCCGCCGAGGATGCCGAGCGCCGGTTCGGGTTCCTGATGGAGGCGTTCCGCTACGGCGCACCGCCCCACGCCGGCTTCGCGTTCGGCATCGACCGGCTGGCCGCCCTGCTCGCCGGCGAGGAGAACATCCGCGAGATCATCGCCTTCCCCAAGACCCAGTCGGGGTCGGATCCGCTCACCGGGGCCCCCTCGCCCATCGCCCCGACGCACCGCGAGGAGCTGGGGCTCAGAATCCTGCCTTCACCTTGACGCGCTGCCGCCCAGCCGCG
>JBFKRY010000151.1:0-9568 GCA_041636995.1 Acidimicrobiales bacterium | reverse complement strand
CTTCGTCGGGGCCCTGTGGCTGGTGCGGAGCCAGACCACGGTCCAGGACACCTCCTACATGCGGGCCATGATCCCGCACCACTCGATCGCCATCCTCACGAGCGAGCGGGCCGAGATCGACGACGTGCGCGTGCGCGAGCTCGCCGACGAGATCATCGGGGCCCAGCGTCGCGAGATCGCGGAGATGAACTGGCTGATCGACGACATCGATGCCAAGGGCGCCGCCACCACTGCCGAGGAGGCCGACGCCCGGCCGGTGCCCGACTTCTCGGCCGGCAGCTGAGGTCGCCATGACATCCACCGGGGCCATCGGCCACGCTGGAGCAATCCACACCAGCCACGAACCTGATCCCTCCGCCCAGCACGCGGCCGGTGACCACGCCGCGCACGACAAGCACGCGGGCCACGACCCGGAGATGTTCCGGCGCCTGTTCTGGGTGAACCTGCTCCTCGCCATCCCGGTTCTGGTCTTCTCCGGGCAGATCCAGGACTGGTTCGGGTACTCGATCGACGGTGCCTGGGCCGAGTGGGTGGCCCCGGTGCTCGGCACCGTGGTCTACCTGTGGGGTGGCCGGCCGTTCCTCGCCGGCGGGGTCTTCGAGGTGCGCCACCGCCAACCGGGCATGATGCTCCTGATCGCCCTGGCGATCACGGTGGCCTACGGGTCCTCGCTGGCCTCGTCCCTCGGCTGGGGCGAACTGGACTTCTGGTGGGAGCTGGCGGCGCTGATCGTGGTCATGCTGCTGGGCCACTGGCAGGAGATGAAGGCCATCGGCCAGGCCCGGGGCGCGCTGTCGGCGCTCGCCGAGCTGCTGCCCGACACCGCCGAGGTGGTCTCCGGCGACATCGTCACCGAGGTCGCGATCAGCGACCTGGCCGTGGGCGACGTGGTGCTGGTCCGGCCGGGGGGACGGGTCCCGGCCGACGGGGAGATCGTCGAGGGCCGAGCCGCTTTCGACGAGTCGATGATCACCGGCGAGTCCCGCCCCGTCGGGCGCGAGGTCGGCGATCGGGTGGTGGCCGGCACGGTCTCGACCGACTCGTCGGTGCGGGTACGCATCGACGCGGTGGGGGACGACACCGCCCTCGCCGGGATCCAGCGGCTGGTCGCCGATGCCCAGGCATCGACGTCGCGGGCCCAGGCCCTCGCGGACCGGGCCGCGGCCGCGCTCTTCTACCTCGCGACCGCGGCCGCGGTGATCACCCTGTTGGCGTGGCTGGTGGTGGGCGATGGCGCCCAGGGGATCATCCGCACCGTCACCGTGCTCGTGATCGCCTGCCCCCACGCCCTCGGCCTGGCCATCCCCCTGGTGATCTCGATCTCGACGGCCACGTCTGCTGGGGCCGGCATCCTGGTCAAGGACCGGCTGGCGCTCGAACGCATGCGCACCGTCGATGCGGTGCTCTTCGACAAGACCGGCACCCTGACCAAGGGCAACCACGCGGTGGTGGACCACGCGGCCATCGACGGCTGGGACTACGACGACCTGCTGGCGCTGGCCGCCGCGGTGGAGGCAGACAGCGAGCATCCCATCGCCCGGGCCATCGTCGCCGCCGCCCCGGGCGACGGGCCCGCCGCAACGGAGCTGACCGCGCTCACCGGGCGGGGCGTCCAGGGGGAGGTCGACGGCAGCCGCATCGCCGTCGGCGGCCCGGCCCTGCTCGAGGACCTCGCCGCCACCGTGCCCGACGAGCTCCACGCCAGCACCGAGCGCTGGCGCGACGAGGGGGGCTCGGTGCTCTACGTGTTCCGGGACGGGGCGGTCATCGGTGCCCTGACCCTGGCCGACGAGATCCGGCCGGAGTCCCGGATCGCCGTCGACGACCTGCACCAGCGGGGCAAGCAGGTGGTGCTCATCACCGGTGACGCGCGCCAGGTGGCCGAGGGCGTGGCCGCCCAGCTGGGCATCGACGAGGTGTTCGCCGAGGTCCTCCCCCAGGACAAGGACTCCAAGGTCGCCGAGCTGCAGCGTCGGGGCCTGAGCGTGGCCATGGTGGGCGACGGGGTCAACGACGCCCCGGCGCTGGCCCGGGCCGACGTGGGCATCGCCATCGGGGCCGGCACCGACGTGGCCATCGAGTCGGCGGGCGTGGTCCTGGCCTCGAGCGACCCCCGCGGGGTCACCGGGGTCATCGACCTCTCGAACGCCACCTACGCCAAGATGATCCAGAACCTGGTGTGGGCCACCGCCTACAACCTGATTGCCATCCCCGTCGCCGCCGGGGTGTTCGCATTCGCCGGACTCACCCTCCCGCCGGCGGCCGCGGCGGTGGCCATGAGCGCCTCCACCATCATCGTGGCCGCCAACGCCCAGCTGCTGCGCCGCCTCGACCTTCGGCCCGACCCGCTGCCGGAGAGTGCGCCGTCCGAGCCGGTCAGCCCCGTCGCAGCGGCCGGGTGAGGCAGGTCGGGCCGCCGTCGCCCTTGAGGCTGATCTCGCTGCCGTCGTAGGTCTCGACCCGGCAACCGGCGGCCTCGAGGCGGGCCCGGGTCATGGGATTGCCGTCCAGCATCAGGACATGGCGGGGGGCCAGCGCCAACACGTTCGTGCCCTGGGTGGCCAGCTCCTCGTCGGGGACCTCCACCAGCTCGATGCTCCGGTCGACGAGCAGCTCGTAGAGGGCCACCGGCAGCAGGCGCAGGTGGACCACGGCCAGGTCGTGGTCGACCATCGAGATGAAGGACATCAGGTGCAGGACGTCGGCGGGGCCGCGCCAGTAGGGGAGGTCGACGGCGAGGACCTCGACACCAGTGGGCTCGACCAGCCGGCGGATGGCACCGACGCCGGCGGCGTCGGTGCGGAACCCGCGACCCACCACCAGGGTGGCGGCGTCGAGCCAGACGCAGTCGCCCCCCTCGGCGTGGGCCGCAGGGTCGTCGAGGCCACCGAGGACCGGGATGCCGTGGTCGACCAGGGCGGTTGCCAGGGCGGGCCCCTCGCCGCGCCGCTGGGGCTTGCCGGTGCAGAGCGGGACCACCCCGGCGGGGACGACCAGCGCGCAGTCGTGGGCGTACATCGAATCGAGCCCGGTGCGATCGTCGGGGCCGAGCAGGATGACCTCGGCGCCCGCTCCCTCGAGGATCGACACCAGCCGGCGGTGCTGGTCCTCGGCGGCATCGGGGTCGAGCGGGGCGTGCCACCCCAGGTCCCGCCACTCCTCGGGCCGGGAGTGGGCCAGCGCCGCCGACGGCGGCTTCACCGCCACCAGCCGCAGCGGCTCCACCATCGTCTGGGGCCCGAGCGGCCCCCCCGGATCCTCAGTCACCCGCGCTCCAGTCGAGGAGGAGCAGCGCGACGGTGCGGGCGGCGTCGAGGATCTCGCTGATCAGCACGTGCTCGGTGACGGTGTGGGCGTGGGCCACGTCGCCCGGTCCGTAGAGGACCGCGGGCATGCCCGCGTCGTTGGTGAAGAGCCGGAGGTCGGAGCCGTAGGTCACCCCGTGCACCCCGGGCTCCGTACCGGTGACGGAGCGGTGCGCCACCCCCAGGCTGGCCAGCAGCGTGCTGTCGAGGTCGGTGACTGCGGACTCGAACTGGCCCTCGAACCACTCCACGGTGGGCGGGTGCTCGGCCAGCCAGGGGTCGGCGAGCGCCGCCGCCTGGATCGCCTGCTCGAACGCGGCCCGGGCCAGGTCGAGGTCCTCGCCGGGGAAGATCCCGTAGCGACCCTCGGCCACCAGGCCCTCGGGGACGGTGGACGGCCAGTCACCGGCCTGGACCGTGCCGATCGACAGCGGTGCCGCGAGCCCGCCGTCGGCGAAGAGGGGGTGCTCGAAGCCCCGGTGACGCTCGTCCTCCAGGTGCTGCAGCGCCCGGTGGAGGGGCCAGAGCTTCTCCAGGGCGCTCACGCCCTCCTGGCGCATGGCGCCGTGGGCGGCCAGGCCGGGGACGTGGAGGCGGAACGAGCAGGCGCCACAGCCGACCGGGCACATGGCCAGCCCGGTGGGCTCGAGCACGATCGCGGCATCGGCCCGGTAGCCCCGGACCACCGTGGCGAGGGTGCCCACCCCGCCCGTCTCCTCGCCGATGACGCTCTCGATCACCACCTCGGCGGCGGGTTGCAGCCCGGCCCGCTGGAGGGCGGCCACCACGATGATGGCGGCGACCAGGCCGCCCTTCATGTCGCAGGAGCCCCGGCCCCAGAGCACGTCGTCATGGACCTCCCCGGTCCAGGGGCCGTGGGGGAAGTCGGACTCCCGCCCGGGCGGGACCACGTCGATGTGGCCGTTCAGGATCACCGACCCGGCACCGGGCTGGCCGCCCCAGCGGCCCACCACGACCGGCCGCTCACCCAGTGGGAGCCCGTCGTCGCAGAACGAGCGGTGGCCGGCGAGCTCGTCGCGGCTGGGGCACCACCGGTCGACCGAGAGGCCCAGGTCGGCCAGGACCCCGGCCACGAACCCCTGGGCCGCGGCTTCATCGCCGGTGACGCTCGGGATGGCCACCAGCTCCTGCACCATGGCGATCGCGTCGGCCTCCAGCTCGGTGACGGCGCGGTCGACGGCGTCGACGGTCTCGGGCACGCTAGGAGTCTGCCGCATCCGCCAGCCGGAGGCGCATGGCCACCCTCGGCGCGACGTCCAGCCCGCTCGCCCGCTCCCCGGCGCGGATCGCGGCCAGCTCCGGTCCCAGCTCGTCGTCGCCGAGGATCTCGTAGCCCATCCGGGCGTAGTACGGGCCGTTCCAGGGCACGTCGGCGAAGGTGGTGAGGGTGACCGCGGCGAGCCCCCGGTCGCGGGCCCACCGATGGACCTCCTCGACCAGGTCCCGCCCGATGGCCTGGCCCGCCTCGGCGGGGATCACGCTCACCTGGTCGAGGTGACCCTCACCGTCGACCACCGATGCCAGCGCGTAGCCCACCGGCCGGTGCCACGCGGCCATCCAGGCCCTGCCGTCGGCCACGTACCCCGCCAGCTCGTCGGCGGACGGAGGATTGTCGTCGGCGATCCGGTCCAGCCCGACATCCCGGAACCGCCGGCCGGCGTCACGCTCGATCGCCTGCATGGCCTCGATGTCGTCGGGGCGTGCCGAGCGGATCTTCCAGGCCACGTCGCCCACCGTAGGCTCGGCCCGCACCGGCCGGAAAAAGCGACGGAGCGCCATCGCAGGAGGGGGGTGCGATGGCGCTCCGTTTTGGGGTCTGGAACAGCCGGTTGCGATGGTTGGAGGATCCGCCTCAAGCGAGCTGCTCACCCTTCACACGCATCATCGCGCCGATCGGTTCCCGCTGCGCAAGCTTTTCTCGCCCCTGGGCAGGGTTTTTTCCGGGAGCGCCGCTCGTTTGGTCAGACCGGGCGGGTGACGATGGTCGAGAAGCACATCTCGTCATCGGTCCCGTCGGCCCAGAAGACGTAGGCGGGCTCGAGCTCGGGATCACGCAGCGACCGGTCCCAGGAGCACTCGATGCGCACCCAGTCGCCGGGCTCCAGAACGATCTCCTCGGCGGGGATGTAGTTGTACTGCCAGTCGAAGTCCCACTGCGGGATGTCGAGGAGGATCCGTTCCTCGGGGGTGTCCGGGTTGAGCGTCATCCGGAACGTGCGGCCCAGCTCGTGCTCGTGGCCGAGCACCGACACGATGCGCCCGAAGTCACGCACCGGCAGGTCGCAGCGACCTTCCGCCACCCCGTCGGTCATGGCCGCGAAGTCCTCCACCCGCTGGCCGCACACCCCGAGGATCCAGTCGGCCTGTACTCCGTCGGGTCCGTAGCGGGCCAGGGCCCGCTCCATGGCCGCGTCCCGGTCGCACAGCGGCCCCGACTCGTCGCTGGCGCAGGGGATCTCGGCCGGGGCCACGTACTCCGCCACCAGGACCTCGTCGATGTCGTCGCCCTCGGCCCACTTCAGCCGCAGCGCCGACCGGTCGGCGGGGGCCTCCACGTCGAAGTGGTAGTGGATCTGCACCACGATGAAGTCGCCGCCGCCGACGCGGAGCCCGGCCCCGGCGCCGAACCGGCTGGGGAGCTGGCCGGGGGCCCAGCCCAGGAAGATCTCGTCGTTGCCCAACCGGGAGCCACCGAAGCAGCTCCACCCGGGCTGGTCGTCCTCGGCCTCCAGCGGCGCCACCCGGTCACGCTGGCTGCCCGGGATGAGGTAGCCGATGGCGTGGTGGACCACTTCGGTCTGGTCGGGCACGAACTCGAAGGCCTCGATGAATCCGTCCTCGCCGAGGGCGGGGTCGTAGACCAGACAGCGGTACTCGTCTGGTTGGTCGAGGGAGCCGTCGTAGCCGACCTCGGGGGCCAGCTCCACGTCGTGGTCGGTCAGCTGGACGCCAGGCGCGGGACCCATTGCCGTGTCCGGCTCGACGTCCAGCGGGGCCCCGGCCTCCACCCAGGCGACCACCGCGGCGATCTCCTCGTCGCTGAGGCTCCAGTCGTCGACGAAGGACACGCTGAGATCCGAGGCCGGCCACGGGGGCATGACCAAGAGCTCGACGTTGGTGGCGATGTCGAAGGCGGCGTCGGCGACGTGCTGGGCGGTGTCGAAGCGCACCGTCGGGGTGCCCGGCCCGTCGCCGGTGTGGCAGCGGGCGCAGGTGCTGTCGACGATGGGTTGGATCGACTCGGCGAACGACACCGGCGCCGGCCTTGCGGTGGGGACGGCAGTGGGGAGGGCGGTGGGGACGGCGGTAACGGTGGGCTCGGGCGCGGCGAGCGTGGGTTGTTCGGTGGACGAGCCCGGCGCGGCTTCCGGCTCGCCCTCGGAGCCACCGCATGCCGCCAGCGCCACGGCGAACGCCACCGCCGCGGCCACCGGGGCCCATCGCTTCGCGGCCTCCCGCCGCGCGCCGATCACCCCCTCACCGTAGGGCCCGTCAGTGGACCAGATCGAGCGGGTAGTCGCTCAGCAGCTCCGGGGCGCCGTCGGTCACCAGGTACTGGTCCTCGAGCTTCACCCCTTCGCCGCCGTGGCGGGAACCCACGTAGCTCTCGGCGGTGAGCACCATCCCGGGCTCGAGGATCCCGTCGTAGCCCCACTCGTCCCACAGGTCCGGGAAGTGGACGTCGGGGTACTCGTCGCACTGCCCGACCCCGTGGAAGAGGCACGAGTAGCGGCGGTACTCGTCGAGGGGTGGGGTCCAGGCGTGGAAGCTGAGCTCGCGGAACGTGCGCCCGGCGGTGAGCAGCGCGGCGTTGCGCTCGATCATCTCCACCGCCAGCGAGTGCACCTGGCGCTGCTGGGGGGTGGGGCGCTGGTCCCCCGCGACCCACGTGCGGGAGATGTCGGTCATCATCCCGTAGGCGCCCACCAGGTCGGTGTCGTAGGCGACGATGTCGCCGTCCTCGATCACCCGGCTGCTCGCCTCCTGGAACCAGGGGTTGGTCCGGGGGCCCGACGCCAGCAGCTGGGTCTCGATCCACTCACCGGCCCGCTCGATGTTGCCTGCGTGGAGCATCGACCAGACCTCCCGCTCGGTCATGCCCGGCTGCAGCCGGGTCCGCATCTCGTCCATCGACGCCAGGCAGGCGTGGGCCGAGCAGCGCATGGCCCGCAGCTCGTCGGGCCCCTTGATCCGGCGGGCCAGCTCCATGACCTCCTGGCCGTTGCCCACGGTGAGCCCGCCCGCTTCGAGGGCCCGGTAGCCCGCCAGGCCGCACTGGTCCACGGCGATGCGCCCGCCCGGGCCCGCGTCCTCCTCGACCAGCTCGACGATCTCCCCAGCCCAGCGCCGGGCCTGCTCCTCGTAGCGGGGCCCCGCGATGAAGAAGGTGCTGGCGATGCCGGGGCGGACCTCGTCGACCACCTCGCTGTGTCCCGACAGGAACTCGCAGCCCGCGTAGTCCCACACGATCACCCGGCCCCCGGCGCTGACGTAGGCGTAGCGGACCGCGTTGTGCATCACCCAGACCTGCATGTTGGTCGAGTCGCTCACGTACCGGATGTTCATCGGGTCCATCACCACGATGGCGTCGTAGCCCATGAGCTGGAGCTGGGCCGTGGTGCGGTCCAGGCGGTACTGCCGCATGGCGGCCAGGTCCGGCAGGTCGAGCCCGGCGCCGATCCATGCCGCTTCGAGCTCGGGTCCGGGGCCCATCGCCAGGTGGTGGCCGTCCCCGGCGGCCCGCAGCACCTCGGGCGAGCGGTCCGGCAGCGATCGCAGGATCTTGCCCGTCACCACCGGCAGTGTGGCAGCTCGGTCCGCCCGGTGCCGGGTCCGGGGACGCCGTACAGTGGGTCGGGCCGACGACGCGGGAGACGGGGGCAGCGATGGCGAAGACCGACCCGGTGCAGGATTGGGCGGAGGACTACGACATCTTCGACCCGGCGTTCGTGCGTGACCCGTATCCGATCTGGCAGCAGCTCCGGCCCACCTGCCCGTTCGCCCACACCGACCGCTGGGGCGGGTCGCACATGCCCACCACCTTCGACGGCGTTCGCGAGGTGGCCGGCGACCCGGACACGTTCTCGTCGTTCTCGGTGAGCGTCACCCCGGTCCCGGCCAACTACGACGACGACGGCAACCGGTTGCGGTCGATCATCTCGTCGGACCCGCCCGACCACACCCCCGAGCGCCGGCTGATGCTGCCGTTCTTCTCACCGAAGGCCGTGGAGCGCTACCGGGAGCACACTCGGGAGCTGTGCCATCGTCTGATCGAGGGGTTCGTCGCCGAGGGCCGGGTCGACGCGGCCGGGCAGTACGCCCGCCAGATCCCGCCCCGGATCATCGCCGCCATCTTGGGCATCGACCCCGACATGTCCGACGACTTCACCGAGTGGGTACAGGGCTCGCTCGAGCTGGGTCTCACCGATCCGGAGGTGCGGGAGCACTACCGCGAGATCATCTCGGAGTTCTTCCTGAAGGAGATCGCCCGCCGTCAGGAGGACCCCGGCGACGACCTGATCTCGTTCCTCCTCCGGGCCGAGCTCGACGGGGGCCCGGTGCCGATGCACGTTGTCCGGGGGAACGTGGGCCTCATGCTCGTGGCCGGCATCGACACCACCTGGAGCTCGATCGGCTCAGCGTTGTGGCATCTGGCCGCTCACCCCGGGGACCGGCACCGGCTGGTGGCGGAGCCCGAGCTGGTGCCGGTGGCGGTGGAGGAGCTGCTGCGGGCCTACTCACCGGTCACCATGGCCCGGGTGGCCCGCCACGCCACCACCCTCGGCGACCGAGAGGTCCGGGAGGGGGAGCGAGTGCTGCTGTCGTTCCCCGCGGCCAACCGCGACCCGGAGGTCTTCGAGGATCCCGAGCGGGTGGTGATCGACCGGAAGGCCAACCGCCACATCGCCTTCGGGTCGGGTATCCATCGCTGCATCGGCTCCAACCTCGCGCGGATGGAGATGCAGGTGGCCGTGGGCGAGTTCCTGGCCCGCATCCCGGAGTTCGAGCTGGAGGATCCGGACGCCGTCACCTGGGCCGGCGGCCAGGTCCGCGGCCCCCGGTACCTGCCGTTGACGTTCTGAGCTGCCAGGGCTGCCACTCCGTCGGCGAGCTGCTCGACACCCTCGGCACCTGAGCCGGTCGCGTGGCGACCGTCTAACCCCGCATGCGCTCGGCGTCGGGATCCCACAGGCAGCCGTCCACCAGGGAGGCCGCCCGGCGGTCGCCCACGATCTCGATCT
>JBFKRY010000150.1:0-9581 GCA_041636995.1 Acidimicrobiales bacterium | reverse complement strand
GGGCGGGGCAGGGGCCCCGCCCGAGCGGAGGAGGGCGGGGTTGGGGCCCCGCCCGGGAAGTCAACGATGACCACGAATCACGTGGTCGCCACCGCGGGGCACGTCGATCATGGCAAGTCCACCCTGGTCGAGGCCCTGACCGGCACCGACCCCGACCGCTGGGCCGAGGAGAAGGAGCGGGGACTGACCATCGACCTGGGCTTCGCGGCGACCACCCTGGCGTCGGGTCGCACGGTGTCCTTCGTCGACGTGCCGGGCCACGAGCGGTTCATCCGCAACATGCTGGCGGGGGTCGGTGGGGTGGATGCCTGCCTGTTCGTGGTCGCGGCCACCGAGGGGTGGAAGCCCCAGTCCGAGGAGCACCTGCGCATCCTGGAGCTGCTGGGCGTGGAGCACGGGATCGTGGCCCTGACCAAGGTGGGGCTGGTCGACGACGACCTGCGGGAGCTGGCCCACCTCGACGTGGAGGAACACGTCGAGGGCACCTTCCTGGAGGGTGCGCCGGTGGCCGACGTCGACGCGGTCGACGGCCTCGGCGTGGACGAGCTCCGGGCTGCGATCGACGAGATGCTCGCCTCCACCCCCACCGCCGCCGACCACGGGAGGCCTCGCCTCTGGATCGACCGGGTGTTCGCGGCCAAGGGCTCGGGCACCGTGGTCACCGGGACTCTCACCGGCGGGCGGATCGCAGTGGACGACGAGCTGGCGGCCCTACCGGCCGAGCACACGGTGCGGGTCAGGGCGCTGCAAACGCACCACCGGGAGCTGCGGGAGGCGGCGCCGGGCACCCGGCTGGCGGTCAACCTCGGCGGCGTCGACTACGACCAGCTCCGCCGGGGCGACGTGCTCGTCCGGGCGCCACAATGGCATCGGACCCGCCAGCTCGACGCCGAGCTGACCGTGCTGGACGCTCTCGACCACGAGGTGTCCCGGCGGGGGGCGCACGTGGCGTACTTCGGATCGGGCGAGCATCCGGTGCGCCTGCGCATCCTGGGCCCCGAGGCCCTGGGTCCGGGTGAGCGCGGCCTGGTCCGCCTCTACCTGGCCCGGCCCCTGCCCCTGGTGCTGGGCGACCGGTTCGTGCTGCGCGAGAGCGGCCGGGGCGAGACCATCGGCGGCGGCCGGGTGCTCGACGTGGCCCCGGTCCGCTCGGCGGCCAGGGCCCGCCCCGACGGGACGGTCGAGCAGTTCGTCGCCGAACGGGGTTGGGTCGAGGCCAGCTTCCTCGAGCAGGTCACCGGGGAGGTCCGAGCGCCGACCATCGGGCGTTGGGTGGTCGACCCGGGAGTGCTCGAGGCCACCGCCGGGGAGCTGCGCCGAGCCATCGAGGAGGCGGGCCCGCTGGGGCTCGACCTGGCGGCGCTCGACGAGCGCCAGCGAGCGGTGCTGGACACCCTCGATGGGGTGGACGTCGACGGGGCCCACGTGCGGGTGAGCGACGCCATCGATCCCCTGGCCGATCACCCCTACATCGCCGAGCTCGAGGCCTCGCCGTTCCAGCCCCCGGCCCCCGACGGCGTCGACCGGGGCGAGCTCCGGGAGCTGGTGCGCCGGGGACTGGTCCTCGAGCAGGACGGGATCTACTTCGCGGCGTCTGCGGTGGATGCCGCAGCGCGGTCGGTGGCCCGGATGCTGGCCGCCAAGCCCCAGGGGGTCACCGTGGCCGAGATCCGCGAGGAATGGGGCACCACCCGCAAGTACGCGCTCCCCCTACTGGCGCAGCTCGACACCACCGGCGTCACCCGCCGTCGCGACGACGTCCGCATCGCCGGCCGCCGCCTGCCGCCCGTGTGAAAGGGGGTCAGACCCCGCCCGCGAGGGCGTCGGACCCCGGGTGAGGCGGGGCCTGACCCCGGCTGACCACGTCGTGGGGCAGGCTGCCGCGTGCCGCGCGCAGGTAGGCGTAGGGGGTCTCGTAGCGGAGGTTGGAGACCCGGGAGGTGTACACGTCGGCGTAGCGCTCGACCTGCCGGGCGAAGAGGGATTTGTCGTTGCCGGCCCGCATCAGCGGACCCCAGACCGGGTTCCCGAGCTCGGCGGCGGCCCGGGCCAGCGGCCCGATCCGATCGTCGAGGCGAGCCGCCTCCGCGATGACCTCGTCGAGCTCGGCGGCGGGCTCGCCGTACTGGCGGGCCATGCGCAGCTGGGCGGTCCGGCGCTCCAGCTCGGTCTTCTCGGCCATCATCGCCACCAGGCGCCGCTCGTCGTCGGCGAAGGCGATGGCGTCGAGGATCTCGGCCTCCAGCTCCCGGGCGATGAGGGCGGTGCGCCAGCGCAGGATGTCCTTGGTGACGTGGACGTCGCCGAAGAGGTGGTCGCCGACATACAGCAGCTGATTGCTGGAGATGCCCAGGGTGGCCTCCACCAGCCGGGCGTTGCCGCCGAAGTACACCGTGCCCGCCTCGAGCGGACCCCGGTGCGGGGCCATGAGGGCCTGGTCCTCGTCGACGATGCGGTACAGCGCGTCGTCCTCCGAGAAGAACCGGGGCTTGGCGGCCGAGACGATCACCACGTCGAACAGGTCCCGCCACGTGCTGCCCGGCGGGCAGTAGGGGTCGATTGCGTGCGCCATCATGAACCGGGTGTAGGTCCACTCCGAGTTCGTGACCAGCAGCAGCTTCTTGCCCGCGGCCCGCTGGTCGCGCAGGGTCTGGACGATCTCGGGGTCGCGTCGCAGGAACCGCTCCGGGTCGTCGATGATCTCGGCCTTCAGGGCCCCGGCGACGTGGGACTCGTTCAGCGCCAGGTCGATGTGGCGGTAGAGGTCGGCGTAGGAGAGGACGCCGGGCAGCTCCCGTCGATCGTGGCGCTCGACCAGCTGGCACCACAGCGAGGCCCGGGACAGCTCGAAGAGGGTGTTCATGAACTCGAAGCGGTCCTCGCCCAGATCGACGACGATCTCGGAGTACACCCGGCGCTGCTCGTCGAAGGGCAGCAGGCGGCTGCCGTGCTGGGACCGGACCACGTAGCCGAAGCGGGTGGACTTCACCAGGTTGCCGGAATCCAGGTCGAAGATGAGACCGAGGCTGAACGCGCTCGAGTCGAACACCAGGTCTTGCACCGGCCAGCCCAGCTCCCCCAGGGCCTCGGTGGCGTGGCGGAACGCGGCCCGCTCCCAGGCGTCCTCGTCGTAGTGCAGGAGCGTGTAGTCCATGTCGTAGCCGATGGCCCGCACGGAACGCAGGTTGAGGGTGCGGTTGGCGAACACCCCTCGCTCGGGGGGCGCCAGCGCCGAATGGTCCGGGGTCTGCGGGTTGGCCACGCCGGTAGCTTCGCACGTGGCAGTATCGGGCCCGTGGCCGACGGACCGACCCCGCATCTCGAGGGGACCCGGGGCGACTACGCCCCCACGGTTCTGGTGCCCGGCGACCCCCGTCGGGCCCGCTTCATCGCCGAGACCTACTTCGACGATCCCCGCCAGGTGAACGCGGTGCGGGGCGCCGAGGGGTTCACGGGCAGCTACCAGGGCCGGCCGGTGTCGGTGCAGTCGGTGGGCATGGGTGTGCCGTCGGTGGCCATCTACTACACCGAGCTGATCCGCTTCTACGGGGTGCAGACGCTCATCCGGGTGGGGTCCTGCGGGGGGTTGTCCGAGTCGCTGACCCTGGGCGACGTGATCGTCGCCACCGCCGGGGGCACCGACTCGGCGGTGCTGGACACCCTCAACGAGGGCCTGCGCGTACCGCCGGTGGCCACCTGGGAGCTGTTGCGGGCCGCGGTCGATGCCGCAGAGCAGCTCGACATCCCGGTGGCGGTGGGGCCGGTGTGGACCGCCGACCTCTTCTACCACCCCGACGACACCCTCTTCCCCCGGCTGCGGGCCCGGGGTGTGCTGGGGGTGGAGATGGAGGCCGCGGTCCTGTACGCGCTGGCGGCGATCGAGCAGATCTCGGCGCTGTGCCTCCTCACCGTGAGCGACGACCTGGTGCGGGGCGAGGTGATGAGCTCGCGCCAGCGCGAGGACAGCTTCGATCAGATGGTTCGGTTGGCGCTGGAGGTCAGCTGAGGGTCACGTGGCTCGGACGGACTCCCGTTCGGCCAGCAGGGCCTTGCGCTCGCCCTCGTTCAACCCACCCCAGATCCCGTGTTGCTCCCTGATGTGGAGGGAATAGCTCAGGCAGTCGTCCCGGACGGTGCACGACATGCAGATCGCCTTCGCCCGGGCCTCCCGCTCGAGCTTTTCGTCCTTGCGCTCGAAGTGCGCAGGTGGGAAGAAGACGATGGACTGCGGCCCCCGGCACGCAGCCCGAACCTGCCAAGCCTGATCCGCTAGCAGTGCGCTCACGTAGTCCCCCTTTCGATCTGGGAACTTACCCATGGTGCGCGGCCGATGACAAGGGGAACGTAGGGCTTCTGTCCTGGTGCGGACGACCACTTCGGCGACGCTGTGTGAGGCGGTGACCACTCCTCGTGTGGGAGTCGGGGGCCGGGCCTCAGGTGCGGGGCTCGATCTCCAGGAGCAGGCCGTCGACCCCGCTGACCTGCACCTCGTCGCCCACGCCCAGGCCCTCCCGGTGGGCCCGCCACGGAGCCCCACGGACCTCGACGGTGACCCGGTCGTCGTCGCCGGCCCGGGTGACGATGCCAGACTCGCCCACGAGGAAGTCCCGGGGGATGGCGATGGTGGAGAATCGGCCCCGGACCATGACCGGCATGCCCCGATATGCCACCACGGCCATGCCGGCGATGGCGACGGCCATGGGAATCCACGACATCGACACGTCGCCCTGGGGGTACAGGAACAGGGTGCCCACGACGAACAGCACCAGCCCGATCACCGTCCAGGCCCGGGGGACCGCGGTCTGGATGTCAACGGCCAGCGCCACCATCGCCAGCACCAACAGCACCAGGGCCCAGGTGCGGATCGGCAGCACCCCCAGGCCGTAGCCCCCGAGGGCCAGGAACACCGCACCGATGGCCCCGGCGATGCCGATACCGATCGAGTAGAACTCGAAGACCAGCAGCCCCAGGCCGATCGCCACCAGCAGGTAGGCCACCGGCGGGCTGGCCACGGTGTGCATGAGCTGATCGAGCAACGACAGGTCACGGAACCGGACCCGGGTGACCAGCTGGCGCCGGGGGCCGTCCTCGGTCTCTATGACGGTGGACTCGACCCCGTCGAGGCCCAGCAGGAAGTCGCCGACCGTCGGGTTGGCACAGCGGGCCAGGGACTCCTCCTCGGTGAGCTCGTTGCCCAGCTCGTCCACCCGCAGCCGCTCGCAGGCGACGATCCCGGCCTCGATGGCCTGCTCCCAGGTGAGGTCGGTGCTCTCGAGCAGGCTCTGGTTGTCGCCCCAGACCGGGCCGAAGCGGGCCGGGTCGAGCACCTGGGGCCCGGTGTCGCCCAGCCTGGCGCCGATGGCCACGCCCACCGAGTCGGCCACCCCCGCCAGCTGGGCCACCTTCCCCTCGGCACGGGAGCCCGAAGGCCCGACCCACACCGCCACGGGGACCGGGGATTCGGCGATGAGAGCACCCAGCTCGTTCAGGCGGGCATCGGAGACCACCGCCTGGGCGGAGTTGACCTGCAGGACCAGGGCCCGGGCCCCGACGGCGTTGGCGCCCCGGACCGCGTTCTCCAGAGCGTCGGCGACCACCCCGTCGAGCAGGCCCGAGACCTCCACGATCTCCACGAACCCGGCGCCCGCCGAAGGAGCCGGCTCGTCCTGGGCCGCTGCCGCCAGGGATGCCGGGCCCACCAGGAAGGCCAGCACCGTGCAGAGGCCGGCGAGGAGCGCTCGCAGTAGTCTCCGCTCTGGCATGAAACCCTCCGACTTCTTCACGGCGTCTCGCGTCCTCGTGGTTGCCGGGAAGGGCGGAGTGGGCAAGACCACGGTGTCGGCGGCGCTGGGGGTCGCTGCTTCTCGGCTCGGCATCGACACTCTATTGGTGGAGATCGAGGGAAAGCGCGGCCTGGCGTCGGTGTTCGCCACCGACGGCCTCGTCTACGAGGACACCGTGGTCGAAGCCGCCGATCCCGCCCGGGGGACGGCTGCGCTGCGGGCGCGCACCATCCGGCCCGACGCCGCGCTGCTCGACTACCTCCAGGACCACGGTCTCACCCGCTTCGCCAAGCGCCTCTCGCGGCTCCAGGTCCTCGACACCCTGGCCACGTCCACGCCGGGGCTGCGAGACCTGATCGTAATGGGCAAGATCAAGCAGCTCGAGGTGGCGGGCAACGCCGAGCTGATCATCGTGGACGCGCCGGCGTCGGGGCACGCGATCTCGTTCCTGCGGGCGGCCCGGGGGCTGCAGCGGACCGTGGACACCGGGCCCATCCGCCGTCAGGCCGACGAGGTGGTGGCCATGCTCACCGACCCCGAGCGGGCCCAGGTGCTCCTGGTCACCCTGGCCGAGGAGACCCCGATGAACGAGCTGGTCGAGACGGCCTACGCCCTGGAGGACGAGGTGGGCATCCTGCTCGGCCCCGCGGTGATCAACGGCCTGTACCCGCAGCTGGATCTGACCACCACCGTCAGCCGGGCCCCCGGGCTCGACCCGGAGCTGGCGGAGGAGGCGGCCGCGGCCGCGGCCTACTGGACGAAGCGGGCGGCGGGGCAGGCGTCCCAGATCGAGCGCCTGGTCGACGAGCTGCCCCTCGAGCAGCTGCGGCTGCCGCTGCGCTTCGCCACCCGGCTCGACCGCCACGACATCGACGAGCTGGCGACGGTGCTCACCGACGAGGTGGCCTCGCTCAAGTTCGAGCCCGTCGAATGACCGGCATGGACACGATCGTCGATCGGGCCGACGTGGTGCTGTGCTGTGGCACCGGCGGAGTGGGCAAGACCACGACCGCGGCAGCGCTGGCGCTGGCCGCGGCCGAGCGGGGACGGCGGGCGGTGGTGGTCACCATCGACCCGGCGCGGCGCCTGGCCGACGCCCTGGGTCTCGAGGGGATCAGCAACGACTGCGTCCCGGTGGACATCGACGGTGACGGTGAGCTGTGGGTGACCATGCTCGACACCAAGGCCACCTTCGATCGCCTCATCGAGCGCTACGCCCACGATGGCGAGCAGGCCCAGCGCATCCTCGACAACCGGTACTACCGGAACCTGTCGACCACCCTGTCGGGCACCCGGGAGTTCATGGCGATGGAGCGGCTGTACGAGCTGCACCAGGACGAGCAGTACGAGGTGGTGGTGGTCGACACCCCGCCGTCGCGCAACGCCCTCGACTTCCTCGACGCCCCCGACCGGCTGAGCCGGTTCCTCGACGGGCGGCTGTTCCGGCTGGCCGCGCCCGGTCGGCGCATCACCCGCCGGCTGACCGCGCCGATCATCGTGTTCATCCGCCGCATCGCCCGGGTGGTGAGCCCCGAGGTGGTGGACGACACCCTGGCGTTCATCGAGGCCTTCGCAGGCATGGAGGAGGGCTTCAAGGAGCGGGCCAGCGCGGTGGACCGCCTGCTGGGCAACGAGGGCACGTCGTTCGTCATCGTGACCACGCCCCAGAGCGAGGCCGTCGAGGAGAGCTGCTACTTCGCGGCCCGGCTGCAGGAGGCGGCGCTGCCGATCGGGGCGGTGGTGGCGAACCGCCTCCAGCCCCGCTTCACCGAGCGCCGCCTGATCGACCTCGACCCGACCGGGCTCCCGGAGCCGGCGGCGGCACAGGTCGCAGTGCTGCGCGACCTGGCCACCCTGGCCGACGCCCAGGCCGACGAGCTCCGGCCCCTGCTGGAGCTGTGCAACGGCGCCGTGGTGGCCCGCGTCGACCAGCTCGACCACGACGTGGCCGACCTGGCCAGCATCGCCGAGATCACCGGCCGCCTGCTGGCGGACTGACGGGTTCTGGTCGGCCTCAGTCCTCGTCGAGCTGGTCGAAGGCGGCCTCGGCGGCCTCGACCGACTCGGTGACCGGCACGATCCGATCGAAGCCGGTGGTGTGCAGCAGCCGAGTGAGGGTGGGCCGGCTGCAGCTGACCACCACCTGGCCGTCGGCTTCCCGGGCCCGGCGGATCCCCCCGATCAGCGCGCCGAGCCCTGCGGAGTCCATGAACGGCACGTCGGAGAGGTCGATGAGCAGGCGGTTCTCGTCGGCGAGGCCGGCCAGCGCTTCGCGGAACTGGCCCACCGTGTACGCGTCCAGCTCGCCCACCGGACGGCACAGGGTGTAGTTCTCGAGCTTCTCGATGTTGATCTCGAGCACGGCCACCTCCCGATCGATCGCCGGGATCATATCGGCAAGCCACCGTGATGGTGGCCGAGCTGCGGGCACCAGTAGGCTCTCGTCGTGCCCCACGTGCTCCTCGCGACCGACGCCGATGCGCTGGCCGAGGACGTGTTCGCCGCCCTGGTCGAGGAGGGCACCACGGTGAGCCGAGTGCGGGCCGGCGTCGACGTCAGGCCCGCGGTGGCCGCCCTCGAGCCCGATCTGGTGGTCCTCGACCTCCAGATCGGCAACATGGGTGGGGTCGCGGCCAGCATCGACCTGCGGCTGGAGGCCGAGGCCGGCCGGGTGCCCGAGACCCGCATCCTCATGCTCCTCGACCGCGAGGCCGACCGCTGGATCGCCCGCCAGGCCCGCGCCGACGCCGAGCTGGTCAAGCCGGTGCAGGCGTTCCAGCTGCGGCGCGCCGCCCGGGCCCTCATGGACCAGCCCCTGGCTCAGGCCGCCAGCTCCGGAAGCTGACCGGGATCGGGGGCGGGCTCGTCCCGCCGGACCTGGTGGGTGCGGATCTGGTCGGGCAGCAGCCAGGCGGCCACCGCCGCGCCGGTTGCGAGCACGGCCGCGCTGAGCCAGAAGCCGGCGTTCATGGCGTCGACGAAGGCCTGGCCGGCGCCGGCGAATGCGGTGGAGCCGAGGTCGGCCAGCTGGCGGATCTGATCCGCTCACCGTCGGTGGTAGGCCGACCACAGAGTCGCTGACCGGGCTTTCCCCACTGCTCGCCCAGCGGTACGGTCGACGTCACTGGCAACCGAGCGGAGGTGTCGAGGATGAGACGACGGGATTTCCTCGCAGGTGGCGTCGGGGCAGTGGCCATGGGGGCCGCGGTCGAGGGCCTGGTGACCAGGAGCGCCTTGGCGGCCAGCGGCCAGCCGGCCCGCTGCGACCAGAAGGGCCTCGGGCCCTTGCTGGACACCCCGGATCTGTCCGACGGGGTGGTGCGCCTCGGGCTGCCGGCGGGCTGGGTGTACCGGTCGGTCGGCGCCACCGGCGACATGATGAGCGACGGCAACCCCACCCCCGGCCGCCAGGACGGCATGGCCGCGTTCTGGGGTCCCGACGGCACCATCCGGGTGGTGCGCAACCACGAAGAACGCGAGAGCGCCGCGGGCGGGCCCCGACCCTTCCCTGGTGACCCGAAGACCGCCTACGACAAGAACGTGATCGGCGGCTGCACCACCCTCAAGGTCGATCCCAAGACCCGCGAGCTGCTGGCGGACTGGGTCAGCCTCAACGGCACCACCTTCAACTGCGCCGGCGGGCCGACGCCGTGGGGGACCTGGATCAGCTGCGAGGAGTCGGTCAACGGCTTCGACGTGGGCCCGGACTTCGCCGGCAACGGTCCCGACTTCGAGCGTCGGCACGGCTTCATCTACGAGGTGAACCCCGCAGACGGGCCCAAGGACATCCCCAGGTCC
>JBFKRY010000149.1:0-10039 GCA_041636995.1 Acidimicrobiales bacterium | reverse complement strand
TGTCAGACTGCGGGGATGAGTCACTACCGCACGGGTGACGCCGGGGTCGACGCCGAGCTGGAACAGGTCGTCGCGTCGCTCGACGGGCACCGTGACGGCGACCTGCTCTTCGAGATGCTCGTGTCCGCCTACCGGATGGGCCGGGAGGGCCTCGACCGGGGGGAGCTGAAGCTCGTCAACTCCGCGTTGAAGGAGATCCGCTACTCCTTCGGGCTCTTCGAGCCCTACCACGGGATCCCCAAGGTCTCCATCTTCGGCTCGGCTCGCAGCCGTCCCGACGAGCCCACGTACCGATGTGCCCGCGACCTGGGCGCGGCGATGGCGGGCGAGGGGTGGATGATCATGACCGGCGCCGGCCCGGGCATCATGCAGGCTGGCATCGAGGGCGCCGGGGCCGAGAACAGCTTCGGCATCAACATCATGCTGCCGTTCGAGTCCGATGCCGCTGCGGTCATCGCCGGCGACCCGAAGCTGATCAACTTCCGCTACTTCTTCACCCGCAAGCTGGCGTTCATGAAGGAGTCACACGCGTTCGCGCTGCTGCCGGGCGGGTTCGGCACCATGGACGAGACCTTCGAGCTGCTCACCCTCATGCAGACAGGCAAGCAGCCGCTGGCGCCGGTGGTGCTGCTGGATCCCCCCGGAGGGACCTACTGGGAGACCTGGCGGGACTTCGTCGATCGGGAGCTGCTCCAGAACGGGCTCATCTCCCCCGCGGACCTGACCCTGGTGACCCTGACCGACTCGGTCGAGGACGCAGTCGCAGAGATCACCGGCTTCTACACCCGGTACCGGTCCATGCGCTACGTGGGCCAGCGACTGATCCTGCGCCTGGCCGAGGACATCGACGACGGGCTGCTCGACGAGATCAACGAGGAGTTCGCCGACATCGTGGTGAAGGGCAGGATCGAGCGGACCGAGACCACCGGCCCCGAGATCGAGGACCGCGACGAGGTCGACCTCCCCCGGCTGGCCATGCACTTCAACCGGGCCAGCTTCAGCCGGCTCAGGGTCCTGATCGATCGCATCAACGGCCGCTGACCGGCCCCCGGACGTTCCGGGGCCCGGTCGTGCCGGGGCCCGGGCACGAGCGGCTATCTTTCCAGGGCCGTGAACGCGCCCGCCGCTCCCCCCGATGCCGCTCACGAGTGGGTCTCGTTCGAACAGGACGGCGAGACCTGGCTCTTCGACGTCACCTTCCTGACCAGCAACTGGGCCTGCATCTGGGACCGGGGCTGCCCCGGGATCGGAGCCGGCCCCGAACCCGGCGCCGGTCTGGGATGCTGCTCGCTCGGCGCCCACCTGGCCGATGCCGCCGACCGCGAGCGGGTGGCAGACGCCGCGGCCCGCCTCACCCCCGCCCAGTGGCAGAACCACGACCACGCCGCGATCGCGATCGAGGAGGTTGGTGGCGGTGACTGGGGCACCGCTCTCGTCGACGGCGCCTGCGTGTTCCTGAATCGTCCCGGCTTCCTGGGCGGTCACGGCTGCGCACTCCACATCGGCGCCGACGCCGCGGGCGAGTCGATCCAGGACTGGAAACCAGAGGTCTGCTGGCAGCTGCCGCTCCGCCTCGAGTACCACCAGGACGAGAACGGCCACTGGATCAACGTGCTCCGGGAGTGGCGTCGCCACGACTGGGGCGAGGGCGGCGACGACTTCCACTGGTGGTGTACCGAGGACCACCAGGCCTTCGTGGCCTCGACCCCGCTCTACCGCCGCCACCGCGACGAGATCGCGGCCCTGGTCGGCGAGGCTCTGCTCGATCGGCTCACCGACTATCTCGATCGGCGCCCGACCGAGACCCTGCTTCCGCACCCGACCTCGCGGTCCCGATCATGAAGATCCCGGAGCTGCTGCTCGACACCTCGGTGCGCCTGCCGCGCATCCTGGTGGCCTCGGTGACCCTGGGCGCGCTCGTCGGGGTGATCCTCGCCGGCTTCGACCAGCTGACCGTCGAGATCCTGCTCGAGGAGGTGGCGCACCAGCCGCTGTGGTTCAAGGCCGCAGCCCCGTTCCTGGGTCTGACCGCAGCCACCCTCATCCTGCGCTCCGTCGGCCACGGGGCCACCCCGTCCACGTCCGACGAGTATGTCCGGGCCTTCCACGAGCGGGTCCCGAACCTGCCGCTGCGGGAGCTCCCGGCCAAGCTGCTGGCGGGGGTGGCCACCATCGGCGGTGGCGGCGCCGTCGGACTCGAGGGCCCCTCGATCTACGCGGGCGCGACGATCGGCCAGAACCTCCAGGACATGTTCTCCCGGTTCTTCCGGCGCGACGAGGCCAAGATCCTGCTCACCGCGGGCGCCGCCAGCGGCGTGGCGGCCATCTTCAGGACGCCGGCCACCGGAGTGATGTTCGCGCTCGAGGCGCCCTACCGCGACGACGTGGCCCGCCGGGCGCTGCTGCCGGCCCTGCTGGCCAGCGCCACCAGCTTCATCGTGTTCGCGGCGATCATCGACAACGACCCGGTCTTCCCCCGTCTCGGGTTCGAGGATCCCCGCATCGACCTGGTCGACCTGTTGGGCGGGGCGGTGATCGGGTTGGTGGCTGGCCTGGCCGGACGCGGCTACGCCTGGCTGGTCCGGCAGGCCAAGGCTCTCTCCGGCGAGCTCGACGCGGTGCGCCGGGTCGTCGCGGCCGGGCTGATCCTGGGCGGGCTGGTCGTGGGGGCCGACGCGGTCTTCGACGACACCGTGACCCTGGGTCCGGGCTTCGAGGCCGTGTCCTGGCTGCTGGCCGGCGACCGCAGCTTGGGGCTCATCGCGGGGCTGTTCCTCTTCCAGCTGGCCGCCACCATCGTCACCGTCGGGGGCGGGGGCACCGGCGGGCTCTTCATCCCCCTCGCGGTGCAGGGCATCATCATGGGCTCCTTCGTGGGCGAGGTGCTGCGGGAGGAGCAGACCTCGCTGTACCCCACCCTGGGCCTGGCCGCCTTCCTGGGCGCCGGCTACCGGGCGCCGATCACCGCGGTCATGTTCGTGGCCGAGTCGACCGGGGCGTCGCCCTACGTGGTGCCGGCGCTGATCGCGGCGGCGATGTCACAGCTCGTCGCCGGCGACAGCTCGATCGCCGGGTTCCAGCGGGCCAAGCGGATGGGCCACCTGGAGGGTCGCTTCGAGCTCCCGATCGCGTCGGCGCTGGAGACCGACGTCTTCACGGTCCCGCCCGATGCCACCGCTGCCGAGTTCGTGTACGCGCACGTGCTCGGGCGCCGGGAGCGAACGGTGACCGTGGTCGAGGGCGGCCGCTACGTCGGCATGTGCGATCTCGACCACCTGAAGGAGATCGACCGCGAGCACTGGGACGACGTGACCGTCGGCGAGCTCATGGCCACCGAGCTGCCCACCGGGCGGGCATCGTGGACGTTGCGCGACGCCATTGCGGCCATGGAGGCCGCCGACATCGACCTGCTGCCCATCACCGAGCGCGACGGCACCTTCATCGGTGTGGTCCGCACCGATGACATCTTGCGGCTGGGCGAGATCCTCGACGAGACCGGCGCCTGAGGCGGGACCCGATCAGCCCTCGTCGGCCATGGCGGCCGCACCGGCATTGAGACACCAGGACTTGTGGTCCTGACCCGGGAGCGCCCCGCACTCGTCGCAGGGGTCTTCGTTCTCCTCGAAGAGATCGTCGAAGCCGTCGTTCTGACGCTTCAGCTCGCGAGCCTCGACGTATCGGCGGTGTCGTCCCTTCTTCACGGGTCGGCTCCGGTGTTCGGGGGTGGCGGCAATCTGGTCGGTTGGCAGGGTGCGCTGTGGGCCCGGCCTCCGTCCCCACCGCACCCTACAGCGTTCCGGGGCCGATCGCACGGCTTCTGGGCCTTCCCGCGCTTCTGCTGGGACGCACGTGACTGTCGGTGTCTTCCAGTTGATTCGGATGTAGTTCGAATCGGGCTGCTGGCGATCAGCGGACCCGGTCCTCGAGGACCAGCCGGCCGTCCTCGAACGCCAGGGTCGCCTGGCCGTTGACCAGCTGCCTGATCGGGTCGCCCACCTGCTCGGCCCGCCAGCCCTGGGCCAGCCTGGCGTCCACGTCGCCACGGAGCACCGCCTCGATGTCGGCCCGGGTCCCCAGCAGGGCCGGGTCGATGTCGATGTCCTGGGCGTGCTGGGTCATCCACGCCGAGACCAGGATGACCGCAGGACGCAGCTTCTCCATGAGCGCCCGGTTCGACGGGCGCTTGGGCAGGTCGATGTCGCGTTCGAGGCCGGCAGCCACCACCTCGAGCAGCTCCTCCCCGAGCTGACCGCGCACGTGGCGCTCGTCGATGCCCCGCACCCGGCGGAGGTCGTCGATGGTGCGGGGTGGGCGCTGCGCGACCCCCACCACGCCGAGGTCGGGCAGGATGAACCGCGGCGGCTGGTCGACCTCGCGAGCGCGCAGCTCCCGCCACTCGGCCACGGCCTGGGCCACGCCCCGGCTCCGGCGCCCCAGATGGCGGGTCTCCTTGATCCGGAGCCAGGCGGTCTCGGGATCGCGCTGGCTGAGCCCCCGGGCCAGCACCTCGGCACACTCGGTCTCGGCCCACTGCAGCCGCCCCCGGCGGGCCAGCTCGGCCTCGAGCTGGCGGTGGATGTCCAGCAGGTACCGGACGTCGGACGCGGCGTAGGCCAGCTGGGTCTCGCCCAGGGGGCGACGCAGCCAGTCGGTCAGGCGGTCGCCCTTGGGGAGCCGGATGCCGAGCAGCTTGTCGTGCAGCGCCGCCAGCGACGGGCTGCGCAGCCCGGTGAAGCCGGCCGCGACCTGGGTGTCGAACAGCCGGGTGGGTACGGTCCCGCAGGCCCGGGCGAACACCTCGAGGTCCTGGCTGGAGGCGTGCATCACGGCCAGACCGGGCCCGTCGAGGACCGCAGCGAGCGGCTCGAGCGACACCACCAGCGGATCGATGAGGACCATGTCGGCGCCCCAGTTGACCTGGACCAGCGCCACCTTGGGGTAGTAGGTCCGCTCGCGATGGAACTCGGTGTCCATGGCGTAGGCGGGCTGGTCGAGGATCTCCGGGATCAGGGCCTCGAGACGGTCGTCGTCGACCACCAGCTCCGGTACCTCTGGAGTCACGGAGCGAGCCCCGGGATTCCCGGCGAGCGTGGGGCCATCAAGCTCGAGCTGGGCCGGCATCGACTGGCTTGCCGCGGGCGATCCAGTCCTTGGTTCCACCGGCCACGTTGATCGCGTCGTACCCGTAAGCGCGCAGGTACTCGGCGGCGTTGTACGAACGGCCGCCGACGGCGCAGATGAGATAGACCGACGCGTCACCGTCGACGTCGCCGAGCCGCTCGGGGATGGTCATGAGGGGCATCGACACCGCGCCGGGCACCCGGGCCTCCTCGTACTCGTCGGGCTCGCGGACGTCGATCAGCTGGACCGTGCGCGGATCGAGCTCCTCCAGCTCGTCGACACCGATCTCGGGCACGCTCACCAGCCACTTCCTCCTCGCCGCCCGATGCTACTGCGTGTCACCAGCTGCGTCGGTCCCGGGCGGGGCCCGGAGGTCGGCAGGGCGGTCCGCGTCGCGGTACCGGTCCGGGTCGCCGCCGACCAGCTCGAGCACCGCGAGCTGGTCGAGGACCTCGTGCACGGCTCGGGCGCCGGCGTCGAAGCGGTCGCGCAACACGCCGCGCACCTGCCGCTGCCAGGCGGCGTGGAGGGTCTGGCGGCGCCCCTCGACCACGGGGATGACCACGTCGTGATCACCCAGTGACGCCACGATCGCGCGCACCGCGGGCCCGCCGGTCCCCAGGAGATCGCAGGCGAGCACCGCCACCACCTCCTCCCGGGCGGCGTCGAGCGCGGTGATGATGCCGCCCAGGGGACCCTCCCCCGGGAACTGGTCGGGGATGCAGCGGAGCCCGAGCCCGCCGAGGGCGTGGGCATCGCCGCCGACCACGTAGATCTCCGCGGCGCCGGCGTCGGCGAGCGCGCCGACGGCGATGCCGATGAGATGACCGGCACCCACCTCGATCAGCGCCTTGTCCCGGCCCATGCGCCGGGACCTGCCGCCGGCCAGGATGGCTCCGGAGAACCGCGGCAGCTCAGCCGCCATAGTTCATGCGGGTGTCCTCCATGCGCAGCACCTCGGTGTCCTCGTCGGCCTGGAAGCCGGCATCGACCACCTCGCCGACGAAGAACGTGTGCCCACCGGTCTCGACCGCCTGCCGGACCTCGCAGTCCAGGTAGGCCGGCGACTGGTCGAGGACGGGGGCGCCGGTGACCCCGTCGTGGAAGGCGAAGCCGTTGAGGGTCATGGCCTCGGCGTCGACCTCCACCGGCTTGGTGAACTTGCGCACGATGGCCCGGTCGTCGCGGGCGACGGTGCACAGGCTGAAGACGCCGCCCCTCTCGATCAGCTCGTGGGTGAGGGCGGTGCGCTCGACACCGATGCCGACCAGCTTCGGGTCGAAGCTCACCTGGGTGGCCCAGTTGAGGGTCATCCCGTTGCGTCGGTCGCCGTGGCGGGAGCCCACGATGTAGAGGCCGTAGGGCAGGGTCCACAGGACCCGGCGCCGCAGCCGGTCGTACTCCTCGCGGTCCTCGTCGGTCTCGACACCGGGTGGGTAGGGGCCGATGGGACCTGCGCCTCCGGGAGCTGCCATCGGGGAACAGTATCGCCCGACCGTCGGGAGGGCGGCTCCGATCCCGCCATACTTGGGGGCATGGATCGTGACGAGCTCGAGGCGCTCGAACGGGCAGCCATCGAGGCCGAGCTGGCCACCGGGGCCCGCGAGCCCACCCGGGAGGCGGCGAGGCGTCACGTGCTCGTCCGCCTGGCCCGGATGGCTGGCGGGTTCCTGCTCCTCATCGCTGGAATCGTCATGCTCCCGCTCCCCGGCCCGGGTTGGCTGGTCATCGCGGCCGGGCTGGTGGTGCTCGCGGAGGACGTGGCCTGGGCCGACCGGGCCCTGCGGATCATCCGTCGCCGCATGCCCGGGGTCCCCGAGGACGGCAGGATCCCGCGGTCCACCCTCGTGGTGGGCGCGGTCCTGGCCGCGGCCGGCATCGCGGTCAGCCTCTGGTTCGCCTTCCGCTGAAACTCTGGGTCCAAGGCCTCTGGTCTCGCCGACCGGGCCCGAGCTAGGCCAGGGGGTAGCCGGTGAGAGGGGCCTGTCATGCGTCACCGGATCGCGATGCTGACGGTGGTGGCGATCCTGGCCGCCGGGTGCGGCGGCCAGGAGGAGACCATGCCGGGCCCGGCGACGGTCACTCCGGCTCCGCCGACGCCGCCCGTGGCCGAGATCGAGCCCGACGCCGAGCCCGAGGTCGAGACTGTCCGGGAGGTCGATCCCGCGGCGCTGCAGCAGGTCCTCGATGCCTGGGCCGAGCGCCTGGAGGTCTCTGCGCTGGCAGCGTCGGTGATCTCCCCGGAGGGCGCGATCACCTCGGTCGGCGCTTCCTTCGAGGGTGAGGCGCCCGCCGACTCGGCGCAGTTCCTGATCGGCAGCATCGGGAAGACGATGCTGGCGGCCACGACGCTGCTGCTGGTCGAGGACGGCGTGCTCGATCTCGACGAGCCGATCGAGCGCTGGCTCCCGGAGTTCCCCCGAGCCGACGAGCTGACGCTGCGCCTGCTCCTGTGGCACCGTGCTGGGCTGGCTGTTCGAGATCTGGCGACCGGGGTCGAGCCGGGTCCGGCCGCACTCGCGAGGTTCGAGGAGATCATGACCCCAGCCGAGCTCCTGGCCATCGCGGCATCCGAGGTCGGGGATCTGCCGTTGCCCGCGCCGTTCGCCTACTCCAATCCCGGCTACGTGGTGGTGGGTGGGGTGATCGAGGCGGCAACCGGACAACCCCTCGCCGAGGTGATGCAGACCCGGATCTTCGATCCGCTGGCGATGGCGGACACCTCCCTGGCGTGGCCCGACGAGGTCGACCGCCTCCTCCCCGGCGAGATGGCCCTCTCGAAGGAGCTCGTGGTGCGGCTGAGCCTCGAGGCAGCTCGCGGTGCCGTTTCGCAGACGTGGGCCTCGGGCGGCCAGGTCTCGACCACCCGCGACGTGGCGACGTTCTTCGGCTCGATCTTCGACGGCCTGCTGTCGGCGGCGTGGGTCGAAGCGATGACCGACGCCCTGGGGGGTGTCGGCCTCGGGATCGAAGCGCAGCGCTGGCCCGAACGCGGCACGGGATGGGGCCATGCCGGCGGCGGCGTCACGGGGCATACGTGCGCAGCCGGGGTGACCGACGACGGGTGGAGCGCCACGGTGTGCATGAACCGCTTCGACGTCGCGGTCGGCGATGCCTCGGTCATCTGGGAGCTCTTCGGTGAGCTGATCGCACAGACCGGCCAACCGAGCTGAATCTCAGGGGGTTCGAGGCTGCCGTGCTCCTGTTCCGGACGGGGCCGATCTCCCCGCGGGCCGGCTGCGGCCGCCACCCAGCGCCAGCCACGCCGCGACGAACAGCACCGAGCAGGCGAAGGCCAAGGGAACCGTCCGCGGTCCACGGAGGCCGACCAGCGCCGCGGCTGCAGCTGCCAGCACCACCCCGGCAACCGCATGCGCGGCGCCAGGAACGGCGGGCTCTCCGGACCGATCTCGGATCCAGTCTCGAATCGCGACCGTGGCCGCAACGAGACCGAGCGCGACGGCGATCACCGCACCCCACCACAGCGGTCGGGTCGCCCACCAGGCGGGCGTGAGCCGTTCGGGGACGGGGAGGCCCAGCGCGATCACGGCACCGCACAGCGCCAGCGCAGTGAGATGCCACAGGTACACGCCGATGGCGGCCTCGCCGGCTCGGTCCCACATGCGCCGCCAGCGGCACCCTGCGGCGTCGAGTGCGGGGGCAGCGAGCAGCAGCACGCCGACCTGCGCCAGGGCGACGACCGCGGTGTAGAGCGTCGGCGGCGTGGTGTTCGACCGGGCCCCCTCGACCGCGTCGATCAGCGCGGGGGCGTAGCCCGCTCCGTGAACCAGGGCCACTGCCGCAGCGACCCCGACCGCTAGGAGCACGAGGCCCGCCCGCTGCTCCCGGAACCCGCGATCGGCGCGATCGCGCCACCAGCCGCCGGCCAGCCAGGGCACCCCCCACGCCAGGAAGAAGCCGGGCCAGCCGATCCAGTCGGGGGCGCCGAGGCCGAAGCGGGCCACGTCGAGTGCGGCCAGCACCGCGAGGGAGCCGCCGATGACGGCGACCGGCGCCCGGGCCGCCATGGCGGCCAGGGAGCGGCCGGTGGCGACGAACGGGACGTACGCAGCGAGGAACCACACCGGCTGGGTGGCGATCCGGGCGCCGTCGGCCACCACGCCGGGCCCGCCGGCCACGGCCCGAGCGACGACCACAGCAGCCGACCAGGACACCACCACGACGGTCGCGACCCCCACCAGGGTGCGGAACCGAGGTGCCGCGGAAACCACCGACGCCCGGGCGTTCGCCCACCCCGCGGCGGCGAAGAAGATCGGCATCGGCGCTGCGGCCGCGACCCAGGCCCACTCGGGGCGCAGCGCCAGGAGGTTCGCGCCGCGCACGCTGCCGGCATCACGGTCGACGACAGCGAGGGTGAGATGGCCGACCACGACCACCAGCAGCGCGGCGACGCGAGCGACGTCGATCGCGTCGCGGCGATCGGGCCGCACCTGGCTCAGCCGCCGAGCTCCGGCGGGGGCCAGTGGGGGTCGAGCTGGCGGAGGAACTGGGCGCAGCGCTCCTGCTCGTCGTGCTCGCCGATGGCGGCCGCGGCCCGTTCGAGGCCGGCCAGGGCCCGCAGGAACCCGCGGTTGGTCTGGTGCTCCCAGCGCACGAACCCCGAGCCCCGCCAGCCGCGCTGGCGCAGTCGGTCGAGGCCCCGGTGATAGCCCACCCGGTAGGCGGCGTAGGCCTCGATGTCGTCGCGGGCGAGGTCCCCCAGGCGGGCCCAGCCGTCGAGGAACCGGGGGTGGTCGGCGACCACCCGGGCGACGGCGGCCCGGGCCTGCTCGCGATCCTCGATCGCCAGGGCTTCGGTGAGGCCGGTGAGGGCCTCGGGCGGCTCGGGGTCGAGCACGGTCTCGGGCGGTCCGGCGGGCGTGAACGAGATCGAGGAGTCCGACATGTGCCGCAGGCT
>JBFKRY010000148.1:0-10040 GCA_041636995.1 Acidimicrobiales bacterium | reverse complement strand
CCTGACGGCGTCGGCCACTCCTGATGTTTGGAACGAGTCAACCAGCCAGCACCGCGGAATGCAACCGGACAGCTCATCGCCAGGGCGGGAGTCGCGGGGCCCACCAGTCCAGCAGCCGGACGGTGTCGGCGCCGACGCCGTGGGCCCGGCACATGACCTGGCCCAGCTCGAGCAACGTCTCGCGCCACTCGTCGGGGCTGGCGCATCCCGAGGCCCGCTCCGCCAGCTCGGCCCCCTCGTCCCAGGCGGAGACGTCGGCGGGCACCGGCAGGGCCAGAACCTGGCGGGCCGAAAGCTTGATGGTGTCGGCCGACAACGCGGCTCCGGCCGACGCCGCGAGCGCGCCGGCTGCGGCCACCGGGGACAGCAGCGCCGAGGTCACGTGCCAGATCCGGTCGGGATCGGGGAGGACGGCGATCACCGGGGTGCACGGCACCAGGGTGCCCTCCTCGTCGGCCACCGCCTCGATGGTCTTGGTCTGGGTGGCCACGAGCACCTTCGGCCGCAGGAGCCGGGACATCCAGCGGTGGACTCCGGGCTGGTGCTCGGCGAGGGCCTCGACGTCGACCCGGGGGTGCGACCACCGGCAGCCGGCGATGCGGAACGTGCCCCGCCCCCACCGGTTGCGCAGGGGATCGATCATCCCGACGGTCACCAGCGGCGGTCCCGGGCCCTCCGCGTCGTCGACCGCATGGGTCGCCAGCGCGTAGAACTCGTCCCGGAAGCCGGCGGTGGCCGTGCAGCTGTCGGCGAGCACTCCGCCGGGTCGAGGGCGCACCCCGGGGGCGCCCAGGACGTCGGCCACCAGCGCCGACCACCGGTGGTCCGCGGGACCGGCAGGCGGCAGGCGCTCCATCGTGGAGCCCAACCAGCGCGCCACCGTCGGCCGGTCGGTGCCACCGCGCCGGAGCAGGGGCGCGCAGACTCGCACCGCTGCTGCGAAGGCGTTCCCGTCGCCGATCCAGAGCCCCTCGAGCGAGGCCTCCTCCAGCAGCTGGCGCCGGATCGGCTCCACGTCGCCGGTCGCCAGGCTCGACTGCGGCTGCACCAGCACGACCGCGCCGCCGTGGTCACAGAGCTCCAGCGCCGCGACCATGAAGTAGGCCGCGGTGTCGGCGTAGGCGCCGGCCGTCGGGCACCACCGGTCCCGGAGCTGCTGGCCGTCCTCCGGTGAGCGGGCCGTGGCCGCCTGCAGCTGGCTCTGGAAGGGCGGGTTGCCCACCACCGCGTCGAAGCCTCGGCTGCGGCCGCCGAAGGCCCGTCGCCCGGCGCGGAGGGTGTCGGCGACCACGAGATGGTCGCCGGGCCCTCGCCAAGCGCCGTGGCGTGAGGCCCACAGGGCCAGGGCCGCGTGGCACACCTCGATCGCGGTCGGGTCGATGTCGATGCCCCACAGCCGCTCCGCGACGACGGTCTCCGGCGGAACCCCGAGCCGCTCCAGGTGGTCGGCGGCGGCCAGCAGGAAGGCGCCGGACCCGGCCGCAGGGTCGCACACCTCGGCGTGGGCGGCGCCACCCAGGGCGATCCTGACCAGCCCGTCGGCGATCGGCCGGGGCGTGTAATGGACGCCGTGGCGGCGCCGGTGCACCCGATCGAGGGCCTGCTCGTAGGCGGTCCCCAGATCCCACGGCGACGGTGACCAGCCCGGCGGCGGGGCCGGGACGCCATCGCGGTGCAGGAGCACCGGCGCGGTGCGGTCCAACGGCAGGCCCCGGGAGGACGCGGCAGCGCGAGCGAGCCCACCGACGGCGTCAGCAGCGGAGGCGCCGTCGCCGATCACTGCGTCGACCCAACCCCGGACGAGCTCCTCAGGAGTCAATGGCGAACGACTCGGCGACGGCCGGCCGGCGCAGCTTCCAGATCACGCCGTCGTAGAGGATGTGGAGCCCGCCGACGCAGAAGAAGACCATGCCGTAGAGGATCAGGCCCGCGTGGAAGTGGGCCATCAGCACGACCGCGGTGCCGGTGGCCGACGCCAGGGCCACGAAGCCACCCACTCCCAGGGGACCCCCGACGCTGCGAGCCAACAGGGTGCGGCCCTGGCCGCCCGGGGGATGCCTGGCCTTCAGGCTCTGAGCGACGACGACGAAGTATTCGGCGGCGTGCGAGCCGATCCACCCCAGCAGCGCCGCGACCGGATGGACCAACGCCAGCAGGAACAGCCCGGCCGTGGCCCCCAGGTAGAGGTAGGCCGCCGGGTTGGCGTCGAAGCCGCAGCGCCGCTCGCGCCGCCACCACCGGATGGTGATGGCCACGGCGATCACCGACGTGAGCGCCAGCAACACCTGCGCACGAGGACGCACGTCCAGGAGGAGCTCGAGGCTGCGCTGGTTGGCCGTACCCAGACCGAGCGACTCGATGCGCGCCGGGGTCCGGGGGTCGGCCACCGCCCAGGCCAGGACCAGGGCCAGCCAGCTCGCCAGCAGCGCCAGGTCGAGACGTCCTGGGCCGGTGTCACCGCCCTTGCGTCGGTAGATGCGCACCAGCCCGTAGCGCTGCATCAGGGTGTGCTCGGTGTTCCAGACCGCGCCGATGACCGCAACCAGCATGAAGCTGATGTGGAGCCCGACGAACACCGCGGCGGCGAGCAGCACCGGCGTCCAGGTGAACAGCCTCCGCCGGGCGGCCAGCTGCTCGCCGTCGGCGTACACCACCGCCAGGGTGAGCGGCTGGTGAGCCAGCGAGAGCACCAGCACCCCGAAGGCGTACCAGCGCAGCGACGATGCCGGGATCGCCAGCGCGGCGATCGCGAACGGGACCCACGCCACCGCCACGGCCACGTCGGTGCGGGCCCGGTGGATCCAGCCGATCGGTCGGGGCCGCCGCCGGGCACCCAGCGCCATCGGTGTGGTGGTGAGGGCCACGCCCCGAGGTTAGGGCGTGGCCGGTGGCTCAGTCGGGGACGGGCTGCCAGCCCGCGAGATCGGCCAGGCGGGAGTCGTTGGAGAACATCTCGACGATTGGCTCGTCGAGACCGATCCGCTTCTGGATGCGCTTGATCTCCAGCTCCTCGTTCCACAGCACCAGGGTGACCACCAGTCCCGCGGTCCCGGCCCGGGCGGTGCGGCCCGATCGGTGCAGGTACGTCTTGTGCTCGGGCGGCGCGTCGTAGTGCAGCACCACCTCGACGTCGTCCACGTGGATGCCCCGGGCGGCGACGTCGGTGGCCACCAGGATCGGCAGCCGACCGTCGGCGAAGCGCTCGAGCGCCCGTTCCCGCATGTGCTGGCGGAGGTCGCCGTGGATGGCCTGGGCCCGGACGCCCTCGGACCGCAGGTTGCGCACCAGACGGTCGCAGCCGGCCTTGGTGTTGCAGAACATCAGCACCCGGGACGCGTCGCGGGCGATGGCCGCGGCCACCTTGACCTTGTCCATCTGGTGCACGTGGATGAAGCGATGGGTCATCTGCTCGACGGTGATCTCGTCGGACTCCACCTCGTGCATCGCGGGGTCGGTCTGGTAGCGCTGGATCAGGGAGTTGACCGCGCCGTCGAGGGTGGCGCTGAAGAGCAACGTCTGGTGGCGGCCCTCGACCTTGCGCAGGATCCACTCGACCTGGGGCAGGAACCCCATGTCGGCCATCCGGTCGGCCTCGTCGATGACGACGATGTCGAGGTCGGCCACCGAGACCTCGCCCCGATCGAGCAGGTCGATCATCCGCCCGGGCGTGGCCACCACGATGTCGACGCCCTTCCGCAAGGCCTGGATCTGGCGGTCCATGTTCGCGCCACCGTAGATCGCCAGGATGCGCAGCCCTCGGGCCGCAGCGAGCGGGGTCAGCGCTTCGCACACCTGTATGCACAGCTCACGGGTGGGGACCAAGGTGAGCGCGACCGGCTCGTGGCGCGCCGGCTCGGCCTGCAGCCGCTGGATCATCGGGATCCCGAAGGCGATGGTCTTGCCCGAGCCGGTCTTGGCCTTCCCGCACACGTCGACGCCGGCGATGGCGTCGGGGATGGTGAGGGCCTGGACCGGGAACGGGGCCTTGATGCCCTCGCTCACGAGGGCCTCGACCAGGTCGGCGTCCACGCCGAGCTGGCTCCAGGTGGGAAGTTCAGCAGTCACGAGCTCTCATCGAAAGGGGGTGGTGGCGACCGCGGAGCGGGCGACACCGGTGGCGGACGAGGTGGGGGGCACCGTCCCATGCCACCCCGCGAGGATACTCGCATCGCCCTCGGAACCGCCGATGGGGGCGTCCACCGCGGTCGCGCCAGGTCAGCCCAGCCGAACCCGCCCCCCGTCGACCGGGACGTTCTCGGCGCGCAGCCGGCGGGCCTGCTCGACCTCGTGGCCGGGCGCCAGGCGGTCGGTGGCGGTGACCACTCGCCACCAGGGATGGCCGGAGCGGTGCCGTAGGAAGGAGCCGACCGCTCGGGCCGCGCCCGGATACCCGGCCTCCGCGGCGACCTCGCCGTAAGTCACCACGTCGCCTTCGCCCAACCCGTCCAGGACCGCCGCCACCGCCCGCTCGAAGTCGGTGTAGTCGTCGCCGGCCACGTCAGCTGCCGGGGACCTTCCGGTCGAGGCGGGCCAGCTCCACCGGCTCGGCGATGCCGGCGACGGGGTGCGCGCCGATCGGGGTGAAGGTGTTGTGGTGGATGGACGAGATCATCGACGCCGCCGCCAGCACCTCACCCGGAGCAGCCTGCTCGCACAGGCGCGCCGCCAGGTTCACCGCCTGGCCGATGTAGTCGTCGCCCTCGAACAGGATCACCGGACCCGCAGCCATGCCGGCGCGCAGGGCCAGGCGAGCCCCGTCGAAAGCGTCGCCGATGTCGACCATGGCGTCGGTGAGGGGCTCGGCGTCGGTCGACACCAGCATGGCGCCGTCGCCCAGCCACTTGGCGATCCGGACCCCGTAGCGGGCCGCGATCTCCCGGAGCCGGTAGCGGAACTCCATGAGCAGGTCCACTGCGGCCCCGTCGCCCTCGCTGTCGGTGAACGCCGTGAACCCCGACAGGTCGACGAACGCGAAGTTCCGTTGGACCCGGTTCTGGTAGGGGCGCTCAGCGCTCGGCGCTTCGCGCCCAGGCTCGACCTTCACGGGGCCCGACGCTACAGGGTCGGGTCTGGCGAGGTGAGACCCGACCGCGGGCCTCAGTCGACGTCGACGGCGACGTCGGGACCCGACGTCTCGTCCGGGGCGGGCTCACCGGCGACCGGCTCGTCGACACCCTCCCGCCAGGTCTCGATCACCCACGCAACACTGACCACGAGCAGGATCGAGAACACCCACAGGTTGACCCGCAGTCCGGCGATCTCGGAGGCCTCGTCGATGCGGATGGCCTCGATCCACAGCCGCCCCGCCGAGTAGCCGGCCAGGTAGGCGGCGAACAGGCCCGACGGGCCCAGCCGACGGGCCCGGTCGAGGCGGAGGAGCACCAGCACCAGGCCGATGTTCCAGAGCGACTCGTACAGAAACGTGGGATGGAAGGTCTCCTCGCCGATGTACTCGTCGGGCCGCTCGTTGCGATCGATCTCGAGCCCCCAGGGCAGGTCGGTGGGCTTGCCGAACAGCTCCTGGTTGAACCAGTTGCCCCAGCGGCCGATGGCCTGCGCCAGCGGCAGGGCCGGGGCCGCGATGTCGACCATCTGCCCGAGGGGCAGATCGTGCCTGCGGGCGTAGGCGACGCCCGCGAGCGCGCCCGCGATCACTCCCCCGAGGATGCCCAGACCCCCCTCCCAGATCTCGAAGGCCTCGCCCCAGCGACCCTCGAACCGGCGCCAGTCGGTGATCACGTGGTAGAGGCGGGCGCCCACCAGGCCGGCCGGAACCACCCACATGGCCAGGCCGGTGGCGTGGTCGGCGTCGTAGCCCCGCGCCGCGAACCGCTTGGCGGTGAGCCACACCGCCGCCAGCACCCCCGCGGCGATCAGCAGCCCGTAGGCCCGGAACGTGAACGGTCCGATGTCGATGGCGCCCGAGCTGGGGCTGGGAATGGAAGCGAGCACGACGGAGGCAACCCCTCGGGTGGGGCACGGGATTCCGGGAGAACCCAGCGTACTGCCGGTAGGGTGCCGCGATGCTCCACGAGGTGGCGCTGGGCGTGGCGGTCTGGCTCGGGACCGGCGAGCCGGGTTCGCCGAACGCTGCGGTGGTGAGCGACGACGACGGCGTCACCGTGGTCGACACCCTGCTCAGCCCGCCGCAGGCCGCTCCCCTCGCCGACGCCGTGAGCCAGCTCGGCCTGCCGGTGCCCCGGGTGGTGACCACGAGCAGCCATCTCGAGTTCGTCGGCGGCTCCGCGTGCTTCCCCCTCGCCGCCGTCTACGGGACCCCCCAGATCAGCGCCCATCTCGACCAGCCACCCAACCTCGAGGGCTGCCGGCGGCTCTACCCCGACCAGGCCGACGACCTGGTCGACGTCGCGACCCGGCCCGTCAGCCACGTGATCACCGAGGCCGCCTGGATCAGCGCCAGCGCCGTCGCCGTGCCCCTCCCCGGCGAGCTCGACCAGAACCTGGCGGTCCAGATCCCCGAGCGTGGGGTGGTGATCTGCGGCGCTCTGGCCAGCTTCGGCACCACCCCGCTGGCCTTCGACGGCGACCCCGGCCGCTGGATCGACTCGCTCGAGGTGCTGCAGGGCTACGGGTCGGTCTTCGTGCCCGGCCACGGGCCGGTGGGCAGCGCCGACGACCTCCGGGTCCTGCAGGCCTACCTGGCCGCGTGCATCGAGGCCGACGGTGATTCGTCACGGCTGGGCCCCGGCCCCTGGGACGACTGGCGGGCCCGGCACTTCGACGAGGTCAACGTGCAGCGGGCCGCCATGCTGCGCGCCGGCGACCACTCGCCCCCACCAGCGATGCTCCGCCTGCTCGGGCTCGGCTGAGCGGACCGGGCCGGGTGGCGGCTCAGAACTGGATGACCGACCGGACCACCTCGCCGGCCTTCATGGCGTCGAAGCCGTCGTTGATCTCCTCGAGGGTGATGGTCTTCGAGACCATCTCGTCGAGCTTCAGCCGACCGCCCAGGTACAAGTCGCAGAGGTGGGGCATGTCGACCCTGAAGTTGTTCGATCCCATGAACGATCCCTGGAGTCGCTTGGCCCCGAGGAACAGATCGGCCCCGGGGATCTCGAGGGAGACCCCGAGCGGGACCATCCCCACCACGGTGGCGAGGCCGCCGGCGCGGATCATGCCGTAGGCCTGCTCGGAGGTGGCCTTTAGGCCGATGCACTCGAACGAGTAGTCGACCCCGCCGCCACTGAGCTCGCGCACCGCCTCCACCGGATCACCCTCACCGGCGTCCACGGTGTGGGTGGCGCCGAGCTGGCTGGCCCACTCGAGCTTGCGGGGCTCCAGATCCACGGCGATGATCTGGCGGGCTCCGGCCAGGTGGGCCCCCTGCACCGCAGAGATGCCGACTCCGCCGCAGCCGACGACGGCCACGGTGCTCCCGGGCCGGACCGCGGCGCTGCGGAAGACCGCACCCACCCCGGTGGTCACCGCACAGCCCAGGAGAGCGGCCCGGTCGAGGGGCATGTCGGGCGAGACCTTCACCAGCGCGTTCTGGTGGACCAGCATCTCCTCGGCGAAGGACCCCAGCCCCGTGAACTGTGGGACCGGAGTGCCCTCCGCATCGCTGACCCGGGGCGGGTTGTCGGGACCCCGGTCGGCGATGGCGGTGCGGTTCTCGCACAGGTAGCTGTGGCCGGTCAGGCAGCGCTCGCAGCTACCACAGAAGACCGACAGGCACGAGATCACGTGGTCACCAGGCTCGAAGCCCACCACGTCCTCCCCCACCGCCTGCACGATGCCGGCCGCCTCGTGTCCCAGCAGCATCGGGTAGGAGGCCGGCCAGGTCCCGTCGATGAAGTGCAGGTCGCTGTGGCACAGGCCGGAGGCGACCGTCTGCACCAGCACCTCGTTGCGGTGGGGCGTGTCGACGCTGACGTCCTCGAGGGTCAGCTTGCCGGAGTCGTCTCGGAGCAGGGCGGCGCGCATCGGTCTCTCCTCGGGATGACGGGCTGCACTGGCGGACACTACCTCGATCCCGTCGCTCCCGATGAGTCGTGCCCACGGCCCCGCCGGCGCCGACGGGCACCCGCGAGCCGCCCGGAACCGCTCAGGTCGAGCGAGCGTCGACCAACAGGACCGCCACCGCCCGATCGCAGAGGCGGGCGCAGCTGGTCCCTGCGCCCTGCCACTTGGCGAAGCTGTCGATGGCGACCACGCAGGGTCCGGCATCGATCTCCCACCCGGTCCCGCAGAGCGACCACTCCCCGATGGTGAACAGCCCGGTCACCCGATCCGTGATGTCGACCCCGTCGATGTCGGTGCCCGCCAGGGCCACGATCCGGTGGCACTCCCGGACCTGCTGGTCGACCTCGCAGGTGGTGGCCCGGCCGCCGACGATCTCCAGGTCGGCAGGAAGCACCGGCAGCACGTCGTCGCTCAACGGGTCGCGGGGCCCACCGGAGCCCAGGCCGACGACGAGGACCAGGGCGACGGTGACCGCGGCCGCAATCCCGGCCACCAGCACCGGGCCGCGACGCCAGCGGCTCGTGGCAGCCCAGACCTCGTGCACGCCGCTGTCCTCGCCAGGCGCAGGACCTGCCATGGGCCGACGGTAGCCAAGGGTCGAGCGGACCACCCAAACGGGCGACCGCGCTCAGCGGACCCCTTGCGCTCGCCGGGCCCGCTCAGCTGCAGCCGCTGGTGCTTCCGCAGGTGCTGCAGGCGTAGCAGCTCCCGGCGCGCGTCATCCGGGTGCCGCACTGCATGCACAGCGGCGAGTCGGCCGCCGGCAGCCGCAGGAGCCGCGCCGGTTCGACGACGTCGACCGCAGACGGCGGATCGGACTCCACATCGTGGCCCTGCGAGGTGACCGCGGTTGCCTCCTCGACACCGGGGAGGGTGGGCTGGAGGCGCTCGTCGGTGGTGAAGATGTTGAGCTGGGCCCGCACCTCGGGGTCGAGGTACTCCACGGCGAGGCGCTTGAACAGGTAGTCGATGAGGCTCGACGCGATCCGCAGATCGGGGTCGTCGGTGATGCCGGCTGGCTCGAAGCGCATGCCCACGAACGCCCGCACGTAGGCGTCGAGGGGCACCCCGTACTGGAGCCCGTGGCTGATGGCGATGGCGAAGGCGTCCATGATGCCGGCCAGGGTGGAGCCCTGCTTCGAGACCCGCACGAAGATCTCGCCGGGGCGACCGTCGACGTACTCGCCCACGGTGACGAAACCCTTGCAGTCGGCAACCCGGAACTCGAAGGTGCGCGAGGTGCGGCTGCGGGGCAGGCGCTCGCGCACCGGCCGGGCGGCATGGGCCAGCGCCGCCTGCGCGGCGGTGGTGATGGCATCGGTGCCCGTGCCCGCCGACAGCGGCTGGGCCACCTTGCAGTTGTCGCGGTAGATCGCGAGAGCCTTCACGCCCAGCTTCCAGGCCTGGAGGAAGAGATCCTCGACATCGGCGACGGTGGCCGTCTCGGGCAGGTTGGCGGTCTTGGAGATGGCGCCCGACAGGAACGGCTGGACCGCCGCCATCATCCGCACGTGACCCATGGGCTCGATGACCACGTCGCCCATCGAGCAGGCGAAGACGGCCAGGTGCTCGTCCTTGAGGTGCGGGGCCCCGGCCACGCTGCCGGTCCGGTCGATGTGGGCCACGATCTCGCCGGCCTGCTCCTGGTCGTAGCCCAGCTGGTGCAGCGCGGGCTCAACCGACCGGTTCACGATGGTCATGGCGCCCCCGCCCACCAGCCGCTTCACCTTGCGCAGCGCCAGGTCGGGCTCGATGCCGGTGGTGTCGCAGTCCATCATGAAGCTGATGGTGCCGGTGGGGGCCAGGACCGTGACCTGGGCGTTGCGGACGCCGTGGGTCTCGGCCAGCTCCACGGCCTCGGTCCAGACCTCGCGGCCGGCCTCGGAGAGCGCGGCCGGCACGGCCTCGGCCGCCGGGATGTCGTCGACTGCGGCCCGGTGCATGCCGAGGACCCCCAGGGTGGCCTCCCGGTCGGGGCCGAGGGCCTCGAACGGCCCCAGGCGTGCGGCCAGGCGCGCCGACATGGCATAGGCCTCGCCGGTCATCACCGCGGTGAT
>JBFKRY010000147.1:0-10100 GCA_041636995.1 Acidimicrobiales bacterium | reverse complement strand
CCCTTGAAGTCCTCGCCGGCGTCGATCTTGTGCGCGGCGTGCAGCACCATCAGCTTGGACTGGTAGAGCTCCATGGCCGAGTCGGCGATCATCCACTGGATCCCCTGTTTCTCGGCCAGCAGGGACCCGTGGGAGTACCGGTTCAGCGAGCGGTCGACCATCATGTCGAGCGCCATCTCCGCCTGGGCGATCCAACGCATGCAGTGGGCCAGCCGGGCCGGCCCCAGCCGGTACTGGCCGAGCAGGTGGCCCTGACCGCGACCACCCAGCATCTGATCCTGGTGGAGGCGCAGATCCTCGATGAGGATCTCGCTGTGACCGGTGCTGCCGTGCATGGTCTCGATCTGGCGCACCTCGGTCCAGCCCTCGGCGGGCAGGTCGACGATGAACGCGGTGTTGGCCGCCTGGGGGATGTCGGGGTCGTCCTCGGTGCGGGCGATCAGGATGGCGAAGTTGGCCCGGTGCGCGTTGGAGATGAACCACTTGTGGCCGTTGACGACCCACTCGTCGCCGTCCTGGTAGGCCCGGGTCTGGATGAGGGTGGGGTCGGACCCCGCGACCTCGGGCTCGGTCATGGCGAAGCACGACCAGACCTTCCCCTGGCACAGCGGCTTCAGGTACTTCTCCGCCTGCTCGGGCGTGGCCCAGTGCAGCAGGGTGTGCATGTTGCCCTCGTCGGGCGCCTGGCAGTTGAAGACCCAGGGCCCGTAGTAGGACTTGGCCGCCTCGGCCTGGACCATCGCCAGCTCCACGTGGCCGAGACCCATGCCGCCCCACTCCTCGGGCATGTGCGGCAACCACAGGCCCTCGGCATGGGCCTTCTCGCGCAGCCCGATCAGGGCCTCGATGCGCTCCCGGCCCTCGAGGGGCTCGGACCCGCCCGTGCCCTCGATCCGGGCCTCCTCGGGCTTGATGACCTCATCCACGAAGGTCCGTACCCGCATGCGGATCCCCTCGAGCTCGGGGCTGAGGGTGAAGTCGATGGCCATGGAGCGTCTCCCGTCGGCGTGCGCCAGTCCCCTGCATTGAACCACGGGGGCCGCTGGCAGGCTCAGCCGCTGCAGGCCTCGAAGAGCCGCTGCTTGAACGCGGCCTCGTCCACCTCCCACACCACCCGGATGGTGGGCGGCGGGGCCTCGAAACGACGGTCGGGCAGAGTGGCCCCCCGGGTGGGCTCGTCGAGGCCCACCACCAGGCGCTCGTCGGTGGCCCGGCGGACGATGCCGTCGTCGAGGGCCACCGCCATGGCGACCGGGTCGGGCAGGTCGTAGCCGACGAGACCGGTGGCCCGGCAGTAGGCGTCGACATCGGCGTTGATCTCGTCGGCGAAGCGCCCCAGGGGTCCGCTGGCCCGCAGCCGGGCCTGCTCGTCGGGGTCGAGGACCGCGGCCGTGCGCGAGATGTTCCAGCCGATCATGGTCTTGGGGCCCGGCGCGTCGAGCACGATGGTCGCGGCCTCGGGGTCGGCGAACACGTTGTACTCGCCCAGGGCGTTGGCGTTGCCGACCCCGTCGGGCGCGCCGGCCATGAGGTAGGTGTGCTCGAACCGGGTGAGCAGATCCGGTTCGACCTGCAGGGCCAGGGCGATGTTGGTGAGCGGACCCAGGGTCACCAGGGTGTGGCGCCCGGGCTCGCCGGCGGCCATGCCGACCAGGGCATCGACCGCGTCGCCCTCGGGCCCGCGGGACGGCGCGGGCAGCGCGGCCCCACCCATGCCGTCGGCACCGTGCACGGACTGGGCGGTCTCCAGCGGCCGCCGCAGCGGCGCGGCCGCGCCGGCATGCACTGGAACGTCGGTCGCGCCGCACAAATCGAGGGTGACGATGGCGTTGCGCACCGCCTGGTCGAGGGGCACGTTGCCGGCAACCACCGTGACCGCCCGGAGATCCACTGCGGGCTCGCGGCATGCGAGCACCAGCGCGACCGCGTCGTCCGACGCGGTGTCGGTGTCGACCACCAAGCTGCGCCGGACCATGGCGACCAGGGTCCCACTGACTACGCTCGGCCGCCATGGACCTGCGACTCGACGGGAAGGTGGCGCTGATCACCGGGGGCTCGCGCGGCATCGGCAAGGGCATCGCCACCGCCTTCGCCGAGTCCGGTGCTGCGGTCATGATCACCAGCCGCAAGGCCGACGCCTGCGAAGCCGCCGCCGACGAGATCGGCCACGGCTGCGTGTGGGAGGCGGGCCACGTGGGCCAGCTCGACGACGCGGAGCGGGTGATCGACGCCTGCATCGCCCGCCTGGGCGGCGTCGACATCCTCGTCAACAACGCGGGCACCAACCCCTACGCCGGCCCCACCATCGACGTCGACCTGCCCCGCTGGAACAAGACCATCGAGGTCAACCTCACCGCGCCCCTGGTGTGGACCCAGCTCGCCTGGCGCAAGCACATGCAGGAGTCGGGCGGGGTGGTCATCAACATCTCGTCGGTGGGCGGGTTGTCCACCAGCTCGATGCTGGGTGTCTACGATGTCACCAAGGCGGCGCTGATCCACCTCACCAAGCAGCTGGCCCCCGAGCTGGGCCCGGGGGTGCGGGTCAACGCCATCTGCCCGGCCCTCATCAAGACCGACTTCGCCCGGCTGCTCTGGGAGGGCGAGCGCGGCGACCAGGTCGCCCGGTCCTACCCGCTGGGCCGCCTCGGCGAGGTCGAGGACGTGGCTGCGGCGGCCCTGTGGCTGGCCGCCGACAGCGGGTCGTGGGTGACCGGGCAGGCGATCGTGCTCGACGGCGGCCAACTGGTCCGCTTCGGTGAGCTGGGGTGAGCGCGATGGGCCCCATCGATGACGAGGCCCGCCAGCCTCCGGTCCGCTACATCGACCGCACCCGGGCCCAGTACGAGGCCCTCGGCTACGGGGTCTACAGCTGGGCGTCGAACCCCGACCCGCCACCCGTCACGCCACTGGCCAAGCCGCTGGCCGAGGCCCGGGTGGGCATGATCGCCACCGGCGGGGTGTACGCAGTGGGTCAGACCGCGTTCAACTACAAGGACGACCTGTCGTACCGGGCCATCCCGTCCGACGTCGAGGTGACCGACCTGCGGGCCACCCACTTCGCCTACGACCTCACCGACGCCCGGCGGGACATCAACGTGGTGTTCCCGATCGACGCGTTGCGGTCCATGGTTGCCGACGGCGAGATCGGCGAGTTGGCGCCGTGGCTGTTCACGTGCATGGGCGGCATCTACTCCCAGCGGCGGGTCCGCGAGCAGCTGGCCCCGGAGCTGGCCGAGCGCTGCCGGGACGACGGGATCGACGCGGTGCTGCTGGTGCCGGTCTGACCGGTGTGCCACCAGACGGTCGGTCTGATCGCACGACACATCGAAGCCAGCGGGATCCCCACGACGATGCTCACCAGCGCCCGCGACATCACCGCGTCGGTCAACCCGCCGAGAGCGGTGTTCCTCGACTACCCGCTGGGGCACACCGCGGGCCGGGTCGGTGAGCCCGAGCTCGACCGCTCGATCGTCGCTGCAGCCATCGACGCCCTGCACCACGCCGAGCCCGGCCGCATCGTCGACCTCCCTCACCGCTGGGCGGAGACCGACGACTGGAAGGACGACGTGATGCGGGTGGACATCGGCCCCGACGGGGAGATGACCACCGTCGACGACCGGGTGGCGCGGCTGCCCACGCCCCAGTACCAGTCACCGGCCGACGCCGACACCGCCGAGCGGGTCCACGCCGGGCTCGGCTGCGAGATCTGCCCCGGGGTCGACTACTGACGGCCGCTTGACCACGGTAGGACCGGCTGTCACCCTTGGCCGGTCGACACGACACGAAAGGGCGAAACCATGAGGAAGGCCATGGTGGCGGTCGCAGCGGCGGCCGCCTTGTTGTTCACCGCTGCGGCGCCGGCCGGTGCGGTTCCGTCACCGTTCACCGGGACCTGGGTGGGCGTCGACATCGACGGCTCGAACCTCCGGCTCACGATCGGCGGGGGACCCTCTCCGATCGTCAACCTGTACGACGACGGCGCCACCGTCTGCAGCGTGAACGTCCCCCCGGACGTCCCGGCCCGGGCCCGCGGCATGGGCGGCATCAGCGGCGACACCCTGTTCAGCAATCCTACGGTGTTCTGCTTGACGCCGGCCCCGGTCGACATCGGTCAGTTCGAGTACAACCTGACGGCCCAGCCCGACGGCACCCTGACCGACGGTCTCGGGGTGGTCTACACCCGCATCTGAGAAGCGACCAACGGCCAGGGCGCCTGCTGCTCGACCACCCGCGCCAGGTCGAGCAGGAGCGCGTCCTGGTGCTGGTGGCCGATGAGCTGCATGCCCACCGGGAGGCCGTCGAGCACTCCGGCCGGCACGGAGATGGCCGGGTTGCCCGAGATGTTGGCCGGGATCGTCAGGGCCCCGTTGTTGGCGCCGGGCACCCGCTCCCCCGCCACCCGGTTGTTGGCCTGCACCCATGCAGGGAACGCCACGTCGGGGTTGGTGGCGCAGATGACCACGTCGACCTGCTCGAAGACGTCGGCCATGGCCTCGTTCAGCGCGGTACGAGCCTGCTCGACCGCGGCGGCCCGGGGCAGGTCCATGTGGTCGAGCCCGAGCTCCATGCCCCGGGCCACCACCTTGGTGAGCTGGTCCCGGCACCCCGGCCAGTGGTCGGCGAGCTCGGCGTAGAGGCCCGCCTGGTTGGCGATGGCCCACTCGGTGGTGATGGGCGGCAGGGCGGGGTCGATCTCGACCAGCTCGAGCCCGGCGTCGGCCACCAGCCTCCGTCCCGCCGACTCGACCAGCTCGACCACGCCCGGGGCCACGATCGCGGTGCCCAGGTCGGCGACGATGGCGGCGCGCCGGCCGGTGAGGTCCGAAGAGCCCAGCCCGTCCTCCCAGCCGCCCGCTGACGGCAGGCTGTAGGGGTCGCGGCTGTCGTGGCCGGCACAGACGTCGAACCACCGGGCGGCGTCGCGCACGCTGCGGGCCAGGCAGCCCGAGACCACGGTCATCGGGCCGATCAGGGTGTTGGGACCCCGGGGGATCCGCCCCGCGGTGCCCTTCATCCCCACCAGGCCGCAGAAGCCCGCAGGGATGCGGATGGAGCCGCCGCCGTCGCCGCCCGTGGCGATGGGGACCAGCCCTCCCGCGACCGCGGCCGCACTGCCGCCCGAGGAGCCGCCGGCGGTGGCCTCGGGGTCCCAGGGGTTGCGGGTGATGCCGTTGAGCGGGGTCACGCTCACGTTGATGGCGCCGAACTCGCTGGCGGTGGTCAGCCCCACCGGGTTGGCGCCCGCGGCGAGCAGGCGCTGGACCATGGTGGAGGTGTGGGTGGCGACCCGGTCGGCGAACACCAGCGAGGCCGAGGTGTCCGGCCAGCCCTCCACCTGGTGCAGCTCCTTGACACCGACGGGGACCCCGCCGAGCGGGAGCGACACGTCCGCACCGGCCGCCCGCTGGCGGGCGCCGTCGGCGTCGACGAACGAGAAGGTGTTCAGCTCGGAGGACTCGATCGCGGCGAGGGTGGCCTCGACCTCCTCGACGGGTGAGCGCTCCCCGGCGCGGAAGGCCTCGACCAGCCCGACCACGTCGCCACGCCACGTCTCTGCCATGGCCGGAGCGTAGTTGCCAGGGTGTGCGATCCTCTCGGGCATGACCCCGGCGCCGAGCGACTGGCTCGACGAGATCGAGCTCGACCCCACGGTCCCGGCGGTGACCATGGGCATCCGGGCCCTGGGAGATCGACCGTGGCTGCTGGTCGACGAGCGGCGCGCCGCGGAGCTCTCCCTCAAGCAGTCGCTGCTGGCCCAGCGCCACGACGAGGTCTTCGCGGCGCTGGCCGGCACGGAGGGCGCCGGCGCCGCGGTCGTCGCGCTGCTGCGCCGCCACGGGGTCGACGTCGCCGAGGACCGTGGCCGCCATCCGCTGGAGCGCGCCGGCCTCAGCGTGCAGGAGGATCTCTGCCTGCTGCGCCGCCGCCACCGCGGCTGGCACCTCGAGGCGGCCTCGCTCTCCTTTCCCTCTCGGTGGCGCCTGGCCGACAAGATGGGCCGCCACGTGACCGAAGTCCACGCGCCCGTCGAGGGCTACGGGGAGCGGCTGGCGCCGAAGGTGGACGCCTTCCTGAACCGGCTGGGCGAGCGGCCGTCGTGGCGGCGTAACTGGTTCGTGCACGCCGATCCCGCGCTGTTCCAGCCGAGCCCGCCCGTCGGGGGCGACCCGATCGTGCCCGCTGCCGAGGCGGGCGACCGGCTGGTCGTCCGCAGCGAGCGCCAGACGCTGCGCGCCCTCGGCCGCTTCGACGGATCGGCCTGGGTGCTGTTCACCATCCGAATCCAGCAGGCGTCGATCGGCGAGCTGCTGACGAGCCCCGAACGGGCCCGGGCCTTCGGCCGCTACCTCGACGAGGCCTCCGAGGCCGAGCTGGCCCATCGGGGCATGGCGCCAGCGCAGGTGACCGAGCTCCGGCGCGCCCTGGCCATGGCACGCGATACTCGGCGTGACCCGGGGAGGGGGCCATGACCACGCCGTTCCGGTTCGGATACCAGAGCTTCTCGCCCGACTCGGCCGCGCAGTGGCGGGACTCGGCCCGCCGGGCCGAAGACCACGGCTATGCCACCTTCAGCCTCGCCGACCACTACCTCGGAACCGGGGCTGCCGCCGAGGCTGCGTCGCACCCGCCCCAGACCGTGGCCGCAGTCCCGGCCATGATGGCCGCGGCCGACGCCACCGAGTCCATCAGGATCGGCTGCCGGGTCTTCTGCTGCGACTACCACCACCCGTTCGTGCTGGCCAAGGAGATGGCCACCATCGACCTGCTGTCCGACGGTCGCCTCGAAGCCGGGTTCGGCGCCGGCTGGGTCGCCAGCGAGTACGACGCCCTGGGCATCACCATGGACCGCCCCGGACTCCGGATCGACCGCATGGTGGAGTACGTCGAGCTGGCCCGGGCATTCTTCGCGGGCGGCGAGCTGGACTTCGAGGGCGCGCACGTCCGCGCCGTGGGCACTACGGCGATGCCGGCTTCGCCCCAGCCGGGCGGCCCCCGGATCATGATCGGCGGCGGCTCGCCCCGCATCCTCGGGATCGCCGGGCGCCTGGCAGACATCGTGTCGATCAACTTCGACAACTCCGACGGCCGCATCGGCGCCCACGGGCTCGCCAGCGGAACCGCCGAGGGGACCGACAAGAAGGTGCAGTGGATCCGCGACGGCGCCGGCGACCGCTTCGACGAGCTCGAGCTCGAGATCGGTGCCTACTTCGTGACCGTGACCGACCACACCGCTGCCACCCTGGAGACGGTGGCCCCGATGATGGGCATGAGCCCCGAGGTCCTGGCCGAGCACCCACACACCCTCATCGGCTCGGTGGCCGAGATCTGCGAGAAGCTGCTCGAGCGCAGGGAGCGCTACGGGGTGTCGTACGTGACCGTCAGCCGGGATGCGCTCGACGACTTCGCGCCGGTCGTCGCCGCGCTGGCGGGGACCTGAGGACTCGGTCGTGGCCGGGCGCGCCCGCTCGCACATCCCGCAGTCCGCCGAGGAGCTGACGCCGGCCTGGTTCAACCTGGTGCCCTTCGCCGAGGTGGCCGGCGCCAGCGTGCTGCGCGTGGAGACCGAGCGGGTGGGAGCCGGCATCGGCTTCGTGGGCGACCTCTTCCGCTGCCGCCTCACCTGGGATCGGGAGCTGCCGGGGCTGCCCGCGACGGTCGTGGCCAAGGTGCCGTCGTCGGTCCGGCAGAACCGGGCCCTCGGCGAGGGGCTGCTGGCCTACGAGCGCGAGATCGTCGTCTACCGGGAGCTGCGCGACACCCTGACCATCCCCATGCCCGGCTACTTCCACGGCCAGCTCGACCCGAACCCGGCCCCGTGGCTGACCGAGGTGATCCGGTGGCTGCTGGACCGTCTCCCGCTGGGTGGGGTCAGCTGGCTGGTCGACCGGCTGCTCGACCTACCCGAGTCCACGATGCGGCGGTTCCTGCTGGTGATCGAAGACGTCCCCGACGCCCGCCCGGCGAGCCAGGTGGGCGGGGGCAGCGTCCAGGACGCCGAGGCCGCGCTGGACGTGCTGGCCCGGTTCCATGCCGCCCACTGGATGTGCACGGAACTGGTCGAGGACCAGCCGCTGGTGTGGCCCTTCGACCGCACGCCCAAGGTCTTCCAGGCCGGCTACCGGCGCAACCGCGACGAGTTCCTCGAGCGCTTCGGTGAGCTGCTGGGCCCGGCCATCATCGACCGCCTCGACGCGGTTCAGGAGCAGATCCCCGAGCTCGTCGAGCGGCTGGCCGCACCGCCGTGGACCCTGCTGCACGGCGACTACCGGCTCGACAACGTGCTGTTCCGGCCGAACGGCGACATCGTCGTCGTCGACTACCAGCTGCTGCTCTACGGCCGCCCGGGCTGGGACGTGGCCTACTTCGTCACCACCGCGCTCGACCCGGCCCACCGCGACGACGAGCAGCGGTTGCTGGGCCACTACCACGACGAGCTGGTGGCGCGGGGGGTCACCGGCTACGGCCCGGCCGAGCTGGCCGGCGACGTCGAGGTCGCCAAGGACCTGCTCGCGCACCGGATGGTCGGGACCGGCGACGTGATCGACACCCGGGTCGAGGGTCGCGACGAGAGCTTCGTGGACCTGATGGTTCACCGCCTGGCCGGCTGGGTCGGCGCCTGAGTCCGCTCGGTTCTACCGGTTTCGTGGGAGAGTGGCACGGGCCGGCAGGCACGAGGGGAGGCCACGTGGATCCGACGGCAGTGATGGGCAAGCGCATCGGCGCCTACGTCATCGACGCCATCATCGGCACCATCGTGTCCATCATCGCCTTCCTGTCCCTGGCCGACAGCGTGGAGACCCTCGTCGACCCCTGTGGCCGTAGCGACTCACCGACCCTGTGCTTCTACGCCGACGGGACGACGTACTTCGCCGAGGACGGCGAGGCCGGCGCCATCGTGGCGATCTCTTTCGGGTTCTGGCTGTTCATCGGCTGGATCGTGCAGGGGATCACCGGCGGCACCCCGGGCAAGCTCATGGTCGGGCTGCGGGTGGTCCGCCAGGACACCGGCGAGCTGGCCGGGTTCTCCAAGTGCTTCGGGCGCACGGTGCTCTGGATCGTCGACGCCCAGCCCTTCGGGTTCCCGCTGGTCGGCCTGATCACCGGGGTGACCACCAAGGGCCACCGCCGAGTGGGCGACATGGTGGCCAAGACCCTGGTGGTCTCGAAGCAGTCGGTCGGCCAGCCACCCTACGTCCCCGGCCTGACCGCGCCCCCGGGTGCGGTGGCCACCACCCCGTACATGCCCCCTGGCCCCTACGGCACCCCCGGAGCGCCAGGCCCTCCAGGCCCTCCGGGCCCGCCCGGCATGGCCGGCCCGCCGACAGGGCCCCCGATGGCTCCGCCCGGGCCCCCGATGGCTCCGCCCGTCCAGCCCGAGCCCGACGGTGTCGAGGCGCCGAAGTGGGACCCCGATCGCAACACGTACATCCAGTGGGATCCCGAGCTGGAGGCCTGGATGCAGTGGGACGAGCCCGCCCAGGAGTGGAAGCGCATCGTGTGAAGCTCGCAGGGTCGGAGCCGGCGAGGATCCCCCTGTTGTTGGCCTTCGCATTTCGCGAAGATCGCCTCAACGCTTCATCGAGGAGGCAGTCATGGGAACTCACACGGACCACGCGACCAGCATGGTGGAGGCCTTCAACAACGCCGACTGGGACGCGGCGAACGAGCTCATCGGCAGCTCGACGTACATCGAGCACGGCACCCAGCGCAGCCTGAAGGGCCAGGACATCATCGACGCCATGCAGGGGTGGCGGGCGGCGATGCCGGACGTGCGGGGCACGGTCACCAGCGCCACCGAGGACCACGGCCGGGCGGTGATCGAGGTCACCTGGCACGGCACCCACACCGGCCCACTGAGCACGCCGGACGGTGAGATCCCGCCCTCGGGCAAATCGCAGACCACGCCCGGCGCCTGGGTCTTCGACTTCGACGGCGACCAGCTCCACGAGAGCCGCCACTACTTCGACATGCTGACGTTCCTGCAGCAGATCGGCGCCGCCAGACCGATTGCCAGGGCCCGCCCCGGCTGCTAGGCAACCTCCGAGGAGCACCGCGGGGGTGCTCGAGCGGTAAGGAGCCGACCATGGCGAAGTACCTGT